>NZ_JBUYWD010000050.1:0-709 GCF_055231015.1 Rhodococcus quanlei | reverse complement strand
CGCCGATGTCCTCGAGCGTGTTGAAGAGGCCCTCGAAGAAGCCTTCTTCGGGTGCGTCGCTGCAGGCTTTGTCGAGGGCTTGCGCGGTGAGGGCGGCCAGCTCGCTGTGTTGTCGCAGGAGGCGTTCGGCGCGGTCGATGATGTCTTGGAGTTCTTGCCGTGCACGTCTGAGTGCATCGGTGGCTGCATCCAAACGTGCTTGGGCGGCGGCCAATTGGGTGTCGTCGGTGTAGGTTCGGCCGGCCTCGTCGAGACCTGGGTCGGCTTCTGCCCGTTCCACCTGCTTTTTGGCGGCGCGGGCTTCGTCTTCGAGTCGCTGCGCCGTCTTCTGCATCGATTCGAGGTCCATGCCCCAATCGCGTAGTGCGACAGAGGCATCCTGCAGTCCGGTGCCCGCATCGTCGAGGCATTTGGGGAGCTCGCCGACCTCGTTGCGGAAGGCGGTCGCTGCTTCTCCGCGCCAGATTCCGTCGGAGTGGCCGACTCGCACCAGGGAGTCGTGGGCTTCGCGAACCTTGTCCGCTACTGTGCGGAGTTCGGTGGCCAGGAGTCCGACTGTGTCGGCGTTGCCGGGGGCCGGATCGAATCCGATGTTCGGGTACGCCGCGCTGGGCAGCGGGATTCCATTGGTTATGTAGTGGATGGGCAGTGTCATCAGAGGTCCAGACTCGCGCCCGGCGGGCGTTCGGGACTCGTTCCAGGGTCAGGC
>NZ_JBUYWD010000049.1:0-712 GCF_055231015.1 Rhodococcus quanlei | reverse complement strand
TGGTGTTGTCGGATCCTGTGGTGTTGTCGGGTTTTGGTGGTGTGGTGGGTGGTGGTGCGGGGGTTGGGTGTGCTGCGTATGTGATGTATACGTCGGGGTCGACGGGGGTGCCGAAGGGTGTGGTGGTTACGCATGCGGGGTTGGCGAACCTGGTCGCCGACGAAGCCCGCCGATGCGCAACGACTTCGGATTCCGTTGTGTCCCACATAACGTCCCCCACCTTCGATGCTTCGATCTTCGAGATGCTCATGGCCTTCGGGGTGGGCGCAACGCTGGTGATCGCACCACCGGACGTCTACGCCGGTGAGGCGCTGACGAGCTTTCTCGCCGACAACCACGTCACTCATGCTTTCGTCACCCCCACCGTTCTCGGCACCCTCGATCCGGCTCGACTGCAGGCCGTGCAACTGCTCGTCGTGGCGGGAGAACCATTGCGAGCCGAAACGGTCGAGAAGTGGGCGCCGGGTCGACGCATGTTGAACGCATACGGTCCCACCGAGGCAACGATCCAGTCGACGGTGAGCGACCCGCTGGATCCGGGCGAACCGATCGACATCGGTGGACCGACCATGGGTGTCGACGTACTGCTTCTGGATCGGTGGTTGTGTCCGGTTCCGGTGGGTGTGGTGGGGGAGTTGTATGTGGTCGGGGGTGGGCTTGCTCGTGGTTATCACCGGATGCCGGGTGTGACGGCGGCTGGGTTCGTGGCGTG
>NZ_JBUYWD010000048.1:0-712 GCF_055231015.1 Rhodococcus quanlei | reverse complement strand
CACGCCACGAACCCAGCCGCCGTCACACCCGGCATCCGGTGATAACCACGAGCAAGCCCACCCCCGACCACATACAACTCCCCCACCACACCCACCGGAACCGGACACAACCACCGATCCAGAAGCACTGCACCCATTCCCGCGACCGGCGGGCCGATCCGGACCGGGTCGCCGGAGTTCATGGGGTCTGCGATGTTGGACATCACGGTGGTCTCGGTGGGTCCGTATCCGACCACGACGCAGCAGTGCGCCGCCCACCGTGACAACAGTTCCGGGGAGCATCGCTCGCCGCCGACGATCACGGTGTCCAATGATTCGAGCCGTTCGGGCTCGAGAGTGGCAAGCACTGCCGGTGTCAGAAAAGCGTGCGTGATGCGTTGCGTATTCATGAAGTTCTGCAAGTCGGGACCCGCATAGACGTCGGGAGGAGCGATCACCAAGGTGGCGCCCACCCCGAAGGCCAGTAATTGCTCGAGCAGAATCGCATCGAAACCTACCGACGCCGCCTGCAATACACGTGACGAGCGTGTGGTGCCTGCGCGAGCATTCTGTTCGGCGACGAGACCTGCGAGCCCCGCATGCGTGACCACCACACCCTTCGGCACCCCCGTCGACCCCGACGTATACATCACATACGCAGCACACCCAACCCCCGCACCACCACCCACCACACCACCAAAACCCGACAACACCACAGGATCCGACAACACCA
>NZ_JBUYWD010000047.1:0-904 GCF_055231015.1 Rhodococcus quanlei | reverse complement strand
TCCAGTAGTTGTTCGAGTTCCTGTTTCGGTGTGGCCTGACGGCTGGGTTCACGCAACCACGATGTGGGAGTGTCGAACTCGCCACCCGGTTCGTTTTCGAGGTCGCGTCGGTCGACGTCGATGCGTGCGCGTCGTCCCGGGTCGACGTCCGGCAGCGCATGGGCGATGGCGTCGCCGCAACGCCCGTGCGGTAGGCGTGAAAGATGCACGGCGCCGCCGCATCCGTGATCCGGGCCGGGGTCTTGCCGCATGAGGACGGCGTGCGGGCCGCGCACGGCAACATACGCCCGTACTTTTTCGGCTTCGCCGGGTCCGGTGAACCCGCACGCATACACCCGTGCCTCGGGGTTGAGCATGGTCACGAACGCCCAGTACAGGTCGTCGTCGAGCTGGGACTGGAACCGTGTTGCTGCCGTGAGGCATTCACGTTCGTACTCGTCGATCGTTTCGGAGCGGGGCCGGTACTGGAACGGGTAGTGCGGGTGCTCGACCCCGAAGGAGCGCCACCCCACCTGATACGTCAGCGGGTCGAACGTCCACGTACTCACTGCTGCGTCGATCCGCTGTTGTCGGCCGGCGGGGCGGGTCGCTGGGCGCCGATCACCGGTGCGTACCCGCGACCGGACTGTTCGTCGACCCATTGACGCAACTCGTCGTTGTGCAGGTAGTCCGGGGTCTTGTGCTCGTCGTCGTTGTTGCCACCGCCGCCGCGGGCGCCCATCGGGGCCATCCCCATGCCCCGCATCCCGGCCGCACCGACACCGCCGCCGCGTGCCCCACCGACACCGCCTGCGGCACCACCGGCCACCGCACCGGCTGCGGGACCACCCGCGGGAGCCGCCGGCGGTGGTGGTGTGCCCAGTCCGCCGCCGACACTGCCACCGCCGCCGATACCACCGGCACC
>NZ_JBUYWD010000046.1:0-1288 GCF_055231015.1 Rhodococcus quanlei | reverse complement strand
GAGTCTCTGGACTCGTGTCTGAGTTCAGGACATGCAGGACAGTTGATGTTTCAGGACATCGAGGACACTCACAGTCCACTCTGGTGACACTCAGGGATGGGCGGAAAAGGGTTTTCGATGAATCCGATCATCGTGGAAGCAGTGGCCAAGGTGGCCGGCGGGACACAGATCAATGTGTCCCGCCTGTGCCGCGAACAGGGCATTTCCCGCAACACCTTCTACACGCTGGTGCACCGTTTCGGTGACGAGGGCGCGTTTGCGTTCACCGCACGCTCGACCCGGCCGAACACCAGCCCGACGGCCACCACACCCGAAGTGCACGAGGCGATCGTGCGGGCCCGCAAAGAACTCGACGACGAAGGCCTCGACAACGGACCGATCTCGATCCGCTGGCGCCTCGAAGACCAGGGCGCGGACCCGGTGCCGTCCCGGTCGACGATCTACCGGGTCCTGACCGACCGCGGCCTGATCGTGCCGCAACCACGCAAGAAGCCCCGCACCCGCCGCACCTTCGAGTTCGCCGAACCCAACGGGTGCTGGCAGATCGACGGACTCGAGCACTACCTCGCCGACGGCACCACGGTCTGCATCCTGCAGATCCTCGACGACCACTCGAGGTTGGACGTGTGCTCGTACGCCGCCGAAGGCGAAACCTCGGCCGCCGCGTGGGCCGCACTGCAGCGGGCGATGAACGGCTACGGGATTCCCGCCCATCTGCTCTCCGACAACGGAACCGCCTTCTCCGGCAAACGCCGCGGTTCCATGGCTGAGATCGAACGCCACCTCGCCGAACTCGGCACGAAGACCATCGCCTCGTCGGTCTACCACCCGCAGACGTGCGGCAAGAACGAACGCGCCCACCAAACCCTGCGCAAATGGCTCACCAAACAACCCACCGCCACCACCCTGGCCGAGTTGCAGACCCAACTCGACACCTACCGGCAGGTCTACAACAATCGTGGCCACCAGGGCATCGGCGGAACAACCCCGCAACAACGCTGGGACGCGACAAATCCCGCCACGCCCACACCAGCACTACCCGGGCGGGCCGGCAGCGCCGAACGCCCCGTCTCGAGCACCGGCGTCATCCAATTCGACGGGCTGTCGATCATCATCGGACGCCGCCACAAGAACACCGACGCCTTCCTGCACTGGCAAGGCGACCGTGTCACCGTCATGATCGGCGACACGATCGCCCGCACCCTTACACTCGACCGCACGACCAGGTATCAGAAACTGTCCCGTAAGTCCTGAGACAGATCTGTCCTCGATGTCCTGAGACATGACA
>NZ_JBUYWD010000045.1:0-1303 GCF_055231015.1 Rhodococcus quanlei | reverse complement strand
CCCAGGGCCCCGGCAAAGTCGTTTAGACCCATGTCAGGTGGTGTGAAGTAGGTCGATCGGCCGGTGCGGGTTGCGGCTGTGGTGTCGTAACGCGGCGGCGATGTTGTCGTGGCCGGCGAGCCGGAGAATGCTGACGGCGGTGTTGCGGATCGTGGCCATGACTTGCGGGCCGGTGTCGGTGCGGATCGTGGAGCGATCTTCGTCGAAAGTGACGTCTCGAACCCAGTGCAGTCGGTTCTCGATGCCCCAGTGGCCGCGGATCCAGGCCGCGACCTGCAGCGGAGCAGCGGATGTCATCGGCATCGAGGTGATCAGGTAGACGACCTCGACGCTCTTGCGGCCGTTTTTGGTCACGGTGCGACGAAGCTGCAGCACTTGGGTTGCGTGCGGGAATCCGATCCCGGCAGCGACTTCGGTGGCCTTGATGGTGCGACGTTCGCCGCGTCCGTGCCCGCGTCCGGTGATCGAGGACGACGTCGGAATGTCTTTCCAGGGCAGTGTTTTCAAGATGTTCCTCAGTGCCCGTTGGTTGTTCTTGACGGTGAACACGTAGTGCCCGCCGCGGCCGACGATGTGCTCGGCGGTGGCCCGCTGGCAGTGCAAGGCGTCCGCGGTGACCACGACACCGGTGAGGTCGAACGCGGCGAGCAGATCGGTGAGCAGTGGGATCTCGTTCGTTTTCGCGCCGACCTCGAGTTGCCCGAGAACGACCCCGCTGTCCTGGTCCAGAGCGGCGAGCAGGTGTGTCAGATGCCCGGCCGCGTCCTTCGCACCCCGCAACGTCTTACCGTCGACCGCGATCACCCGGCGGCCGTCGATCACGCTGGTCCGCAACCATGCCCACACCCCGATGACCTGGTCCAACACGGCCGCGTCGACGCGGGAGAGGGTGCGACGGATGGTCGACTCCGACGGCACTCGATCAGCCACGCCCAGCTTCTCGAGTGCTGCTGCCGGCGCATCCTGCGCCCACTCGGCGATCGCGGTGAACGAGCGGGCGCCCGTGCACACCGCAGCCAGCGCCACCGACAGGATCGCCGGAAGCCGGTGACGGACCCCGCGCCGAGCACGTGGATCGGGAACCCGGTCGAGGACTCCGAGGATCCCCGTATCGGACACACGGGCAGGCATGGGAGAAGATGGGAGTGCGGGCACGACTCGTTCCTGGTTGTGATGCTGGTGTAGGAACTTGAATCATGACCGAAACGGTCGTGCCCGCCCCAATCCGCACTCTCCGTCGAGCCTCATCACGCACCGAAACAACAGTTCAGCAGGCATCACTCACGACTTTGCCGGGGCCCTG
>NZ_JBUYWD010000044.1:0-1366 GCF_055231015.1 Rhodococcus quanlei | reverse complement strand
AATGTCACTGTGAGTCTGGGGTGGTCCGGTTGATACTGGATGTGTTCGGTGCGGTGGGGTCTGACTCGCAATGTCACTGACGTCGTGAGACTGTCCTGCGCGTGATGTGTCGACCCTGCCGTATCGGACACCGAAAACACACGCGACCGTTCGGGCGGAGTGACCTGATAGGAGCCTGACCAACAAGTCCCGTCACAGTGTTGTCCGCCGTCCCGGCCGGGTGCGTGGCCACCGTCTGAAAGGGGATGACCTGTGTCCAGCATGACCGAAACACCGCCTACTGTCAGCCTCACCGTCTATGCCGGTGTCGACACCCACAAAGACACCCACCACGCGGCGATCGTCGATTCGGTGGGCCGGCAGATCGGTGACCGCGAGTTCGAGGCCACCGCGACCGGGCACCGTCGGCTACTCGCGTGGCTGATCAGCACCGGCATCGTCGCCCGTGTCGGTGTGGAAGGGACCGGAAGCTACGGGTGCGCCCTGACCACCGTGCTGAGGGAAGCCGGCCTGACCGTCGTCGATGTCGACCGCCCGGATCGACGCGCACGACGCCGCGGCAAATCCGACCCGATCGACGCCTACGCCGCCGCCACCGCGGCGTTGTCCGGCCGGGCCACCACCACACCCAAAACCCACGACGGTGCCGTCGAAGCAATTCGCTTCCTGCGCAACGCCCGACGCTCGGCGGTCAAAGCCCGCGCGGAGGCGGTCACCGCGTTGAAAGCGATGATCGTCACCGCTCCGGAACCGGTGCGTTCGCCCCTACGCGGGTTGACCGATGCGAAACTGCTGCGCACCTGCGCCCAAAAGCGGCCGGCCCCGATCACCCCCGGCGCCGTCACCGCCGCCGCCGTCACCGCCGCCGCCGTCACCTCGCTGCGCTCACTCGCCCGCCGCATCCTCGAGCTCACCGACGAGGAACGGGCGTTGACAAAGCAGATCCGCACCCTCGTCGCCCACACCGCACCCGAACTCCTCGACCGGGTCGGGGTCGGTCCCGAGACCGCCGCGCAGCTACTGACCACCTTCGGTGACAACCGGGACCGGATCGTCAGCGAAGCCGCATTCGCCAACCTGTGCGGCGTCGCCCCGATCCCGGCGTCGTCGGGTAAAACCCATCGCCACCGACTCAACCGAGGTGGCGACCGGCAAGCCAACCGAGCCCTCTACCTCATTGTGATCAACCGCATGACCCACGACGAACGCACCCGCAACTACGTGGCCCACCGCAGCACCCAACGCAAAACCAAACGCGAGATCATCCGCTGCCTCAAACGCGCCGTCGCCCGCGAGATCTACCAACTCCTGACCCACCCCAACCCCCAAAACACCCCTTGACGAAACATAGGAGCATCACACGTTC
>NZ_JBUYWD010000043.1:0-1420 GCF_055231015.1 Rhodococcus quanlei | reverse complement strand
GGAACCTCGCCCTGCAGATCCACGAACACATCACCGGTCACCCACGCCACACGACCCGCCCCGTTGGCCGCCAACGACGGAGAAACCTTCGCACTCTCCGCATTACGAGCAATCTTGACCGTCACGTCACCGGCCTCGGTCACCTTCTCACCACCAGGCAACGGCACAAACGTGTCTGCATTCGCAGCTCCGGTCGACATCAAGCCGAGCACAACCGCCGCTACAGCACCAAGGCCGGCAACGCGGGCTCCACGACGCAGACCGGACTTACGGATCTCGCTCATTCATACCTCTCAACAGGCGCTCCTACCCCGACCGTCGGAGCGGGAGGTTTACCTCATGCTTGGTACAAGTTAGCGGACCCTTTCCTTTGACGTGACACCACGTTTTGTCCGATTTGCCGATCTTCGAACGAGAGACTGCCGGGTGGCGAAGTAGCCGAACCTGCATACAACGAGGCTGGGAGCCTGCAGACGGCATCTGCAGACTCCCAGCCTCATACTGTTTCGGTCTTCGAATATTCTTGGCGTGACGTTCGCCACCGAGATGTCAGCCGATGCTGAAGGGCTGACCCCACAGAGTGACGGTGCCGTCGACCCGATCGGTCGAGACCTCCACGTTCACGTAGGAGCGGGCCTGAGCGAAGCCGGCGCACCCGGACACGGCGAAGGTCTCGTCCGAGTAGGTGATGCCACCGCTGTTGCCCTCGAACTCGAATTCGCTGCTCGTCGAAGTGTGACCGTGATCGTCCTCTTCCTCGATCTCGAGGATGGAGACTGCCTTGGCCTCGCCTGGACCGATGCTCACGCCACCACCGAGCTCACCCGAAGGATCGGCAGTGATCGTTGTTTCACCGGCATCGTCGGTCGAGGACGACAGGAGCGCCCCACCATCGGCACCAGCGTCGGCGCCGAAGTTGAACTGGCACGCCACGACGTACCCGACATCGATCGAACCACCCTCGGCGTTATCACCCGAGATGCTCACGTCGACACTTCCCGATGCCCACACGTTGCGGTGCAACGGCGTCGCACCCATCGACGGACTGATCAGCGCCGAGTTGCCCGTCTGCTTCACCGTCACCACCGTCCCGTCGATCAAAGTCTGCGACACCTCACCATCTTTCAACGGCACGAAAGTATCCGCACTGGCCGCACCAGCGGAAAGAAAGCCGAACGCGATGGTCGAAGCAGCCACCACACCGGCGGCCTTGGCGCCGTAGCGCACAGTCTTGCTGTTCATTGTTCCCTCCAGGGGATTACGAAGTTGTGAAAGACGTTGCCGAGGAAAGGAACTCAGCCGATGCTGAACGGCTGTCCGTAGAGGGTGGTCTTCACGTAGTGATTACCCGGAACCACGACCACCGAGTAGGCGCGAGCCTGCGCGTATCCGCCGCACCCCTGAACCTCGATCTCCCTGT
>NZ_JBUYWD010000042.1:0-1704 GCF_055231015.1 Rhodococcus quanlei | reverse complement strand
CCTGACTTGCACAGATTTAGTGTGCCAACGCTGACTACGAATGTGGGATGTTCAGGTCGGTGAGGATGGCCGTGGCATCGGCGGTGATGGGGTCGGTGGCGGTGTGCGGGTGGCCTGCGATGGTCAGCCTGATTTCCTGCAGCGGGCGCAAGGTCTTCACGATGTGCCCGATCGAGGCCCCGGTCTCGTCTTGCAGGTAGCGGGCGACGGCGAGTGCGGTGAACACGACTGTGAGGTGCGCGTCGATCGCCTCTCGGGTGTGGTGGAACATCGGCCGCGCTCTCAGGTCGGTTTTCGACATCCGGAACGACTGCTCGACGTGCCAGAGGTCGTGATACTTGCCGATGACCTCGGCCGATCCCATGATCGTGGCGGGCAGGTTGGTGGATGTAGCCCTTGAGCCCGACCAGCGATCGGGCTCGCTCGATGCTCGCGGTGTCGAGGCTGCGCCCTTTGGCTGTGGACACGGACGAACCGGGTGGACTTTGGGGCTTTGGCGCCGTCGACGACCTCGCGGGCCCTCGCCTCTTGGGCGTTGAGGGTTTGGTTGTCGCGGACGGCGCGTCGTTTCGAGTACTTCCAGACCGCCCGCCACGACTTCGAATGAGTATCGGGGCGCCAGACCGGCTCGGCGCGGTGTCGGACGTTGTTGACGGTGCTCTTCGCGTGCCGGGGTGTGACCGTGTCGATGATCTGCCCGTCGGTGAAAACGTCTCCATTCCAATGAAAATGAGAGGCGAGATCGCCCGGAGCCTTGGTGACGCGGGAGCCGACGATGAACTTGAGCCCGGCCTCGTCGAGAGACTTGAGGTTGGTTGCGGAGAGCATGCCGGCGTCGGCGGCGATCACCATCTCCACCCCGGCGATGTCGTGCCGTTCTTGGAACTGGCGCACGATGGGGACGATGGTGTGGGTTTCGGCTTTGTTGCCCTCGAAACAACCGACCTCCAAGGGGAATCCGGTGCGGTCGACGAGCAGGCCGACCACGATCTGTGGATCGACCCGGCGTTCTTTCGAGTAGCCGACCTTGCGGAGGTCGTCTTCCTTCTCGGCCTCGAAATACAAGGTGGTCACGTCGTAGAGCACCAGGGACAGGCCACCGGTCGCCGCCGCATGCTCGAAACATTTCTTCGCGACCTGATCGCGGTAATCGCTTGCAGCGCAACGTTTGAGCGCGTTGACATAGGTGTTGCGGTGGGCTGGGGTCATGCCGATGTCGCCGACCACCCGGGCCGTGTCACTCATCGATGTCGGCTCGACGATCCGGCCGAGAACGAGTTGGAAGAACGCCTCGTCGTCGATCACATCGAAACCCAGCCGCCGCCAACCAGCCTCGATCGTCTCGATCAGCCAGCGGGAACGTTTCGCCGCGATCACCGACCCGCGTTCACGGCCCTCGCCGAGGCCGAGATCGAGTTCCTGTTGGCCAGCCAGCAATCTATCCTGCGCCGTCTGCACCAGGGCCGCCAACTCGCCGTCCGTATGCGCGGAACCGAGGTGCTCGACGACCTTGTCACGGCGACCCTGCTTGACCGCGATCTGCACCGCTGTCGCCCCGGACGCGGTCCGAATCTTGCGAATGTACGCCGCCACCCGACAGATCCTACCGATCGGTTAGTGTGCCAAATCCCGAACCCGCAAGCCCTCTACCAGTGTAGACATCACATCAACACTGGGAATCCGCTCCGACCTGTGCAAGTCAGG
>NZ_JBUYWD010000041.1:0-2374 GCF_055231015.1 Rhodococcus quanlei | reverse complement strand
CGAATCCGATGTTCGGGTACGCCGCGCTGGGCAGCGGGATTCCATTGGTTATGTAGTGGATGGGCAGTGTCATCAGAGGTCCAGACTCGCGCCCGGCGGGCGTTCGGGACTCGTTCCAGGGTCAGGCGCCGAAGGCAACGCGAACGTGTAGATCAACTGACCGAACGCGTCGGTATCCAGGTGAAGATCCCCCGCCACAATTCTCCTCGCTGTCGCGATCGTCCGGTTCATTCTACAAGTTGGGGCCGCGTGCTGCCCGGGGGGTACACCGCGTATCGACAATCATTAGGGCGATGGAGTACTTCTTCACGGCTCTCGGTCTACTGTCCATTTACGGGTGCCGGCCGACTTCAGTGGAACGGTGGCGGGGCGTACGCCGACCAACTCGTTGCTTTGCGTGGGACGGGAAGTGGGGGCGGTGATGGGAGTCGCTGGAACGCGACCTCGGTGCTGCCGTACAGGGTGCCCTTCTCGCCGATGTAGTAGTAGCCGAACCGGTTGGCGATCGTGTTCATCTGGCCGACACTGATGGTGAAGTCTCGCGGATCGACGAGGACGAATGGTTGGCCGTTGAACTGGGCAGAGATAGCGTTTGCCTGCTCGTGCTCGGAAGGTGCACGCTCGACCCGCCGGGAGATATCCCAACGTCGATACAGTCGGGGCCCGAGGACGAGGCCGACGACCGCTGCGGCGACGAAGATTCCGACGATCATCGGACCACCGGGCTCGGCGTGGGCGTGGGCGTGAATAGTTTGCGGAACACGTATGTGTGGTTGAAGTCGCGGCTCGATGCGTACGATCGGGCGAAAACGTAGCCACGGCTGTAAGCGATCAATGCCATGTTGTGTGGAGACACCTTCGTGGCTGGAGCATAGATCTCGACGATGTCCTTACCGCTGAACTTCTTTTCCAGCCAACGCTGTTGCTTGCTCTGAGACGACAAGCGACGCACAAGAATGACCGTCCAGTTCGCAAGAGCGGATGCTATAAGCAGCAACGCCAGGGCTAACGGGAGCCAGGCGCCCGTGCTGTTTGGATCTTCTGTTTGGGCCGCCAAGATGACGGTACTAGAACTCGATGTGTGGATCATGGCGCCTCGTCCTGTACTTCGACCCGTACGCTGTCCGCAAACTGTAATGCAACTTGGGCAAACTCAGGCCACAGATCGATGTCGGTCGTCGACATGTCGACGACCGCCAATTGAAGTAGATCATCGGTCGGAATGAATATCTGTAGACCATACGTGGAGTTGTTGGGGGCTTCGGACTTCGCGGCAGGGTGCATATGTCGGCCAGATCGCACCGCAATCGCGACGGGTCCTGATCCAAGTTCGATGACCTGGCACCCCACGTTTGCGTTGTGGCGAGCTACGGTCGATGAGATTGCTTGCGCTGCCTGTAGTCGTGCCTTGGAGTTGGATAGTTCGACCTTCTGGACGGCAAGTGGGTTCATGCTCAGGACTAGTGTGGCTGTCTTTTCGACCGGTTCCGCTTCGAGAGTGAGAATTCCGCACACCACTGCGCCTCTCGAGATTGCGATTTCGCCTAGGTCGACGAGAAAACTGATCTGTTGCTCCAATGCACCCGTGTTTGGGCGAGGAGTTGCCGACAGTAGTTGACGCACTTTCTGGAGGCGTAACTGGCGGTCCGGATCCAGGGGAATCGCACCAAAGGATGGTGGGGGGTCGAACGTGATTGTTGACTTAGTCATTCGCCGCGGCCTCGCGATCTTCCTGCATACCCGTCTCGACAGCCGTGTACATCGCAAATCCAAAGGGACTTGCGATGGCACCCAGAGCCTCTTTGGGAGAGTCTGGCACCCAGTACTTCTGGATGTCGTCGAAGAACGTCGTCTGGGAATCATTTCCCGCTGCTTCTGTGCCCGCGGAGAAGCCGAGCCAAGAGCCCAGCCCGACTTGTTCGACAATCTCGGCAGCAGGTTTCAATGCCTTGCCCACTCCGAGCGTTGCGGCACCTGCCCCGTCCCACGCGATTGTTTGCAGGGTCGTTGAGTCGTCTCCTGCCAGGTACGCAGTGCTGTGCCCGACAAGGGCTACCGCTGAAAGGGTAGATGACACGATACCTAGCGGTACCCCGACCACAGCGCCGACGCCTGTGGCATCCAGTCCGAGTCCTATAACGCCAAGAATCGTGCTGAGATCAGCGACAACATCCGAGATGTTACCGATGAGGTGCGCATTGTTCTGAATAACACCCCAGATGTCGGCGGCGAGGTCGGCGATGCCTTCGCCGATGTCCTCGAGCGTGTTGAAGAGGCCCTCGAAGAAGCCTTCTTCGGGTGCGTCGCTGCAGGCTTTGTCGAGGGCTTGCGCGGTGAGGGCGGCCAGCTCGCTGTGTTGTCGCAGGAGGCGTTC
>NZ_JBUYWD010000040.1:0-2779 GCF_055231015.1 Rhodococcus quanlei | reverse complement strand
ATGATCGAAGCCATTCTACAAAGACGGCTCCCGCGGCAGGCTTGGGGTGCCTTGGCATGGGAGTGGACACGAAAAACGCACGGCCACCGGGTAAGTGACCGTGCGTTGGTGTGTCGAGGGTGCTGCTTATGCCTGCAGGCCGGCCTCGATTTCGAGGGTGATGGTGATCTTGTCGCCCACCACGGCTCCGCCGCCCTCGAGTGGCAGCTCGATGCTGATGCCGAAATCTTTGCGGTTCAGGACGGTGGTGGCTTCGAAGCCGGCGACCGGGCCGTTGCCCATGCCGGGGTTGACACCGTTGAACTCGAGGTAATGCGGTGACAACGGCCACGTAGCCCCAGGAAGGTGGGGTTTCCGATCCGTCCGCCGGAGGGGGTGCGACAAGTACCCGCAGGTTATCGAAACTCTCGGGAGTGCCGAACCGCATCAGTTTCCGTAACCCCACGGATGGCCCATATGTGGAACCGGAAGCGGAGGGGGAGTGCTCGACCTGACGAATACGTATTCGATCTTGTAGTTGTTCCAACGCGACGGGCGGTCACCCACATAGAAGTATCCGTAATGGTTGGCAATCTGATTTAGCTGTGGTAGGGGCAGTAGGCCGGGTGGGCCCGGCGCGAACACGATCGGATCTCCACGAAACAAGGACGCGGCTGGATGGTTCACAACATCCACTGCCGGCCAATTCTCGATTCGACTATCGGAGGTTCGCGCCAACCTTGCCGACCTTGCCCGTCCGCGCCTGTGAAGCACCACTGCAAAGATCAGGGCGCCGTACACCGGCAAAAATGGTACGCACCACAGAAGATTCCAGGTGATGGACCCGGGTTCGAGTGCCGCGAACATGTCAGTGCTCACGCAGTGCTCCGTGGCGCTCGGGTGCGTACTGTGATTCTGCTGGCCAGTAGACGCGATTGAATCGATAGGTGCGGGTGACCGACCGGTGGGGCAGGTATCCATGCCCGAAAACGAAACCGTGCTGGTAGGCTATAGCGGCTAATTCTGTTGGTGTAAAACGCGTTTCGTTGGCGCCCAACATGACCGTCATCTGACCCTCGAACTGCTTGGCCAGCCACGCTGCCTGGGCGGAGGAAGATCGGAATCGTCGACGAAGATTGCGCATTTTGCCTCGAACGTAGAAGCCACCCATGACAACGAGAGTCAGGAGAGTCAGCCACAGCACCCAGGGTATGGGGTCCGATTCTGAGGCCGCTTGTGTCAATAGCATGCTCATTCGGGTTCCTCTTCGATCCGGATTCCGTCGACGATGTTCATGCCGAGTTCCAGAAACTTGGGCCACTCCGCACGAGCCGACGTGCTGATATCGAGGACCGCAATGTTTCGCCCGTCTGGCATTGGGAGTATTGCCTGCAATGAGTCAGTAGGCGCGTCGACAGAGCTGCCGGACAGGGAATGCTCGGCAGGGATCGGGAAGTGGCCTGATCTGAGAATCAGTGCTACTGGTCCACAGCCGAGTTCGCGGTACTGGACACGGGCATATCTGTCCGCGTCGGTGACGACGCGGGCTATGGCTCGTGCTGCCTCGGACTTGGAGGCCGCGTCCTCAAAATCTGGGCCACCCCGCGGCAGTGCCTGAAGAGAAAGGACGACCATTGCGGCAACGCTCGGGGGAGTACCTGGGAGCGCAAGTTGTCCGGCGATGAGCGCGCCGTTCGCCCGCAGTGAATCAGCGATAGTCCCAAGGCCGGATTTGGCTCTCTCTCGATCGAATGTTCCGTCATCGGCCAAGTCCAATAACCGGTCGATCGAACGGGTACGTCCTGCTTCGTCCTCGCGCACTGGAATCGGTGCAAATCCAGCGGGCAAACTGAGCGTGATGGTCACTGCTGATGCTCCGCAACCGCATTGAACACTGCTCCCGGCACCATGCCGCCCAGCAGCATTGCCGTAGCCTCGTCGGGGCTGTCCGGTACAAGGTACGTTCCGATATCTTGGTGGATGTTGGTGACGCCCTCGTCAATGCCGAGTCCTTGTACACCGTACGGAATTGCAGTCGTTGCCGTTGTCGATGACCATCCAATGGTCGTCGCTGCCCTGCTTGCCTTGGCCGCATCCACGGCGGCACTCGCTGCTGCGATCGCGTCGCCAGCCCTCTCTGCCTGCGTGACCGCTGCTGTTGCGCCTTTCGCGCTGAGCTCGAAGTACTTACCAACGCCGCCTCCAACGGCGCCAAGGAGGTCTGTTCCTAGTGTCGTCAAGGGGACGTCAGCGCCGGCCGCTTTGGCCAGTGCATGCCCGGCAAATGCTGCGACGCCTAGCCCGAGCGACGCTGTCCCCAAGGCCCCGCTGAGGGGCGGACACCAAGCAGTAAGTAGAGACGCCATACCGAGAACGCTGCTGCAGGTGGATAGGACATTCGAGATCTCGTTGATGAGGTCTGCGTTGTCTTCGATGAATTGCCAGATGTCGGCGGCGAGGTCGGCGATGCCTTCGCCGATGTCCTCGAGCGTGTTGAAGAGGCCCTCGAAGAAGCCTTCTTCGGGTGCGTCGCTGCAGGCTTTGTCGAGGGCTTGCGCGGTGAGGGCGGCCAGCTCGCTGTGTTGTCGCAGGAGGCGTTCGGCGCGGTCGATGATGTCTTGGAGTTCTTGCCGTGCACGTCTGAGTGCATCGGTGGCTGCATCCAAACGTGCTTGGGCGGCGGCCAATTGGGTGTCGTCGGTGTAGGTTCGGCCGGCCTCGTCGAGACCTGGGTCGGCTTCTGCCCGTTCCACCTGCTTTTTGGCGGCGCGGGCTTCGTCTTCGAGTCGCTGCGCCGTCT
>NZ_JBUYWD010000039.1:0-2851 GCF_055231015.1 Rhodococcus quanlei | reverse complement strand
CCACACACCACCGCCACACCCAACCCATCCCCCACCCCCGACACCAACAACTCACCCAACAACCCACCCCCCACACCAACACCACCCCCACACGGCACCAAACCCCACTCCACCCCCGACAACAGGTCGAAGTCGATCAGCCGGGTGGCGGGTGTACCGAGCGCTTCGGCTGTCAGGGACGTGAATCGCCTGGCCCACGCTTCAATCGTGGATTCGTCGAAAATGTCGGTGGCGTAGGTGAATGCGGCATCGATTCCCGCCGGATCACCGTCGCTGGAGTATCTTTCGAACAACGACAGATGCAGATCGAAGTTCGCTGCCACACACCCGGGATCGAGCATCTCCACTACGGCGTCCGGCAATCCGAGATCCAGATCGCCGATCGTCTGAACGTCGAGAGACACCTGGAACAGTGGTGTATGGAAGGGACTGCGCGGCGGATTCACAGCCTCCACCACCTGGTCGAACGGAATGTCCGCATGAGTGAATGCGGCAAGATCGATGTCGCGGACGGTATCGACGAGGTCGGCGAACCGCATCGTTCCGGAAAGCCTGGTGCGTAGCACCACGGTATTGACGAACATTCCCACCACGTCGTCGAGAACCTTCTCGGTACGACCACCGACAGATGTTCCGATCGATACGTCCTCGGTTGCACACGTTCGCGCCAAGAAGGCCACGAACGCAGAGTGAGCCACCATGAACAGCGTCGACCGATGCTCGGACGCACATGCCCGGAGTCGGCGGTGAAGGTCTGCGTCGAGGGCGAACTCGACTCGGCGACCTTCGCCTGTACGGATCTGTGGCCGCGGGCGGTCGGTGGGCAATTCCATCGGTGATCCCGCCCCCGCCAGCGTCTCTTGCCAGAAAGTTCGTTGGCGTGCGAGTAGCGAGTGCGGATCGTCCGGCGTACCCAGCAACTGACGCTGCCACAACGCGTAGTCGGCGTACTGAACGTCGAGGGGAGGCTGCGACGGCGACGAACCTTCCCGCCGTGCCGAATACGCTACGCCGATGTCGCGGGCCAGTGGCAGCATGGACAAACCGTCTGCCGCGATGTGGTGCACCACCACCGACACGATCCAGTGCTCGCCGTCCACGTCATAGCATCCGACCCGTAATGGTAGATCCCTCGTCACGTCGAATCCGAGGCTCACGTCTTCTTGGATCCGAATAGCGCTCTCCGCCTTCGTGAGTCGGTCGAATGTCAGAATCTGGCCTGCCGAGACAGGTGTTGCGACATCCTGGACAGGCTCTGTGCCGCGCATCGGGAATCGGGTGCGCAGCGATTCGTGTCGATTCACCACGTCGACGACAGCATCCCGAAACGCACTCTTGTCGAACTGTCCTGTCACAGCGAACACCAGGGGAATGTTGTAGGCCCCGGACGACGGGGCGTACCGCTGAAGTGTCCAAAGCCTCGTCTGGACCGGAGCGAGCGGAACGTGCCTCGGCCGGAGGCGTGGTTGGAGCGGTGTCGACGTGGGACCGGCCGTACCGGCATCCATTGCACGGCCTCGTCGCTGGATCGCCGCTGCGAATCCCCGGACCGTCGGGAAGTCGAAAAGGGTCCGCACCGACACATCGACCCCTGAAACCATCCGTGCCTGCGCCACCACACGGGTGGAGCTCAGAGAATTCCCTCCGAGAGCGAAGAAGTCGTCATCGGAACCGACACGAGCGACTCCGAGAACGTCCCCGAAGACGCGGGCGACGAGGTCCTCGATCTGGTTGCCCGGAGTGCGATAGGTGCGGATCGATGCGTTCGGGGCCGGCAGCGCCCTTCGATCGAGCTTTCCACTCGATGTCCGCGGAAGCTCGTCCAGCATGGTGACGGACGACGGCATGGCGCGCTGCGGAAGGCGCTCGGCAAGCCCGGTGAGAAGGTGTTGTTCGTCGAGAGTCGCCCCTGCATCGACGACCACATAGCCGGCGATGCGATCCTCGAACACCTCGGCAACGGATTCGGTGACGCCGGGGCATTTGCACAAGGCCGATTCGATCTCGCCCAACTCGACGCGCTGACCACGAATCTTCACCTGCAAGTCGTTGCGGCCCAGAAACTCCAACTCACCACCGTCGCTCCAGCGCACCAGGTCGCCGGTGCGGTACAGCCGGGAACCCGGGCCCCCGAACGGGTTCGCCACGAAGGCAGCGGCGGTGGTAGCGGGCCGCCGATGATAGCCGCGGGCGAGCCCGTCGCCGGCCAGGTACAGCTCGCCGGTGACACCGATCGAAACGGGCCGCAGCCAGTGGTCGAGAACCACCACCTCGAACCCACGGGCCGGCCTGCCGATTCGAGCCGGCCGACCGGCCGCAAGGGGTCCACCGATCGTGGCCTGGACGGTGGTCTCAGTCGGGCCGTACGCGTCGAACATCTGCCGCCGCGGCGCCCATTCTCGAACCAGACCGTCAGGACAGGCCTCCCCAGCGACCACGAGGACTCCGACGTCAGGCACTTGTTTCGGATCGAGAGTGGCGAGCGCAGACGGCGTGAGGAATGCGTGGGTGATTCGCTCCGTTTCCCAGAACTCTTGCAGCGCCTCGCCGGCGTAGACGTCCGGTGGTGCGATCACCAAGGTGCCGCCGGCCCCGAAGGCCATGAGCATCTCGTAGAAGACTGCGTCGAACCCCGTCGACGCCACTTGCGATACTCGGCTCGAAGGTGTGACGGAGAAGCGTTCCACCTCGTCGGCGACCAGGTTCGCCAACCCCGCATGCGTGACCACCACACCCTTCGGCACCCCCGTCGACCCCGACGTATACATCACATACGCAGCACACCCAACCCCCGCACCACCACCCACCACACCACCAAAACCCGACAACACCACAGGATCCGACAACACCA
>NZ_JBUYWD010000038.1:0-3036 GCF_055231015.1 Rhodococcus quanlei | reverse complement strand
CTGGTGTAGGAACTTGAATCATGACCGAAACGGTCGTGCCCGCCCCAATCCGCACTCTCCGTCGAGCCTCATCACGCACCGAAACAACAGTTCAGCAGGCATCACTCACGACTTTGCCGGGGCCCTGAACCTGAACCAGCTGTGGCAACGCCACTGGCCCCCGAGTATCTGGTGTGAACACGATCGACTCCCCGGTGAACAGCACGGCTGCGGGATGGGTCGCCACGTCGACCGGTGGTACCTCGGGCGGCCGGATCTTGTATTCCTCGATCACCGGATTCAGTGCTGATCGGATTCGCCTGATCGAGTAGTAACCATAGATGAGTGGTCCGAAGATGGCTGCGAATGGAAGGCACCACAGCAGGTTCCACGTAACGGATCCAGGCTGAACTGCAGCAAGAATGTCAGTATTCACGGTAAGTCTCCGAAGGGCTCACGCGCGAACGGGTGTCTTTCGCAGGCCAGAAGACACGATTGAACCTATAGTGTCGGGTGATGGAATTACGTAGCATGTAGCCGTATCCGAAGACAAAGCCATTCTGGTAGGCGATTGCAGCGAGTTCGGTTGGTGTGAAACGAGTCTCGTTTGCGCGTATGCTGACCGTGGAGTGGCCGGCGAAGCGTTCGGCGAGCCATTCCGCCTGGTACGAAGCAGGCTGGAGTCGCCTGCGAAAATCGCGAAGCTTGTCGAGAACCAGCATGCCCACCATGATTATGAAGGTTGGAAAAATCAGCCATAGAACCCAGGGAATCGGATCGGCTTCGGGGTTGGCGGCTTGGGCCAAGATCAGGTTCATTCGCGCGGAACGGGGTAGGGATGCCACTTCTGCGAGAGATTGGGAATCGGCAGGGGTGGCGGATGCGGTAGTCGCTGGAACGCCACTCGTGTACTACCGAAGGAGAATCCGCGTTCGCCGATGTAGTAGTAGCCGTGGCTATTGGCGATGCGATTCATGGTGGAGATCGGAATTGTATAGTTTCGGTGGTCGATGATCGCCAGCCTTCTTCCATCGAACATGAGCGCTATCTGGCTTTCCTGGAGATCTGCGGCGGGCGCACGTTTGATTCCTCGTTTTATCTTCCATCGGTGGTAGACCGGAAACATTCTGACGGCTACCGTTGAGAGAACAATTAATATCGGAACGGTCAGGCTTATTAGGCGATCGGTGAGTGTGGACGAAGGCTCTCCAGTCTGTTCCACAGTCGCCAGTATTAGGGTTTCAGTGATCACGATCGAGTCCCGTGTGGAATAGGTACTTCGGGGAACAATCTGCGGAAGTAGTATGTGCCCGTCTTTCCAGTTCTGCTGCCAACTCCCCATGCGAACACGTAGCCGCGCCGGTAGGCGATCGCCGCTACTTCGGAGGGGGACAGACCTGACCCCACAACGGTAGGGAAAGCGACGATCTCGCGCCCGTCGAATGCACCGGCGGACGGGTGTTCTGGATGAAACATTAGGTGGAGTTCTCCGACTCATCTTGATTAGTAGTGTCTTTTGTGTCCAGGTCATCAAACCGGATGCTGTCGGTGACATTGAGGGCAATCGACAGAAACTCTGGCCAATGCTGATGTGCCGACGTCGCGACATCGACGAACAGTAAGGACTGGCCATCGGGCATCGGCACGATCGCATGCATCGCATCGCTGGGTGCATCAGTTGGGTGCTGATCTAACGTGTACTTCCCTGAAATCGGGAAGTGGCCAGCTCGCGCGATGAGAACTACTGGACCACAGCGAAGTTCTCGGTACTGGACAAATGACTGTGAACCATTGCTCGATATCGAGTTGGCGATCGCTCTTGCGATTTCCCTGGTGGGGGAGTCGGATGGGAGATCTGGCGCGTGCCCGGTCAACGATCGAACTGACACGCTTAGTGTGGCGCACACCCCCGGTTGGGTCCCGGCGAGCGCTATCTGGCCACCAAGGACGCCGCCATTAGCTGCGATTAGATCGCCAGCAGCCAGAATTCCTCGCACCACTTCGTCTCGATCGGTGTCCTCTGGGCAGAGATCGACGATGGAATGTGCGTTGCGGTTCCGCTCGTCCCGGGTACCACCGGTTGGAATCGGAATGAATCCCGAGGGAAAAGCGATCGTGAACGTCATCGGTTCTCAACAATTGTGTTCACCACGGGGCCCGCAATGGGACCGGTAAGTGCGATTGTGGTGGCTTCACGCAGGTCGTCGGGAACCAAGTAGGTTCCGATGTCTTGGTGCAACGTTGTGACGCCTTCTTCGTAGTTCATTGCCTGCAATGGATACGGGGCCGCTACGCCGGCGATCGTAGATGTGTTTCCCAGGGTGGCACTCGCATCTGCCCAGCTTCCCGATTTCGCCATAAAGGCTGCAGCGTCGTCGAACCGGCCGGCTGTTTGAGCTGCGATTGCGCTTGCCTGCGCACTGTCCCCAAGACCTTTCATGACCATGGCGCCGGTGCCACCAACAGCACCGACGCCATCCATGACCAACGTGGTCCACGCCACGTCGGCACCAGCGGCTTTAGCGAGTGCGTGCCCTGCGAGTGCTGCCGCACCCAATCCAAGGGACACGGTGCCCAGCGCACCACTCAACGGTGGACACCACCAAGTCAACATTGATGCCACACCGAGAACACTGCTGCAGGTAGACAAGACATTCGAGATCTCGTTGATGAGGTCTGCGTTGTCTTCGATGAATTGCCAGATGTCGGCGGCGAGGTCGGCGATGCCTCCGCCGATGTCCTCGAGCGTGTTGAAGAGGCCCTCGAAGAAGCCTTCTTCGGGTGCGTCGCTGCAGGCTTTGTCGAGGGCTTGCGCGGTGAGGGCGGCCAGCTCGCTGTGTTGTCGCAGGAGGCGTTCGGCGCGGTCGATGATGTCTTGGAGTTCTTGCCGTGCACGTCTGAGTGCATCGGTGGCTGCATCCAAACGTGCTTGGGCGGCGGCCAATTGGGCGTCGTCGGTGTAGGTTCGGCCGGCCTCGTCGAGACCTGGGTCGGCTTCTGCCCGTTCCACCTGCTTTTTGGCGGCGCGGGCTTCGTCTTCGAGTCGCTGCGCCGTCT
>NZ_JBUYWD010000037.1:0-5485 GCF_055231015.1 Rhodococcus quanlei | reverse complement strand
GGTGTGTGCGTGTTCTTTGAGAACTCAACAGTGTGTCGATGAATGTCAGTGCCAAATGTTTTTGGCGCCTACCATTTTTGGTGGGTGTGACTGTTGGTTCATTTCATTCTTCCGTCTGGGATGGATTGACAATTTTTTGCTAGTTTGAGTTTTTTTGCTAGTGATTTGACTCGATGTCTATGACTGATTGCTGGTTTCGGCCGGCGGTTTTTGAGTCTTCAACGGAGAGTTTGATCCTGGCTCAGGACGAACGCTGGCGGCGTGCTTAACACATGCAAGTCGAGCGGTAAGGCCCTTTCGGGGGTACACGAGCGGCGAACGGGTGAGTAACACGTGGGTGATCTGCCCTGCACTTCGGGATAAGCCTGGGAAACTGGGTCTAATACCGGATATGACTTCGGGTCGCATGGCCTGGGGTGGAAAGATTTATCGGTGCAGGATGGGCCCGCGGCCTATCAGCTTGTTGGTGGGGTAATGGCCTACCAAGGCGACGACGGGTAGCCGACCTGAGAGGGTGACCGGCCACACTGGGACTGAGACACGGCCCAGACTCCTACGGGAGGCAGCAGTGGGGAATATTGCACAATGGGCGAAAGCCTGATGCAGCGACGCCGCGTGAGGGATGACGGCCTTCGGGTTGTAAACCTCTTTCAGCAGGGACGAAGCGCAAGTGACGGTACCTGCAGAAGAAGCACCGGCCAACTACGTGCCAGCAGCCGCGGTAATACGTAGGGTGCAAGCGTTGTCCGGAATTACTGGGCGTAAAGAGCTCGTAGGCGGTTTGTCGCGTCGTCTGTGAAAACTCGAGGCTCAACCTCGAGCTTGCAGGCGATACGGGCAGACTTGAGTACTGCAGGGGAGACTGGAATTCCTGGTGTAGCGGTGAAATGCGCAGATATCAGGAGGAACACCGGTGGCGAAGGCGGGTCTCTGGGCAGTAACTGACGCTGAGGAGCGAAAGCGTGGGTAGCGAACAGGATTAGATACCCTGGTAGTCCACGCCGTAAACGGTGGGCGCTAGGTGTGGGTTTCCTTCCACGGGATCCGTGCCGTAGCTAACGCATTAAGCGCCCCGCCTGGGGAGTACGGCCGCAAGGCTAAAACTCAAAGGAATTGACGGGGGCCCGCACAAGCGGCGGAGCATGTGGATTAATTCGATGCAACGCGAAGAACCTTACCTGGGTTTGACATGTACCGGACGACTGCAGAGATGTGGTTTCCCTTGTGGTCGGTATACAGGTGGTGCATGGCTGTCGTCAGCTCGTGTCGTGAGATGTTGGGTTAAGTCCCGCAACGAGCGCAACCCTTGTCTTATGTTGCCAGCACGTAATGGTGGGGACTCGTAAGAGACTGCCGGGGTCAACTCGGAGGAAGGTGGGGACGACGTCAAGTCATCATGCCCCTTATGTCCAGGGCTTCACACATGCTACAATGGCCGGTACAGAGGGCTGCGATACCGTGAGGTGGAGCGAATCCCTTAAAGCCGGTCTCAGTTCGGATCGGGGTCTGCAACTCGACCCCGTGAAGTCGGAGTCGCTAGTAATCGCAGATCAGCAACGCTGCGGTGAATACGTTCCCGGGCCTTGTACACACCGCCCGTCACGTCATGAAAGTCGGTAACACCCGAAGCCGGTGGCCCAACCCTTGTGGAGGGAGCCGTCGAAGGTGGGATCGGCGATTGGGACGAAGTCGTAACAAGGTAGCCGTACCGGAAGGTGCGGCTGGATCACCTCCTTTCTAAGGAGCATCTCTTGTCTCGGACCAGCACACAGGTGTTGGGGGAGCAAGCAGAGGCCGTTTAGTGAACACATGTTTCACTGCGGTTGCTCATGGGTGGAACACTGACACGCTCATCCGCAACGGTTGGTCCTGTGTGGCCGGCTGGTGGGTGATATATCGGCATGCTGTTGGGTCCTGAGAGAACACGTGAGTGTTTCTTCTCTGGCAAGAACGATCTGGATTGGATGGTCACGCAGACCGCATCACGTTGGTGGTGGTCGTGGTGGTGGCGGGATTCTGATTCGGGTGTGTTGTTTGAGAACTGCACAGTGGACGCGAGCATCTTTGTTGTAAGTGTTTAAGAGCGTACGGTGGATGCCTTGGCACCAGGAGCCGATGAAGGACGTAGGAGGCTGCGATAAGCCTCGGGGAGCTGTCAACCGAGCTGAGATCCGAGGATGTCCGAATGGGGAAACCCAGCACGAGTGATGTCGTGTTACCCGCATCTGAATATATAGGGTGTGTGGAGGGAACGTGGGGAAGTGAAACATCTCAGTACCCACAGGAAGAGAAAACAACAGTGATTCCGTGAGTAGTGGCGAGCGAAAGCGGATGAGGCTAAACCATGTGTGTGTGATACCCGGCAGGGGTTGCATGTGTGGGGTTGTGGGATTCATTGTGTCGATTCTGCCGGATCGGCCGACAGTGAGAAATCATTATGTTAGTGGAAGTGGTCTGGAACGGCCTGTCGTAGAGGGTGAGAATCCCGTACACGAAAACATGGTGACTGTCGTAATGGACACCCGAGTAGCACCGGGCCCGTGAAATCTGGTGTGAATCTGTCGGGACCACCCGATAAGCCTGAATACTCCCTGGTGACCGATAGCGGACTAGTACCGTGAGGGAAAGGTGAAAAGTACCCCGGGAGGGGAGTGAAATAGTACCTGAAACCGTGCGCTTACAATCCGTCAAAGCCTGCGAGTGACTTGTCACTGTGGGTGATGGCGTGCCTTTTGAAGAATGAGCCTGCGAGTTAGCGGCATGTCGCGAGGTTAACCCGTGTGGGGTAGCCGTAGCGAAAGCGAGTCCGAACAGGGCGTGTTAGTGGCATGTTCTAGACCCGAAGCGGAGTGATCTACCCATGGCCAGTGTGAAGCGACGGTAAGACGTCGTGGAGGCGCGAACCCACTTAGGTTGAAAACTGAGGGGATGAGTTGTGGGTAGGGGTGAAAGGCCAATCAAACTCCGTGATAGCTGGTTCTCCCCGAAATGCATTTAGGTGCAGCGTCGCGTGTTTCTCATCGGAGGTAGAGCTACTGGATGGTCTAGGGGGCCCACAAGCTTACCGAAATCAGCCAAACTCCGAATGCCGGTGAGTGAGAGCGCGGCAGTGAGACTGCGGGGGATAAGCTTCGTAGTCGAGAGGGAAACAGCCCAGATCGCCGGCTAAGGTCCCTAAGCGTGTACTAAGTGGAAAAGGATGTGGGGTCGCGAAGACAACCAGGAGGTTGGCTTAGAAGCAGCCACCCTTGAAAGAGTGCGTAATAGCTCACTGGTCAAGTGATCCTGCGCCGACAATGTAGCGGGGCTCAAGTACACCACCGAAGCCGCGGCACTCACGTAAGCCCGCTCGTTTCCTACGGGAGGCGGGCCAGGTGCGTGGGTGGGTAGGGGAGCGTCGTGCAGCCATGGAAGCGCCAGTGTGAACTAGGTGTGGAGGCTGCACGAGTGAGAATGCAGGCATGAGTAGCGAAAGACAAGTGAGAAACTTGTCCGCCGAATGACCAAGGGTTCCTGGGCCAGGTTAATCCGCCCAGGGTGAGTCGGGACCTAAGACGAGGCCGACAGGCGTAGCCGATGGACAACGGGTTGATATTCCCGTACCCGTGTGAACGCGCCCCTGGTGAATCAGTGATACTAACCATCCTGAAGCCACGAGAAGACCTTCGGGTCTCGAGTTGGTGGATGCATGGGACCTGATCTGGTAGTAGCCAAGCGATGGGGTGACGCAGGAAGGTAGCTGAGCCAGTCAGTGGTAATACTGGTGTAAGCCTGTAGGGCGAACGGTAGGCAAATCCGCCGTTCATCAAGCCTGAGAGGTGATGCGTAGCCGAATGAGGCGAATTCAGTGATCCTATGCTGCCGAGAAAAGCCTCTAGCGAGCTTTCACACGGCCCGTACCCCAAACCGACACAGGTGGTCAGGTAGAGAATACCAAGGCGATCGAGACAACTATGGTTAAGGAACTCGGCAAAATGCCCCCGTAACTTCGGGAGAAGGGGGGCCTCGGCCGGTGATCACCCTTGCGGTGTGAGCTGGTTGGGGCCGCAGAGACCAGTGAGAAGCGACTGTTTACTAAAAACACAGGTCCGTGCGAAGTCGTAAGACGATGTATACGGACTGACGCCTGCCCGGTGCTGGAAGGTTAAGAGGACCGGTTAGTCACTTCGGTGGCGAAGCTGAGAATTTAAGCCCCAGTAAACGGCGGTGGTAACTATAACCATCCTAAGGTAGCGAAATTCCTTGTCGGGTAAGTTCCGACCTGCACGAATGGCGTAACGACTTCTCAGCTGTCTCAACCATAGACTCGGCGAAATTGCATTACGAGTAAAGATGCTCGTTACGCGCGGCAGGACGAAAAGACCCCGGGACCTTCACTACAGCTTGGTATTGGTGTTCGGTTCGATTTGTGTAGGATAGGTGGGAGACTGTGATACAGGCACGCCAGTGTTTGTGGAGTCGTTGTTGAAATACCACTCTGATCGTATTGGACCTCTAACCTCGGACCATGATCTGGTTCAGGGACAGTGCCTGGTGGGTAGTTTAACTGGGGCGGTTGCCTCCCAAAATGTAACGGAGGCGCCCAAAGGTTCCCTCAGCCTGGTTGGCAATCAGGTGTCGAGTGCAAGTGCACAAGGGAGCTTGACTGTGAGACTGACAGGTCGAGCAGGGACGAAAGTCGGGACTAGTGATCCGGCACCGGCAAGTGGAAGCGGTGTCGCTCAACGGATAAAAGGTACCCCGGGGATAACAGGCTGATCTTCCCCAAGAGTCCATATCGACGGGATGGTTTGGCACCTCGATGTCGGCTCGTCGCATCCTGGGGCTGGAGTAGGTCCCAAGGGTTGGGCTGTTCGCCCATTAAAGCGGCACGCGAGCTGGGTTTAGAACGTCGTGAGACAGTTCGGTCTCTATCCGCCGCGCGCGTTAGAAACTTGAGGAAGGCTGTCCCTAGTACGAGAGGACCGGGACGGACGAACCTCTGGTGTGCCAGTTGTTCCACCAGGAGCACCGCTGGTTAGCTACGTTCGGAAGGGATAACCGCTGAAAGCATCTAAGCGGGAAGCCTGTTCCAAGATGAGGTTTCTCACCCCCACGAGGGGGTAAGGCCCCCGGCAGACCACCGGGTTGATAGGCCAGAACTGGAAGTACAGCAATGTATGCAGGTGACTGGTACTAATAGGCCGAGGACTTACCACAAAGAAGCTACGCGTCCACTGTGCAGTATCTGAAACAGCACACGATTCACCACGTTTTTTCGTGAATCGTGTGCGGGCGGAGCCCCCATTTTTTTGAAAGGGGTTTCTGCGTTCACTCGATCATTCACGAACGAAGTGAGTGTGCATAGTTTCATAGAGTTACGGCGGCCATAGCGACAGGGAAACGCCCGGTCCCATTCCGAACCCGGAAGCTAAGCCTGTCTGCGCCGATGGTACTGCACTCGACAGGGTGTGGGAGAGTAGGACACCGCCGAACATCCGTTACC
>NZ_JBUYWD010000036.1:0-12867 GCF_055231015.1 Rhodococcus quanlei | reverse complement strand
GAGGTGGAGTCGGTGTTGTGTCGGTGTCCGGGGGTGTCGGGTGCGGTGGTGGGGGTGGTCGATGGTCCGGTGGGGTCGGTGTTGGTGGGGTGGGTTGTTGCCGAGTCGGGGGTGGTGTTGGTGGAGTCGGTGGTGCGTGCGTTCGTGGGGTCGGTGTTGGTGGGGTTCATGGTTCCGCGGGTGGTGGTGTTGGAGGAGTTTCCGTTGTCGGTGTCGGGGAAGGTGGATCGGTCGGGGTTGCCGGTGCCGGTGTTCGGGGTGTCGGGTGTGGGTGGTGTGTCGGGGGTTGTGGGTGTGGTGGTGTCGGTGTTCGAGTCGGTGTTGGGTGTGTCGGGTGTGGGTGTGGGTGATGATTTTTTCGTGGTGGGTGGCGATTCGCTGGCCGCCACCCGCACCGTCGCTCGCATCAACGCAGAACTGGGTACCAGCATCGGTGTCCGCGACCTGTTCGAGGCACCTACCGCCGCCGCACTGACCGACAGACTCGACCTGCACGGCGTGTCGGCGAATGCGGTACCGGTGACGGCTGACCGTACGGCACCGATACCGCTGGCCCCGGCGCAGCGCCGCATGTGGTTGCTGAACCAGATCGACACGGAGTCACCCGCCTACAACATCGGGATCGAACTTCGCCTCGTCGGCCACCTCGATCCGAAGGCTCTCGAGGAGGCGCTCGGCGACGTCCTGAGTCGACACGAATCGCTTCGTACGCGCTATCCACGAGGGCCGGACGGCCCGATCCAAGAGGTTCTCGCCGCCCAACCCGTCCCCGTGCCTGTCCGTCCGGTCGCTCACCAGCACGATCTGGAGACGGCGTCGAACGAACTGTTCACGGCTGGATTCGACGTTGCGGCCGCAGTGCCGCTGCGATCCGCCGTGTTCCGGGAGTCCCGTAACGAGCACGTGTTGGTCTTGGTGATCCATCACATCGCCGCCGATGGGTTCTCGATGCGGACGCTGGCGCGTGATCTCGTCGGTGCCTACGCGGCCCGAGTCGCGGGACACCGTCCGGCGTGGCCACCGCAGCGCCTGCAGTACGCGGACTTCACCCAATGGCAGCGTGACCTGCTGGGCCATGACGACGACCGGAACTCGCTCGCCCACCGGCAGATCGAGTACTGGCGATCGGCTCTGGACTCGGCCCCCGCCGTCACACCACTGCCGCTCGACCGGCCCCGAACCGACGAGCGCAGCTTCGCGGGCGATTTCGTCCACTTCGACATTCCGGTGGACCTGCACCGAGACCTCGTCGACATCGCACGCGCCCACCGCTCCACCGTGTTCATGACGATCCATGCCGTGCTGGCCGTCGTCCTCGTGCGACTGTCGGCGGTGCGCTGCACAGACGTCGTTGTCGGAACCCCGGTGTCAGGACGGGGGCGTGCCGAATTCGATGACGTCGTCGGGATGTTCGTCAACACCCTTGCCCTGCGCACGCATGTGGACCCGGGCAGCACCTTTGCTCAGACGCTCGACGATGTGCGCGACAACGATCTGGCTTCGTTCGCCCACGCCGACGTGTCGTTCGAATCGGTGGTGGAGGCCGTGAACCCGTCTCGTGCCCGCGCCTTCACGCCACTGTTCCAGGTATTGATCGAGTTCCGAGGCGAGGAGCCGCCCAAAGTGGAGCTTCCCGGCCTGGTGGTCGAGCACCTCGAGCGCGAGTCGCGGACCGTCCTGTTCGACCTGCACTGGACCTTCACTCAACGACGGACCGACAGCGGGACGCCGCATGGCATCACGGCCCGCCTCGCTTATGCGACAGAACTGTTCGACGAGCCGACCGTCCACACGATCGTCGATCGATTCGTCTCGGTTCTGCGGCAGATCGCCGTCGCACCGGATTCGGTCGTACGTGATCTCGACTGCGCGGTGATCCGTGGCGGTGCGCAGGTACGGGAAAGTGATCTGGAGACGGCAGGCCGAGTTCTCGAGTTGCACCCCGCAGTGGGGAGTGTGGCGCTGGTCGAAACCGGAAGTCCGCTCGGACGACCGGTCGCGTTCTGGGTGCCGTCGCCCGCCGCCACGATCCTTCCCTCGGCCGACGAATTGCTGAGGTTCTGCTCGGATCACGACCTGGCGCAGGTGCCCGAAGACGTGGTGGCACTGGGCGCATTCCCCACCGATCCGGACGGCCACGTCGACATAGACGCACTGCGGGCGCTGGCTCCACGGCAGCGACCGCTTCCGGTGCCGTCCGAAGTTCAGCAGTCGGTGGTGGCGGTGTGGGCCGACGTCCTGGGACACGAGGATTTCGGCGTTCGGGAGGGATTCTTCGACGTCGGTGGCAACTCCCAGCGCGTCGTCGAGCTGCACCGACAGATCGACGAGCGGTGGCCCGGCGTACTGCGGGTGGGGCAACTGTTCGACCTAGTGACCGTGGAAGCGCAGGCCGCGGTGCTCGAGGGCAGCGAGAATCACGAGGACGGAGGACCACCCGAAGTATACGAATTCTGACCGTACTGGAGGTCCGGTGAACGGAGAGCCCGGAAAGCGTGCGTGCGACGAGATCGATCCCGGGGAGATCGCCGTCGTGGGCATCGGTGTGTGCCTTCCCGAAGCGGAAACAACGGCACAGTTCCGGGAGAACCTGACGGCGGGACGCGATTGCGTCCGTTCGATGTCCGTCGAACGTGCGTCGGCGACAGGATTGGATGCGCCCGAGAGCTATCGACAGACCGGCTTCATCGACGACATTCACACATTCGACCATGCGTACTTTCACCTGTCGAAACGGGAAGCGTCGCTGATCGACCCTCAGCAGCGACTCGCACTGGTAGCTGCGCACCAAGCCATCGAAGACGGCGGCTACTCGACCGTCTCCTTGCAGGAGAGTGCAACCGCGGTGGTGCTCAGTGCCGCCGCCTCCACTTATCCGGCGGCATGGGCAGAACCCGGCGTGCTCGGCACCCTCGGGAACGTTCCGATGGCAGTGCCTGCGCGCATTGCGTATGTGCTGGGACTTCGCGGCCCCTGTTACGCAGTCGATTCCGGATGCAACGCATCGCTCATCGCCGTCCACCAGGCCTGCCGTGAACTGCGTGACGGGGACGCCGAGTACGCACTGGCAGGCGGTATCAGCCTCAGGACAGCCGGAATACGCGGCCGGATGGCCGAGGGGTACACCGAGTTGATGTCCGCCAGTGGGCGTTGCCGGGCCTTCGACGCCGACGCGGACGGAACGGCCGTCGGTGAGGGCGGTGCCGTACTGATGCTGACGACGATGGCCCGGGCACGTGCCGACCGGGCGCCGATACACGCCGTGATCGGTGGTAGTGCCACCGTCCACAGTGGTCATGCGTCGGCAACACTCAGCTCGCCGAGTGCCCGCGCACAAACGTCCGTGATCGAGCAGGCATGGCGGCGCGCCGGGGAAGACTTTGCCGACGCAGGTTTTCTGGAAGCGCACGGGTCGGGTACCCCGCTCGGGGACGCAGTGGAACTCGAAGGGATCGCCGGAGCCGTGACCCGCCTGGGTCCGGCTCGATCCGGCCCGCTGCCGATCGGCTCCGTGAAGACGAACATCGGTCATCTCGATCACGCGGCGGGGGTGACCGGATTGGTCAAGGCGATCCTCGGTGTGGAATACGGCGAACGGTATCCGTCTTTGCACTTCCGGCGCCCGAACGGCGGCATGGACCTTGCTGCCGCCGGATTGGAGGTGACGACAAGCTTCGGGATCTGGGACGCACCCACCGGGCACCGGCGTGCCGCCGGGGTCAGTTCGTTCAGCCTGGGTGGTATCAATGCGCACTGCGTCGTGGTGCAGGCACCCGACAGCGAGACCGAGAGCCACCGGATGCCCGGCGCCACAATGCGGTTGATCGGAATCTCTGCGCGCAGCGCCGATGCACTCGTTCGTTCTCGCCGCGCCGTGGCAGACGCGTTGCGAAACGATCTGTATCAGTTGGGGGACGTCGCATACACGCTGGGAATCGGCCGACCACACCATCATTACCGGCAGGCGATCGTGGCGGGTTCGGTCCCGGACCTCGTGAACGCGCTCGACAGACCCTTCACACGACCGGAGGGCGGAAGCGGTGCCACACCCCGGGTGGTGTTGTTGCTTTCCCCAGACCCCGTGCCGATCGGACTCTCCGGTCGTCCGACACCCGAGGGGCTCCGAGCCCCGGACCAGATTACGGACGTCATGTCGGGACAGATCGCAGGCTACGAGGAGCTACGCCGCTGCGGAGTTCATGTCGACACCATGCTCAGCGGTGGATTCTGCCGACACGTCGCCCGGTTGCTTCGGGTCGAGAACACGGGCACGAACTCGTCGGATCGGACGGATACCGTCGTGGCAGACGATCGGCAGTTCGACCGTTCCCGGGTGGTGGAGGTCGCCGGACACCTCACCGAAGCGGGTCCCGTCGAGTTCGTGGACTTCTCGCCTGCCGGCCGACTGGGGCGGGCACTCGAAGAAGAACTGGCCGGTGGTCCCGATATCCACATCACGTTCGCCCCGGACACCGACGAGACGATTCTGTTCGTTCTCGCGCAGCTGTACGAGCACGGTGTCGACCTCGATTGGGGCGCAGTCTGCGCAAGCAACGAGACAGCGCGCCGGACGAGGTTGCCCGGCCACCCGATGACGGGTACTCGGTGCTGGTACGACCTGCCCGAATCGGTCGACCGGTCGGCACCCGCTCCGCCCGACGAGTCGCCGCCGAACGGCGCGGTGGGTGAACTGCCCGAATCGGACACCGTCTCCACGCTCGAAGCGCCGCCGGACGCGGTGAACTGGCTGCGGGAGACGTTGCGCGATCTGCTGCACAGCGAGGTCGACATAGTCCCGGACGACGACTATTTCGAACTGGGCGGCAATTCGATTCTCGCCATGCATCTGGTGGACAGGGTCGCCCTTGCCTACGGCACCCGTCCCAAACTCGTGGATCTGTACGAGAATCCACGGGTATCGGACTTCGCGGCGCTTCTGCACCCGGGTTCCGGCGGTGGCACCGGGTTGCCGCCGATCGAACGGCGAGACGACGTGGCGGTGTTGTCGTACGGCCAGATCCGAATGTGGTTCCATCACCAACTCGACCCGGGAACGGCGCTCTACAACCTGCCGATGGTGTCCGAACTTCACGGAGACATCGACGAATCCGCTGTCCGTGGGATGTGGGAAGATCTGGCCGCCCGTCACGAGGCCTTGCGCACGAACTTCGTCCCGGTGAACGGAGTCCCGACCCTGCGAATCAGGGAAGGGCTGGGCGACTTCTTCCACACTGTCGACGTGTCGAACGAGGCCGACCCCGTGTCCGCCGCTCGTGATCTCGTCCGCCGGTCTGCGACGACGCCGTTCGACCTGGAGAACGATCCGTTGGTCCGCGCACTCCTTGTGCGAATGAGCCCCACCTCCCACGTATCGCACGTGACCACGCATCATTCGGTCAACGACGGTGGGTCGCCGCGAATTTTCGAGCGAGAGTTGCCTGCTCTCTATCGAGCGCGGTGTTCGGGCGTTCCCGCGGATCTTCCACCGTTGCCGGTTCGGTACCGCGATTACGCGATGTGGCAACGGAATCTGATCGAGAGTTCGGCACTCGATCAGGAACTCGACTACTGGAGAGACGTTCTCGTGCACGCGCCTCTGTTGCAGCTGCCCACCGACTATCCGCGTCCGCCACGGAAGTCCTTCGTCGGGGCCGTGCACACCTTCACGGTTCCAGCCGACCTCGTGGACGAACTTCGTGCCACCGCGTCCCGGGAGTCGGTGTCGTTCTTCGTGATCTTGCTGACCGGGGTATTCGTTCTCATGGAGCGGCGCAGTGGTCAGCACGACATCGTGATCGGCACCCCGACCACGGGGCGCGGCCGTCCGGAACTCGAGGGGCTGATCGGCTACTTCAACAGCACTGTCGCCTTGCGGGTTGATCTGTCCGGGTCACCGGAGACGAGTGACCTGCTGCGCAGGGTCCAGGCCACCGTTCTCGGGGCCCTCGAGCATCAGGAGATCCCGTTCGACCGTGTGGTCACGGCGCTGTCCGGCGACCGAGACGTGAGTCGGTCACCGTTGTTCGACGTGTGCCACGTTCACCAGGAACTGCCGGCGTTGCAAACGGCGAGCGGGGTGTCCGAGCAACTCTTCGACCAGACTGGACCGTCGGCACTCGCGTTCGGTGGAATGCCGCTCGGTACTGCGAAATTCGACCTCACACTGGTGACCACGGAGCGGAGCGGTTCGAAGGAGATGGCCGCCGCTCTCGAGTTCGCCACGGAACTGTTCACCGAATCGACGGCGGCGGGGATGGCCGGCGAGTACCTCGAGATCTTGCAGAACTTCACCGAGGATCCACACGTTCGTGTCGATCGCCGTGACCATGCCCAGGTGCCGACCGATCATCCCCGCCGTGAGCCGGGCGACTACTCGCAAGCTTCGGTGAGCGTGGGGGACGCTCGGGTGGGCGGTTCCACGGTCACCGATTCCGCGGTGGCGGCGGCGTGGACAGTCCTGCTCGCCTGGTATTCGGGCAGTGACGAGGTCACCATCGGCGTCGGCGGCGAGCACACTCGGATCGCATCGGTGGACGTTTCGGACGAGCCGACCTTCGCCCAGCTGACGGGTCGGATCGAGATGTGGTTGGAGTCGGGTCCCGGTGATCCGGCGTCGAATCAGCGGTTGCGTTACGGACCGGGGACGTGGACGTCCGGGGTGGAGTTGTGGTTGCGGCGCGAGCCGTCGCCAACCGGTTCCGCTCTCCGATTGAGCTATGCGCGAGAGCTGTTCGACGAGGACACCGCAACCGAGGTCAGCGCGGATATGCGGGGGTTACTGGTGGCGCTCGTGGGCAATCCGGATCGATCGGTGAACGAGATCGCTTTGGAGGTCATGAGTCGTCATGACCCAGATCAGGAGACGGAGTCATGACCGCACAGCATGTAGGGGTCGTCGGTGCGGGGACGATGGGGACCGGAGTCGCCCAGTGCCTCGCACAATCCGGTTATCGCGTGACGGTCGTGGACAACGATCCCGAGCCCCTCGGCCTGGCATCGAAACACCTGTCGGAAGCACTGCGCTTGGCGATCCTGTTGGGACGATCGCGCGGCGATCCGCAGGTGGTGTCGGACCGGATCCGTTGGAGTGTCCAGCTCACCGACCTCACCGACGCGACGTTCGTCGTGGAGTGCGTGCCCGAGCGAGTCGGGCAGAAGGAGGAGGTGTTCGAGGCACTCGACGATCTTCTGCCGGACGGGGCCGTCATCGCTTCCTGTACGTCAGCTGTCCCGATCGACCGACTCGCGTCTGCGACGACTCGCCCCACCGATGTGGTCGGCCTTCATTTCATGAATCCGGCACCGATGAAGGAGACCGTCGAGGTGGTTCGTGGACCTCGTACTTCCGAACGCACCCTGAATGCCGCGCTCGACCTGCTGGCGGTGTTGGGCAAGGAAGGACTCGTGGTCGCAGACGGTCCAGGATTCGTGCTCAACCGCGTGCTCATGCTGTGTATCGCCGAGGCGGCAACGGCTCTGGACTCCGGTACCGCGGACGCAGAGACCATCGATTCCCTCTTCGAGCGATGCCTCGGCCACACAATGGGGCCGCTGCGTACAGCGGACCTGATCGGCCTCGACAACGTGCTCGACACCCTCGACGTGCTGTACGAGCTCACCGGCGGCGATGGCTATCGGGCGCCGGGTTCGTTGTCGAAGCTGGTGGCTACTGGGCACCTGGGTCGTAAGTCGGGCCGGGGATTCCATGTCTACGGCTGACAACGATCCACTCGAAGTCGATGGCGCGGTGGCAGGGCTGGCCCGTCGCGCTGGTGGTTCGGTTGCGCCACTGGTTCTGGCCGGGGCCGCAGTGTACGGACGATCGACGGACGAGGAAGCCGTGACGGTCGTCGGATTCGAGGGGCATGCACTCCCGATCACGGTGTCGCCCGGGCAGACGTTCGCCGCGATCACAGCGCGGGTGGGACTCGATCTGCGTCGAGCCAGACGCTCTCCCGCACGGACGACGGCGACCACCGAGACCGAGATCGCCGTCGAACTGCGAGAGGTATCGCACGGGTCGTGGTCCATCGGGCTCAGCGGTTCGAATGGGGGCCTCGAGGATCTGTCGCGATTTCGGCAACTGCTCGACGCACTGATCGCGGAGCCGACGAGGTCGGTCGGCGAGGTCGCAGGCGCTACCGACGGCCTACCGGTCCCGAACATGGTGGACCTGTTCTACCAGCAGGTGGATCGGCATCCTGACGCCACGGCATTGGTGTTCGAGGGCGGCCGGACGACCTATCGCGAACTCGGCGAACGTGTCCATGCCGTTGCAGATCATCTGGTGGCGCGGGGAGTCGGTCCGGACAAGCTGGTGGGCATCGCCATTCGGCGTTCGGTGGACGTGATGGTTGCCGTGCTCGGCGTGCTGGGGGCAGGCGGCGGCTACGTACCCGTCGACCCCGATCACCCCACCGAGCGCCGCGAACGCATTCTGAACATTGCTCGACCCGACGTGGTGGTGACCAACGGGAATGACGACTTCGCGTGGGACGGCGGCCGAGTCGAGCACCTGGAGACTCTCGAGAAGTCCCACCAATCGCGGGGCCGTGTTCGGTGTGCAGCTCCCCGGCCGGCAAATGTGGCCTACGTGCTGTTCACCTCCGGCTCCACCGGAGCACCCAAAGGCGTCACCATCACTCACGCCGGAGTGAACGATCATCTCGCCTGGATGCAACAGAGATACGCATTGGGGCCGGGCGACACGGTGATCCACAAGACCCCACTCACGTTCGACATGTCGGTGTGGGAGGTGTTGTGGCCCCTGTCTTCCGGTGCGCGAATCGTGATCGCCGAGTGCGGTGGACAGCGCGATCCCGCGTATCTGGATCGACTGTCCCGCGAATGGGCCGTGACGGTCGGGTTCTACGTGCCGTCCATGCTTTCGGCGCAGATTGCATCCGGCACAACCGGGTCAGCCGAAGATATGCGGGCGATTCTGACGGGAGGCGAAGCTCTCTCAGCGGACCTTGCTGGGCGTGTGAAAGCGGAGGTCGGCCCGGACGACGTTGTCGTCGACAACGTATACGGTCCCACCGAGGCCACCGTGGCGGTCACGGCGCACCGCGTCACCGGAGCAGACGTCTCGCAGCGCCGTCAGATCCCGATCGGCACCCCAGCATCCAACACTCGTACGTATGTATTGGACCACCGGCTGCATTCCACTCGTGATGTCGGCGAACTGTACGTGGCGGGCATCGGTCTGGCACGGGGATACTTCGGCGCATCGTCTTTGACGGCAACCCATTTCGTGGCCGATCCGCTCGGACCACCAGGTTCTCGCATGTACCGTACCGGCGACCTGGTGTGCTGGACGGACAACGACGAACTCGACTACCACGGCCGCTCCGACTTCCAGGTGAAGGTCCACGGGCAACGCGTCGAACTGGGCGACGTGGAGGCCGCACTACTGGCACACCCGCAGGTGAACCAGGCCGTCGTCGTCGCGGGTGCGGGGCGAGGCGAGTCGTTGACTGCGTATGTCGTCGGCTATGCCGACGAGCCCGTGGATTCGGCGGCAGTCGAGGTACACCTCGGAGAAAAATTGCCCGAGTACCTCTGCCCGTCTTCGATCGTGGTTCTGGAGGCTCTGCCACTGGACCTTTCGGGCAAAGTGGATCGGCGAGCGCTCCCGGTCCCCGAGCCGAAGCGCACTCGTATCACCCCGGCCCGCACTGCCACCGAAGTTCTTCTTGCGGATGTGTTCGCGGAGGTACTCGGCGTCGAGCAGGTGGGGGCGGACGATTCGTTCTTCGGTCTCGGGGGCGACAGTATTCTGGCGATTCAACTCGTCTCCCGCGCGCAGGATCGGGGGGCGCGATTCACTCCCCTCGACGTGTTCGAGCGCCGAACGGTGACGGCTCTGGCAGCGATTGCCGACGCGGCAGGACCGGCCTCCGATGACGAGGTTCTCGCGGAAGTCGAGGGCGGTGGCGTCGGGGAGTTCCCACCGACGCCGGTGATGCGTTTCATGACCGAGTGGGGCGGGCACTTCGACCGTTTCCATCAGGCCGTCGTTCTCGAACTTCCTGCCGGCATCGACCATTCGGCCTTGACAGCCACTGTTGCAGCGGTGGTTGCCGGACACGACATGCTGCGATCGCGCTTGTACCAGGATGACGACGGGTCGTGGAGAGTGGAGGTCCTGGGTCCACAGGACGTCGACGCGGAGTCTCTGATGTGTCGCGTACCTGTCGACGTGAGTGGGGGGCCGGAAGTCTTCGCTGCCACGGCGTCGGCCGCGCGTGACGAGGCGGTTCGCCGATTGAACGTCGCGGCGGCGGAGGTGGCGCAGTTCGTCTGGCTCGACCCCGATCGGCGCGGGCACCGTGGTCATCTGATGGTGGTCCTGCACCACCTCGCCGTGGACGGGGTGTCCTGGCGAATTCTCGTGCCCGACTTCGCCCGGGCGTGGTCCGAGATCGTGGTCGGTGCGGCGCCCTCACTGGCGAGCCGTGGTACCTCGATGAGGACATGGGCGCACGCGCTCGAGGCCGAGGCTCACGCCGACAGTCGCATTGCGGAGCTGGGCTGGTGGCGGGCGGTCATGGACGGTCCGGATCCATTGCTCGGCAGCCGGAACATCAACCCCACCACCGACACGGTCGACACCGTCCACGACATTGCGCTCGAGTTGCCCGAATCGGACACCACCGCCCTGCTCACCACTCTCCCCGAGCGCTATCGGGGCACCGTCACGGACGGATTACTGACTGCACTGGCCCTGGCGGTGGTGCTGTGGCGCAAGGACAGAGGTATGCCGGAACCGACCACGCTCATTCGGGTGGAGGGGCACGGGCGCGAACAGCACGTCGTCCCGGGCGCCGACCTTTCGGGCACCGTCGGCTGGTTCACCTCGTTCTTCCCGGTCAGGGTCGATCTCACGGGCATCGACGCGGCGGGAGCACTCGATGGCGGGCCCGGACTGGTTGTCGCAGTCAAAACTGTGAAGGAGCAACTGCGGGCCGTACCGGATGCGGGGATCGGCTACGGGCTGCTGCGGTATCTGAACGAGGACACGCGTGAGCGGCTTCCCGCGAAAGCGCCGGGGCAGATCGGCCTCAACTATCTGGGGCAGGCGCTGCCGTTCGGTGATGTCGATCCGGGTACGTCCACAGCGGTTCGCGGGTGGACTCCGGTGGACGTGCTGGGCGATCACCGCGGCGACTCCGATCCGGATATGCCCGTCACACTCGCCATCGACATCAACGCGATCGTTGTGGAGCGACGCCTTCGAGCGACGATCAGCTATCCGGGTGCGCTGTTCGAACGTTGGGAAATGGAGCAGTTCTCGAGCCTGTGGCGCCGCGCTCTGCAGTCGGTGGCGCGGCATTTCGATCGCTCCGATGCCGGCGGTCTCACTCCGTCCGACGTGCCGCTGGTGCCCGTCTCCCAGTCCGACCTCGAACGGTGGGAAGAGGACTACGGCGCACTCGACGACGTCTGGCCACTCGCGCCGCTACAGGCCGGGCTGTTGTTCCACGCCCTACTCGCGCAGGAATCTCTGGATACGTACACCATCCAGGTCCAGCTGCATCTGCTGGGCCGGTTCGATATCGAACGCTGGCGCCGGGCGGCCCGCATCCTGTGCCTTCGGCACTCCAACCTGCGTGCATCCTTCGGTGCTACCACGGAAGGTGCGCTCGTGCAGGTGATTCCGGCGAGCATTGCCGTGCCGGTGAGGGAGGTCGACCTGCGGAGCGTCGATCCGTCCGGCCGAGCCGAAGAATGCGCCCGCGTGATCGAGGCGGATCGCGCGCGATCGTTCGATACCGGACACGGCCCACTTCTGCGTTTCACGCATCTGAGGTCGGCAGATCAGGAGAGTCGTTTGGTGCTGACCTGTCATCACGTTCTCCTCGACGGGTGGTCGATGCCCTTGATGATTCGTGAGCTGCTGGCGTTGTATGCGACGGGAGGTGACGCCACCGTCCTGCCCCGACCGACATCGTTCGGTACCTTCCTGACCTACCTGACCGAGCGTGATCCGGGCGTATCTCACGCCGTGTGGCGAAGTGTCCTGGACGGCGGTCACGCGACCCGCGTGTCCGGCGACGGTCGGCCGGGGGCTCACCACGCGGACGTGTCCGCACCGCCCGAGACGGTTTCGGTCGAAGTTCCCGAGGACGTCGGTGTCGGTCTTTCGGAGCTCGCGCGCTCCGGCGGTGCCACCATGGCAACCGTGTTCGAGGTGGTATGGGGTCTCGTTCTGGGAGAGCTCTCCGGAAGCGCAGACGTCATGTTCGGGACCACGGTATCGGGACGCGCAGCGCAGGTTCCCGGTATCGAAACGATGGTAGGACTCCTCGCCAACACGGTGCCGGTCCGCATCACTGCACGTCCTGCGGACACCGCACGGACCCTGCTGGCTCGCGTTCAGGCCGAACAAGCCGGTCTACTCGAGCATCAGCACCTGGGCCTCGCGGAGATAGCCGAGGCTGCGGGAATCGAACTCGATTTCGACACGCTCACGGTCTTCGAGTCGTATCCCGTCGACCGTGGCGGATCCACCCAGGACACCGACTTCGCCGGCATTCGAGTTGTCGATATCGAAGGTGTAGATGCCACCAACTACCCGCTGACACTGGCCATCTCGCCGGGGCCATCCGGTACACGCCTCGATCTGAACTACCTATCCGACGTATTCGACCGGGACCGGGTCGAGACGGTGGCCGGTGTTCTCGCGTCGACGATTCGTCACCTGGCCACCGAACCCGATGTCCCACTGTCGAGTTGGAACCTGTTGTCGGGGGTGGAGTGGGGTTTGGTGCCGTGTGGGGGTGGTGTTGGTGTGGGGGGTGGGTTGTTGGGTGAGTTGTTGGTGTCGGGGGTGGGGGATGGGTTGGGTGTGGCGGTGGTGTGTGG
>NZ_JBUYWD010000035.1:0-14837 GCF_055231015.1 Rhodococcus quanlei | reverse complement strand
TCTCCGGCTCGCCGGCCACGACAACATCGCCGCCGCGTTACGACACCACAGCCGCAACCCGCACCGGCCGATCGACCTACTTCACACCACCTGACATGGGTCTAAACGACTTTGCCGGGGCCCTGGGGGTATGACGTATTCGATCCGCGTGAGGTCGTACCAGAATTCATCGCCGACGTGGGTGTAAAAAAGGGCGAGAAGATCGACTACGCGATCATGAAGCACGGCGAAGTGCAGATCTTGATCGAGTGCAAGAAGGTCGGCGAGCCGCTTAGCCTGCAGCATGCATCACAACTGTTCCGCTACTTCGCAGTTACGTCGGCTCGGATTGCGATTCTGACCAATGGCCAGGTCTACCAGGTCTATACGGATGGCGATGCTCCAAACCGGATGGACGAGAAGCCCTTTTTAGTGTTCGACCTGCTGGATATTGATCGCACTTTGGTGCCGGAGTTGCAGAAGCTGTCGAAGGAATCGTTCGATTTGGACTCGGTTGTGAGTGCCGCTGAGGAACTGAAGTACATCGGCATGATCAAGCGAATCCTCGCAACCGAGGTGAAGTCTCCGAGCGACGAATGGGTGCGCTTCTTCACGTCGCGTGTCTACGACGGCAAAGCAACCCAAAAGGTCGTGGACCAGTTTCGGGTCCTGGTCGGAACGGCAGCAGGGCAATATATCGGTGACCAAGTCAACGACCGCCTGAAGAATGCGCTCGGCGGGGAAGCGATCGCCGAGGTCGTCCCGCCAACCACACCCGGTACCGCCGAGGCGGCGCTTCCGCTGGATAGCGTGGCCCCCGTCGAAATCGAATCCGACGTTGTTACGACCGAGGAAGAGGTCGAAGGCTTCAACATCGTCCGTGCGATCGCGGTCTCGGAGGTGGCACCGGAGAGAATTGTGTTCCGCGACGCGAAGACCTATTTCGCGATCCTGCTGGACGACAACAATCGCAAGCCAGTTATTCGGTTGTACCTGAACGGCAAGAGCGTCAAATACGTGATGGTCTTCGACGACGGCAACAAAGCCGGCACCCGCCATGACATCGCGTCCGTCGTGGATATCTACAAGGTGGCTGACCAGATCAGATCGACGATTCGCGGCTACATCGGCGAACCCGAGCCGGTCGGAGCATAGGGCAGCACGCCGGGGTTTCAGGCCCCGGCGTGTCAGCGGACCGCCGAACCGCCAGTCAGAGCGTGCCGAGCACGTAGCTGTTTGACCAGTTCGACTCACCGTTCGCGGTGACGAAGTAGAAGACGTACTTGAGGATTCCGCAGTCGAACTGGGTGGCGGTGGTCGATTCGCCAGGGGCGAGGGTTCCGACGTCGTGGCCGGAACCCGGGAATGCGTGGACCATCACGCCGGTGGCGTCGACTTCACCCTCGTTGGTGATCAGGACCGAGCAGGCGTTTGGTGCCCTTTGTCATCGCGAGAGTCATCGCCGAAAGTCGAAGCAGGCGTATGGGTTTCTCGTTTTCTCGCACCGACCCTGTGCGACCGCACTCTGCCTCCGGGGCGCGGGCCAAGAGCCAGATTCCGACGAAACTTGCTCAACCGACGCCAACCGATTCGTCCGGGTGTCGCTTCGCGTACTTCTGGGCCAGCGCAGCGCAGACGATGAGTTGAATCTGGTGGAAGATGATCAGGGGCAACACGATCAGACCTACAGGGCCACCGGCGAACAGCACCGATGCCATCGGCAGGCCGGTGGCCAGGCTCTTCTTCGATCCGCAGAACGTGATCACGATGCGATCCCCCCGCGGGAAGCCCAGCTTGCGGCCGACGAACGTGGTGATCCCGAGTACCAGCGCCAGGATCGCGCAGCACACGAGTGCTGTGGCGGCGATCTGCCACGGCGACACGGCGGACCAGATGTCTTCGCGCATGCTCGCGCTGAACGCGGAGAACACGACCAGCAGGATCGATCCGCGATCGACGAGCTTGGTGGGTGCGGCATGGCGACCGAGCCAGTCGATGACGAAGGGCCGGATCAGTTGCCCGATCAGGAACGGCACCAGTAGTTGCGCCACGATGTCGAGGATTGCGGACGCGTCGACCGTCGCCTCGCCGGTGGTGTTCATCAGCAGGATCACCAGTAACGGTGTGAGGAAGACACCCACCAGGTTTGAGAACGAGGCGCTGACGACCGCCCCGGCGATGTTGCCGCGAGCGATGGAGGTGAACGCGATCGAGGACTGCACGGTCGACGGCACCAGGCACAGGTAGAGGATGCCGGTGTACAACTCGTCGCTGACGACGGTGGGTGCCAGAAACCGGAGGGCAAGGCCGATCAGGGGAAACAGCACGTATGTTGCGGCGAACACCACCGAGTGAAGACGCCAGTGCTTCACCCCTTCGAGGGCTTCGCGTGGTGACAGCCGGGCGCCGTAGAGAAGGAACAGCAGCGCGATCGCGATCTTCGTCGCCCAATCCAGGACGGACTCCCACGAACCCTCGGCCGGGAAAAGTGTGCCCAGCACGGCGGCAGCGAAGATGCCGAGGATGAACCCGTCGATGTAGAACCGGCTGAGAAACTTCACGAAGCCAAGAGTAGGTCTAGCGCGCGTCGGCCAGCGAATTGAGCACCCCGGCCATCTCCTCGGCTTTCGGGCTGGTGACGGTCAGGCGGTCGCCGCTCGCGGTGCTGAGAATCAGCGCCGGACCGCTGCGTGTAACCACCCCGTAGTTGCGTGGTCCCTTCACTTTCAGACCCCAACCGCCGAAATCGGCGAATGGCTTCACCTCGGCTACCCGCACACCCTCGATCTCCTCGATGCCGTAGGACACCGACGTCATGCCCATGTTCAGTACGCGGATCCCGGCGTCGTCGACGACAACTCGGAACCGCAGCGTGGCCAGCACGAGGAGAATGATCGGGATGAAGACGGTGAGGAGCCACCAGCTGCCGACGAGGCTCGACAACCAGATGGCCGGTACCGCGACCAACAGGACGAGAACCACCGAACCGACAGTGCCGAAACCCACGTCGTCGGTGACCGGAGCCGCAGACGCCGGGTATCGGGGAAGGTCGGCGTCGGGTCGTTCGGTGGCGGGCACGCGGACGCGGTAGTCGCGCAGAAACGAGGCCCCGACCAGGCCCAGCACCGTCCCGACGATCCCCCCGATACCCAGGGCCGACATCGGCAGTGCGACATCCGCCGCGGAATCGAGGTCGAGCTGATCCGACAGCACGATGACCTGCATGGTGGTGAGCAGGCCGACCACCCAGAGCCCGAAGAACAACATGAGCCGCCGGACCATCAACTGTCCGCCGGCAAGCGCCGCGAACGCGCAGCATCCGCCGCCGATCAGAACGACAAGGAGGGCCATTGTCCAGGCGCTGGCCATCGGCGAATCGAAACCGTCCGGCGAGGCGCCACTGCCGGACCAGTGGATCGCGATTTCTGCGGGCAGGCGTGGCTGCCAGATCTTGGTGAGGATGACGCCCCCGGCCGCGGCCAGTACCGGAAGAAGCAGACCGAACAGGGCACCGGCGGGGTCGACGATCCGGGAGGAACTCACGTCGGCAATGTTGGTGTCAGCCGATCAGGACGGCTGGCACGCATCCTTGAGGCTGCAGGCGCCGCAGGACGAGCCGCAGCCACCGGTGTCGGGTGCGGGCAGGGCGGCCGCGGTGCGGGCACCGAGTGCCGCGCCCAGGGCCGTGGTGATCACGGCGGCGACGACGGAGACTCCGACGGCCGCGAAACCGAGGGCGCCATCGACCAGCGTGGCGGCGGCGCTGCCGATGACGAGAAGCACCGCAGAGGCCATCACCGTGGGCGCGGCAACTTTGTTGGCCAGCGCAAACGTCTCGTCGTCGCGCAAGGTCTCGGGTGTACGCACACCCGCCCAGCGGTTGCGTGGCAGGCGTTCGGTGAAGCCGGCGACGGCGACACCGCCGAGCACAACGGCCAGCACGAGAAGCACCACGGAAACGATCAACACGTGCCCAGGATACGGCGCCTGACCGGTGGCGGGTGAATCCGGGTGGCGGGACGCTCTAAAATGGCAACAGTGACCGACTCCGCTTCGCCCACCCAACCGTCCGACGCGACCCCGCAGCACCGCTACACCGCGGACCTCGCGGGCCGCATCGAGCAGCGCTGGCAGGAACGCTGGAGCGAGGAAGGCACCTTCGACGCCCCCAACCCGGTGGGCGCGCTGGCGCCGGACGACGATCGCTCCGTGCCGGGCGACAAGCTGTTCGTCCAGGACATGTTCCCGTATCCCTCGGGGTCGGGCCTGCATGTGGGGCACCCTCTCGGGTACATCGCGACGGACGTCTTCGCTCGCTACCACCGCATGCAGGGTCACAACGTCCTGCACACCCTCGGGTACGACGCCTTCGGGCTGCCGGCCGAGCAGTACGCGGTGCAGACGGGCACGCATCCGCGCACCACAACCGAGTCGAACATCGCGAACATGAAGCGTCAGCTTCGCCGTCTGGGCCTGGGCCACGACGAGCGTCGCAGCCTGGCGACCACCGACGTCGACTTCTACCACTGGACGCAGTGGATCTTCCTGCAGATCCACGGTGCCTGGTACGACAAGGACGCCGACAAGGCCCGCCCCGTCGCCGAGCTCGAGGCTGAGCTCGATTCGGGTGAACGCGCCCTGGACGACGGCCGTGACTGGAACGCCTTGTCCGCGGCTGACAAGGCGTCCGTGATCGATTCCTACCGGCTCGTGTACCAGTCGGATTCGATGGTCAACTGGTGCCCCGGGCTGGGTACGGTGCTGGCCAACGAGGAGGTGACCGCCGACGGACGCAGCGATCGCGGCAACTTCCCCGTGTTCCGTAAGCACCTGCAGCAGTGGATGATGCGGATCACCGCCTACTCCGACCGTCTCGTCGACGATCTCGACCATTTGGATTGGCCGGACAAGGTCAAGAGCATGCAGCGCAACTGGATCGGCCGTTCGCACGGCGCCCAGGTTGCGTTCACGTCGGGTGAGCAGAAGATCGAGGTGTTCACCACCCGCCCCGACACCCTGTACGGCGCAACGTATGTCACGCTCGCGCCCGAGCATGCCCTGGTCGACACCTTGGTGGCGGACGTGTGGCCGGATGGAGTCGACCCGCGGTGGACCGGTGGCGGCGCAACACCGGCAGAAGCGGTTGCGGCATACCGCAAGTCGATCGCGGCGAAGTCCGACCTCGAACGCCAGGAAAACAAGGAGAAGACCGGCGTCTTCCTCGGCGCGTACGCGGTCAATCCGGTCAACGGGCACCAGCTGCCCATCTTCGTCGCCGACTATGTGCTCACCGGCTACGGCACCGGCGCCATCATGGCCGTCCCGGGCCACGACCACCGCGACTGGGAGTTCGCCACCGCCTTCGGTCTCGACATCGTCGAGGTCATTGCCGGTGGTGACGTCACCGAGGCCGCCTACACCGGCGACGGTCCTCTGGTGAACTCCGGTCTGCTCGACGGGCTCGCGGTCGCCGACGCGAAGACCACCATCACCGAATACCTCGAACAGCAGGGCACCGGCCGCGGCACCATCCAGTACAAGCTGCGTGACTGGTTGTTCGCGCGTCAGCGCTACTGGGGTGAGCCCTTCCCGATCGTCTACTCGGCCGACGGCACCGCCCACGCGTTGCCCGAGTCCGAACTGCCGGTCGAATTGCCCGAGGTGGAGGACTATGCGCCCGTCTCGTTCGACCCGGACGACGAGAACTCCGAGCCGTCTCCCCCGCTCGCAAAGGCCACCGACTGGGTGAACGTCGAACTCGACCTCGGGGACGGACTGCAGACCTACCACCGCGACACCAACGTCATGCCGCAGTGGGCGGGTAGCTCCTGGTACCAGCTGCGCTACATCGACCCCACCAACCAGGATGCGTTCTGCGACAAGGAGAACGAGGCCTACTGGGTGGGTCCGCGCCCCGAACTGCACGGTGCGAACGATCCCGGCGGGGTCGACCTCTACGTGGGTGGCGTCGAGCACGCCGTACTGCACCTGTTGTACTCGCGGTTCTGGCACAAGGTGCTCTTCGACCTCGGCTACGTCAGCTCGAGCGAACCGTTCCGGCGCCTCTACAATCAGGGCTACATCCAGGCGTACGCATACACGGATGCGCGCGGAGTTTACGTGCCTGCCGAGGACGTCGAAGAGCGCGACGGCAAGTACTTCTACGAAGGCGCCGAGGTCAAGCGCGAGTACGGAAAGATGGGCAAGTCGCTCAAGAACTCCGTCTCACCGGACGAGATCTGCAACGAGTACGGCGCAGACACCCTGCGCGTCTACGAGATGTCGATGGGTCCGCTGGACACGTCCCGCCCGTGGGCGACCAAGGATGTCGTCGGCGCGCAGCGGTTCCTGCAGCGTCTGTGGCGAGTGGTGGTGGACGAGGAGTCCGGCGACCTCCGAGTTACCGACGCCGAGCCCACCGAGAACACGCTGCGTGCGCTGAACAAGGCGATTGCCGGCGTGTCCGACGATTACACGGCGCTGCGGGACAACACGGCCACCGCGAAGCTCATCGAGTACACGAACCATCTCACCAAGGCATACCCGGGCGGGGCGCCGCGGTCGGCGGTGGAACCGCTCGTGCTGATGGTCGCGCCCCTCGCCCCGCACCTTGCGGAGGAACTGTGGGCGCGCCTCGGTCACGAGGGCACCCTCGCGCACGGACCGTTCCCCACCGCCGACGAAAAATGGCTGGTCGAGGACACCGTCGAGTACCCGATCCAGGTCAACGGCAAGGTGCGGAGCCGCATCAGCGTTCCGGCCGACGCCTCACGTGAGGATGTCGAGAAGATCGCGCTGGCGGACGAGAAGATCGTGGAGTTGCTCGAGGGCAACGATCCGCGCAAGGTGATCGTCGTTCCGGGGAAGATGGTCAACGTGGTGCGCTGACGCGCCTGTGAGCGGTTTGTGACCCTCTGGGCTCGCGAATCACGCACGGGGCCGGGGGTTGCTGCATACGATGGGCCCGTGGCCACGGAGCGCAGACGGGTACCTCGCGCATGGTTGCTGGCTGTGTGCGCGGCGGTGACGGCTGCCGGTACAGCTTGTACCGCCGGCGACGGGTCGTCGACCGAACGGGTGGAGCTCGAGATGGCCGTCGAACAGGGCGGACTGCCGTGGACGGACGTACTGCTTCCGCCGCAGGTGCCGACATCTGTTCCAGCCGGTCCACGCGCTACCGCAATCCCCAAAGGGGACGACGGTGCCGGGCTTCCCGGCGGCGGAACGGGAGTGTTCGTCGACGGTAACCGTGACGGTCTGTACGGCGGCAGCCCCCACCGCCCGCTGTGTGACCGCGAGAAGCTTGCGGCCCAGCTCGAAGAGGCCGAAGCCAAGGCCTTCTCTTGGGCAAATACTCTGGATGTGGAGAACATTCGCAGATACATCCGGTCGTTGACGCCGCTGCTGTTGCGCGCAGATACACGCGTCACCAGCCATGGATTCGACGACGGGGTGGCGAAGAGTTCGCAGGTCGTACTGGAATCGGGCACGGTGGTCCTCGTCGACGTGTTCGGCATGCCGATGGTGCGGTGCATGGACGGCAGTCCCCTCACCATGCCGTTGTTGAACAGCGACTCGGAGCCGTCCGGTCAGCCGTGGCCGGGCTTTTCGGCCGACGACGTGATCGTCGTCCAACCTTCGGAGCAGCGACTCGACGAATTGCGGGTGGTGGCACTCACCACCGGCGACCTGATCCGCATACCGACCGGCACGGGGCCGCAGCAGGCTGCACCACCTGCACCCTCGTCCGTGGAACCGGTGGCCGTGCGAGACTCGTCCGAGTCTTCTGCGCGGGTCGAGCGGGAACCAAGCCTCGAACCCCGACCCGAACCGAGGCCGGAGCCCGTCGAGGCACCACCGCCACCGCCTCCGCCACCGCCACCGCCACCAGCGCCGGAGCCTCCTCCACCGCCCCCTGCGCCGGAGCCGGCGCCTGCCCCGGCGCCGCCACCTCCGCCTCCGCCACCACCGCCGCCGCAGGTGCAGCTTCATATCCCAGGTCTGCCGCCCATCTTCATTCCGGTGCCTTAGGGGTTCCGCTGAGCGTGTTGTAGCCGTACTCTCGCTGAGTGATCGTTCAGACTTGTAACACGTTCTACCGAATGGAGTGTGAGCATGGCGCCGTCGGCCGATGACATCCGTAAGACCGTGACCAGGTACCTCGAGGCCGTCGCGAAGGGGACCGTCGACGATGTGATGGCCCTGTATGCGGACGGTGCGACGATCGAAGATCCGGTCGGCACAGACCCGCGGACCACCACCGAGTCGATCCGTGAGTTCTACGCGGTCGTCCAACCGCTCGAGCAGTCGGCGGAACTGGTGACGCTCCGCATCGCGGGCAACGAGGCCGCATTCCAGTTCTCGCTCGTCACCCACCTGGGTGAACAGTCGATGGAGCTTGCACCGATCGACGTGATGACCTTCGACGACGAAGGGAAGATCCTCACCATGCGGGCGTTCTGGAGTCAAGAAGACATGATCACCCGCTGACATGTCGAGCACGACCTTGCAACAGACTGTGGTGTCGGTGACGGCCGAAGACGGCTTCCGGTGGCAGGTCACCGACAGTGGCAGCGGCCCCGCCGTGGTGATGTGCCACGGCTTCCCCGGCTTGGCGTACAGCTTCCGGCACCAGGTCGAGGCGCTCGCTGCCGCGGGTTTCCGGGCGGTCGCGCCCGACATGCCCGGCTTCGGCGGCACCGAGGTGCCGGAAGACCTCGCGGGATATACCAACGATCAGGTCGCGGACCGGCTGGTGTCCCTGCTCGACGCGCTCGGCATCGACGACGCGGTCTTGGTCGGCCACGACTTCGGCGCGCCGGCGGTGTGGACTGTGGCCGAGAAGTATCCGGAGCGCGTGCGGGGATTGGTCCTCCTCGCGGTTCCGTACACGCCGGACCCGATGCCGGTGCGTCCGTCGGAGTTGTTCGCGAGGCTGGCGCAGAAGCATTTCCTGCACCTGCACTACTTCCAGCAACCCGGTGTTGCCGACGCAGAACTGGCGAAGGACCCGCGACGCTTTCTGCGTCGGCTCTTCTTCGCCTTGTCCGGGGCATACGACTACCTCGACATCTGGCAACACTGTTCGGAGGGCAACGGATACCTCGACGTGCTGCCGTGTGCACCCGCTCTGCCCTGGTCCTGGTTGTCGGAAGACGAATTCGAGCACTATGTTTCGGTCTTCACCGATACCGGGTTCACGGGCGGGCTGAACTGGTATCGGGCCTACGACCGCAACTGGGAACAGCACCACGAGCGGAATCATGAGATCACCGCGCCGACCCTGTACGTCGCGGGCGCAGCGGATCCGGTGATCGCGATGAGCGGCCCACAAGCCTTGGATCGCATGCGGGCATCCGTCCCTGATCTGCGGGGCGCGCACCTACTCGATCACTCGGGGCACTTCGTTCAACAGGAGCGGGCCGAGACGGTGAATCGGTTGCTCCTCGACTTCGTTCGCGGCCTGTAGCCGTTCAGCGCACACGCAGCACAACTTCCGTCGGATGCGCGTCCGCGGGCGCCTCTATCGCGTTCCGAACGGCGGCGGCCACCGTGGCCGGTTTCAGGAACTTCCCGCCGTCGTACTCGCCGCCCTCGTGAGCGACGATGTCGCGTTGCATGTCCGTGTCGATGCGGCCCGGATGTACCGAGGTGACGCGAATCGACGGCTCTTCGAGGCGCAGCGCATCCCCGAAAGCCTTCAGCGCGAACTTGCTCGCCGCATACGACGCCCATCCCGCGTTGGCACGCAGGCCGGCGCCCGAATTGATCAGCACCACATGCCCGCCCGCCGCCCGGAGTGCAGGCAGGAGAAGGCGTGTGGATTCGGCGACCGCGATCACGTTCGCCTCGAGCGTGCGACGCCACTGATCGACGGACGACTCGGCGATCGTATTCAGGTCGGCGACACCCGCGTTGTGGACCAGCACGTCGAGGCTGTCGATCTTCGCGCACGCCTGCGCCACGGATGGGTAGTCCGTGAGGTCCACCGGCCACGGCGCCGAATCGGGCAGCTCTGCGGTGATGGCTCGAAGCGATTCGGCCGAACTGGCTCCCAACAGCAGGTCATGTGTGGGCGCCAGTTCGCGGGCGATGGCGGCGCCGAGACCGCGGGAGGCGCCGGTGACGAGGGCGGTAGGCATGATTCGAGGCTAGCGCGAGTCGGGCCGGACGAACTCGGGCTGATCCAGAACCCGCAGCCATGACCCGTCCGTTTGCCGTCTCGCTACCTGCGCGCGGGCGCCCGTCCCGTCCTTGGGTGGGGTGGCGGTGAGCGCCAGATCCCCGCTGATCAGCGTGGGTAGTGGTGGTTCGGGCTCGAAATGCGGGGCGTTCGCGAGCACCGATTCCCACAACTGCTCGATGGCAGCGCGACCCACGGTGCGGCTTCCGGGCGGGTAAGCCATCACGGCGTCCTCGGCGTAGAGCGCGGCCACTCCCGCGGCATCTCCGGCATTGGAGCGTTCGACGAACAGCCGGGTGAGATCCTCCGGCTGCATGGCCTTCTCCTGATCGAGCTTTATGTTGTCCGACATGGGATTCCCCTCTCTTCCGTGGTTGATACGTCCAGTGTGGGATCGAATCGATATGAAGTCCAACAGATAGTTCTTCTGAGAACTAGAATCAGAGGTTATGGAAATGGGACGGTTATGGAGCTGAGGCAGCTCGAATACTTCGTCGCCGTGGCCGAGGAGGCCAACTTCACGAGAGCTGCCGAACGTATGCGCATCAGCCAGTCGGGTATCAGTGCGCAGATCAGAGCGTTGGAACGCGAACTCGGCGCCACCCTCATCGACCGGTCCACCCGAAAAGCCACTCTGACCGTAGCCGGGAAAGCCGTCCTCGAGCATGCTCGTGACGCATTGGCGGCGGCTGGATCCGTGCGCCAGTCCGTCGATGAGGTCAACAGTCTCGTGCGTGGGAACCTCTACGTCGGCATGGTGACGGCCTGCACGGTGCCGGCCCTGTTCGACGCACTGGAGGCATTCCACTCCCTACACCCGGGAGTGGAAGTATCTCTGGCAGAGAGCAACTCGGATGTATTGATCGACAGAGTGCGGTCGGGTGAGCTCGATATAGCGTTGGTGGGGACCGCGGACGCTCCCCCGGCGGACCTCGAAATCTTGACGATCATCAGTGAGCCATTGACGGCATTGGTGCCCCCACGTCATCCGCTGGCAGGCCGTGTCGGCGCGAAGTTGTCGCAGGTAGTCCAATTTTCTATCGTCTGCCTGCCGGAGGGGACGGGAATCCGAACGGTGTTCGACCGCGCTTGTTCGGTGCTCGGACTCCATGCCGACATCGGGCTGGCCGCTACGGCGCCGGATGCGGTTGCAGACCTCGCAGCGCGTGGGCTCGGTGTTGCCGTTCTCAGCCGCTCGATGGCTGCCGCTTATCCGCACCTTCAGCAGGTGCTCATCGAGGACGCCGCGATACCTGCCGTGCTGTCGCTCGTGTGGTCGCGGCGTAAGAGCCCAGCACTACGTGAGTTCCTCGTGCATGCTCGCCGCTGCTTCGCCTGACCAGGAGTGCCACCGGAGGTTGCGGACCGCGATCACCGGCCCGGGCGGGCGGACCAGGGCGTATTGCGGGTACTTCTCGGTGAGGGCGTCGAGTGCCTGTTCCGCCTCGGTCCCGCCCTTCTCCAAAATCTCGGCGGTACCGTCCACCCGCACCCACCACAGGTTCTCCCAGTCCTCCTCGTAATGGTCGACCAGAATGGTGATCCGGGAATTGGCGACGATGTTGTCGAGACGGCGCAACGCCTTGGTGCGCTTCGGTTTGTCGTCCACGCAGGTGTAGACGGTGTCGTCGGCCAACGCGAACACGACCGGCACCAAATGCGGTCGACCGGACTGATCTGCGGTCGCCATCCTCGCGATCCTGGCCGCTGCGAAAGGCTGCTCGGTACGCATGTCTCCACGGTGCCATCTGGGACGACCTGCGTCGAGGGTCATCTGCGACGACCTGCGTCGAGACCTTGCCTCGATGGTCGTTGTGGGCCAGCCTGGGTAGATGGATCCCGTTGCGGCCTTGCGTGAGGTGGCGTTCTGGATGGAGCGGGCCCGTGCGCAGTCGCACCGGGTGAAGGCGTACCGCCGGGCCGCGGACGTGGTGTCGGAGTTGTCCACCGAGCAGCGGGAACTGCGCCAGCGGATGGGTACGTGGACCGATTTGCCTGGGATCGGACCGAAGACCGCCGGTGTGATCGGCGCATCGTTCGACGGCGTTCCGAAACATCTGGAGGAACTGCGCGCCGCTGCCGAGCCGATCGGGGGCGGGCCCCTGCGGGACGCACTGAAAGGCGATCTGCACACGCATTCCGACTGGTCCGACGGCGGAAGCCCGATCGAGGAGATGATGCGCACCGCTGCCGCGCTCGGTCACGAGTATTGCGCTCTCACAGACCATTCCCCGCGCTTGACCGTGGCCAACGGACTGTCGGCCGAGCGGCTGCGCAGCCAGTTGGACGTGCTGCGCACCCTCCGGGAAGGATTGGCGCCCTTACGGATTCTCGCCGGAATCGAGGTCGACATTCTCGACGACGGCTCCCTCGACCAGGACGAGGATCTCCTCGACGAACTCGACATCGTCGTCGCCAGTGTGCATTCCAAGCTGCGCGCCGAACACGGTGCGATGACGCGGCGCATGATCCGCGCCGCCCGGAACCCTCGCGTCGACATACTGGGGCACTGCACGGGTCGACTGGTGGAAGGTGGGCGCGGCACCCGGCCCGAATCGAAGTTCGATGCCGAGAAGGTGTTCGAGGCGTGCCGTGACTCCGGGACGGCCATCGAGATCAACAGCCGACCGGAACGCCGTGACCCGCCGGGCCGACTCATCGATCTCGCGATCGACGTGGGCTGCGTATTCGCCATCGACACGGACGCACACGCGCCCGGACAACTCGCCTGGCAGGGCTACGGCTGTGAGCGTGCGTCTCGGTGCGGTGTTGCGCCGGACCGAGTGGTCAACACCTGGTCGGCAGACGAGCTGCTGGCCTGGACCGAGTCGTAGCCGGGATCACCCTTCGTAGAGGTCGGCCTCGCCCAGTCCGGTGGCGGCGAAAGCGTCCTCGAGGTTGGGGTGGCGCACCACCGTCACCACCTGATCGTCGACTACTCGGAGCGCAATCGCCTCCTCGATAGGGTGGTCGGGATCGGACGCCCACGTGGACGTGTCCTCGACGACCACGATGCCGTTGTGCTCGAACATGCGTCCCATCGTGAGGGTCACCCCGGCCGACGTCGCCCACTCGCGTAGTTCGTCGAGACCCTGATCGGGATCGTCGTCGTCGGTGGGCAGCACGATGTCATCGGCCGACAGCGCCAGCAGTGTGTCGATATCGTTGCTGTTGACGGCATCGTGCCAGGCCAGAACGGTTGCGATCGCGGACGTGCTCATGCGCGTAAGCCTAGTCACGAAATGTGAGCAGTACTTCCGGATGCGCGCAATTCTTCGAACTGGGTGCGGTCGTGGGCGCAGAACACTTTCACCCGTGTGGAGGTTTGCTGATTCAGTTCGCGCAGGCGCCGATGATTTTCGCTGATCTTGCTGCGATCGTCCGCAAGAAGCGTCTCGACGCCGCGGCTGAGGTGGCCGAGCACGCCGGCACCTCTCGAGTCGACGACGCTGTGGTGGTAGAACGCGTCACCGGCATGGACGAGCCAACCGTCCTTGCCGGTGTCCACTGCTACCGCCGCATGGCCCTTCGTGTGTCCCGGCAACGGTAGCAGCGCAAAACCCTCACCGATGGCCCGGAGCGGATAGGCGCCGGGGAAGCCGAGGAACTCCTCGCCGGGACCGTCGTAGGTGCGGGTCATGGCCTCGGACGGGATTTGCGCGGGACGGTAGCGAACCTGGTCCGATGCCGCCGAACGGGCACGCGCAGCGTCGTCCTCGACCGCGGTGGTGTGGACGGTGGCGGAGGGGAAGTCCGCCGCGCCGCCGATGTGGTCGAAATCGAGGTGGGTGGCGATGATGTGGGTGACGTCCGTGGCCGCGAACCCGAGGTGTTCGAGTTGCCGGACGGCCGCCTCGGATTCGATGAGTTTGGCGCCCATCAGCCTGGGAAGCGGGCCTAAGCGACTACTCCGTTCGGCCATGTCGGTCAGCCCGAAACCGCTGTCGACCAGTACAATTCCGGTATCCGTCTCGCAGGCGAGGACGTGACACACATTCGTCCCGACGAGCGGAACCTCGACTGTCCCGCAGTTGAGGTGATGAACCTTCATGCGATCACATTAGCGGTGACGTCACTGGACGGCCATTTCGCTGCGGCTTTCCTCGGTGGCGGCAGCGACCAGTTTCTGGACCAGGGTCGACAGGGCATCGTCGCGGCCGGGGATGGCGGATACTGTGCGCGGGCTCGAGGCAACGAGGTAGCGGCCGTCGTCTGCGATGTCGACCCACCGCACCTCGCGCACGTGGCCGGTGTCGCGTGCACCGATGGTTGCGCCGGAATACACTTCGACGCGCCCGACCCCGACGCGGGGAAGATCCAGTAGTTGTTCGAGTTCCTGTTTCGGTGTGGCCTGACGGCTGGGTTCACGCAACCACGATGTGGGGGTGTCGAACTCGCCACCCGGTTCGTTTTCGAGGTCGCGTCGGTCGACGTCGATGCGTGCGCGTCGTCCCGGGTCGACGTCCGGCAGCGCATGGGCGATGGCGTCGCCGCAACGCCCGTGCGGTAGGCGTGAAAGATGCACGGCGCCGCCGCATCCGTGATCCGGGCCGGGGTCTTGCCGCATGAGGACGGCGTGCGGGCCGCGCACGGCAACATACGCCCGTACTTTTTCGGCTTCGCCGGGTCCGGTGAACCCGCACGCATACACCCGTGCCTCGGGGTTGAGCATGGT
>NZ_JBUYWD010000034.1:0-15940 GCF_055231015.1 Rhodococcus quanlei | reverse complement strand
CGAATCCGATGTTCGGGTACGCCGCGCTGGGCAGCGGGATTCCATTGGTTATGTAGTGGATGGGCAGTGTCATCAGAGGTCCAGACTCGCGCCCGGCGGGCGTTCGGGACTCGTTCCAGGGTCAGGCTCAGGCGCCGAAGGCAGCGCCCCACCGATGGTGTCGAGCGCCCCGGCGTTGATCCGCTCCTGCTCGGCGTACAACTTGTGCGTCAGTTCGAGACCCTCGACCATCTTGCTCGTCGACTCCGCGATCTGCTCGATGCCGTATTTCCATCGGTTCCGGAAGTTGTCCGCGGCCCTGTCGAGACCGCTCGATCCGAGGTTCCCCGCATCGGCATCGGCCAGCTTCTGGTTGGCGGACGTCATGTCCTCCGCTGCGGTATCGAGTGTGTGGATCAGGCCACTGAACGCATCGATATCCAGGTACAGCTCCCCCGTCACAGGTCTCCCCCCACGGTTGTGAATGATCGAAGCCATTCTACAAAGACGGCTCCCGCGGCAGGCTTGGGGTGCCTTGGCATGGGAGTGGACACGAAAAACGCACGGCCACCGGGTAAGTGACCGTGCGTTCGTGGGACGAGGGTGCTGCTTATGCCTGCAGGCCGGCCTCGATTTCGAGGGTGATGGTGATCTTGTCGCCCACCACGGCTCCGCCGCCCTCGAGTGGCAGCTCGATGCTGATGCCGAAATCTTTGCGGTTCAGGACGGTGGTGGCTTCGAAGCCGGCGACCGGGCCGTTGCCCATGCCGGGGTTGACGCCGTTGAACTCGAGGTTCAACTCGACCGGGCGGGTGACGCCGTGCAGGGTGAACTCGCCGTCGACCACGTAGTCGTCGCCCTTGGCCCGTACGCCGGTGGACTTGAACGTGGCGGTCGGGAACTTCTCGGCATCGAAGAAGTCGGCCGACTTGATGTGGGCGTCGCGATCGGCGTTGTTGGTGTCGATGGAATCGACCTTGATATCGGCCTCGACGGACGCGGAGCCGTCCTCGGCGACAGTGATGGCCCCGGAGAAGTCGTTGAAGGTGCCGCGAACCTTGCTGACCATCAGGTGGCGCACGGAGAAGGCCACCGTGGAGTGGGTCTGGTCGATGGCCCAGGTTCCGGCGGTCAGGTTGGGCAGGGTGGCGATGGCGGTGGTCATCCGAATCTCCTAATTAGTTGAAGCTTCAAGTTCTTCTGGTTTCAACTATGGACCCGCCGAAACGCTTCCGCAACCCGGAGGTGATGTAGATCACACTTTATGAGCGGCTGGGCGAGTGATTGCGCCGACTCGCGCGCAGCATCCAGTCGTTCCGTGGTGTGCATGGCTCTGGACAGCACGAATGCGCCTTCGAGGCTGGTGATCAATCCGATCGCGAGTCGACGTGCATCGGCCTTGCTCAACCCCTTCGTCTGCATGTTTTCAGTGCCGCGAGTGATCCAATCGGTGAATGCGTCGAGAACACCAGGTCGGTGCACATGACTTCCGACGACCGGATCATCTCGTCGCCCAATTCCCGCTTTCCCCCGGGGGAAGAAGTGGTACGAGGACACAGCGGAAACGGCCCCATGCTGGTGTTCATGCACGGTGTCACCGTCGACCACACGGTGTGACCGACCCGCCATAACCGGTAAGAAGACTCGCCGCGACCTGCGGAAGTACGGCGCCGGAAGCTCTAGCCGAACGGCCATCTCACCGAAGTCGGGACAGTTGCCCGCTCACGCCGGAAGACCGCCCGGATGTGATCGTGGCAGCGATCAGAGAACTCGCCGTCGTCTAATGCCCGGATTCGGGTTCCGGCTCGCGTCCCGGATGCGTCTGATCCTGCGTTGAGGAGTCACGACGACGCTGGTCGTAGTCACGTTCCAACTCTGGATTCTCGTGCTGGTTGTTGCGGAACAAGACCAGGAAGGTCGCCCACCCGACCAGCGCCACCAGGACGTAGCTGACCATGCGGTAGACGAACACGGCGGCGAGGGCCTGTGGTGCGGTGGTACCGGCCGCGGTGAGTGTGGCGATGAGCGTGCCGTCGACGAACCCGAGGCCGCCAGGGGCGAGGGGGATGCTGGCGACGGCTTTTGCCGCCGCAAATGCAATCAGCAGACCGGGTAGTGACGGTTCGGCGCCGATCGCCCAGCACGCCAAACCGAGACAGGCCATATCGGAGAGGCGGTGCACACCCGACCACCCGAACGTGGCGAGCAGGTCGGTTCGCTTCAATTCGACCGAATCGAGCTGCGCAAGGATTATCTGCCACCGGTGCACGCCGGTGTCGAGCGGTTTCTTGCGGAAACGGTTGAACCGAACGAGCACCCAACGGCCGATCTGTTCGATCGAGTCGGGATTTCGCGCGATATGGCGGAGCAGGTAGAACAGGGCCGCAGCACCGATGAGTGACAAGACGAGCGTGACAGGGCTGACACTCGTGCCCACGGCGAAAGCCCCGGTCACAGCGATCAGTGCGAGGCTCAGCGCGGCGATCACCCCGGATATCGCGAGCTGCCACGATGCGACAACAGGAGTGGCGCCCCACCTGCGGGTCTGCTTGTACGTGAACGCGGTGGAGAAGACTTGACCCGCCGGCAAGGTGACCGACATGGCGGTACTCGCGTAGATCACCGACACCGACTTGGCCTGACTGACGATCACGTTCCCAGCGCTGAGAAGTCGCTGCTGGACGGCACCGAAACCACTCAACGACACCGCCTGAGCAGCGATGCACAGGGACACCCAACCCCAATGGATCTCGGTCAATGCCTGCCAGGACTCGTTGAGGGTCGGCCACAGGTAGATGCCCTCGACCGTCAGGAGTGCGACCAGGCAGAGCCCGAGCACCCACTTGACCCACCAGAATCTGCTTCGTGACCGACTGGCGTCGGTTGATTCTGAGGTGGAGCGAGGCGAAGCCACCACGTCAGACTAACGAACGACCTCGACGATCACTCCGGATACCGCTCCGGCCACGCCAGGTGGGTTTTGCGTCGCCGGCCGCGTAGCTGCACCTGCTCGCCCAGAACCCATTCGTTCTGCTCGTCTTCGGTTGCGAAGTAGAGTGCGCTGGTCGAGGCGAGAACACGGCTCGGTTCGAGCTTCGCCAACTCGGTCAGCCGGGATGCTTCGTTCACCGGATCGCCGATCACGGTGTACTCGAACCGCTCCGACGCGCCGATGTTGCCGGCCACGGCCAGCCCGGCGGAGACCCCGATCCCGATGTCGAGTCCGGTGATCTCGTCAAGGGCGAATCGTAGTTCCCGGGCCGCGGCGAGGGCCGCGGTCGGTGCGTCCGGACGGTCCAGCGGTGCGCCGAAAATGGCGAGGGCAGCGTCGCCCATGAACTTGTTGACGAACCCGTTGTGCCTGTCGACGACGTCGACGACGACGTCGAAGAACTCGTTGAGCAGGGTTACGACCTCCCCGGGCGGCCGCTCTGCGGCTGTACCGGTCGACCCGACCATGTCGACGAACAGAACGGCGACATATCTGGTCTCGCCACCCAACTCGGTTCCGAACTGCAGTGCTCGACGGGCCACGTCCTCGCCGACGTGCTGACCGAACAGTTCACGCAGCAGGCGCCGTTCGTCCGCCTCGCTCATCATGCGGTTGAACCCCACCTGCAGGCGGCCGATCTCGGAACCGTCGAAGACCTCGACGCGAACGTCCGTGGCGCCGCGCTGCACACGCTCGATTGCCCGTCGCAATTGTTTGACGGGGTCCGAAATCTGGCTCGCGGTCAACATCGACAGCGCGAACGCCTGCCCGATCGCGACGATGGCGATGAGGATGATGGCCCAGGCGAGTGCGTCCGGCGAGAACACCAGGTCGGTCGTGAGCTGGGTGACGCACAACAAGATGATGCCTATCACGGGCATCAGGGTTCCGAGCCCCCAAGTCAAGGCCATCCGGGTTCCGACACCGGGGGTCATCGTGCGGTCGAAGTGCCCCTCACTCAGCGCCCGGGCGGCGAGGGGACGCAGGATCCGCTCACCGAGCATGTACGTGATCCCGAACGTAGTGGTGGCGGCCATGCACACGGTGACGATGACCGCGACCGACAACTCCGGCATCTCGGCGACGGTAAGGATCACGAAGAGGACGCCACCGAGAATCCACAGCACCAGGTGCACGATCGCCTGCCGCAGGGGTGCGTGCAGTGCCGACATCTGTTCGCTCCGCGTGGGAGGGCCGCCGCGCAACTGCCACCGAACGACCGAGCGCAACATCACCGCGGCCGCGGCGAGGCTGATCACGGTGGCGAAGGACAGGTAGCCGCCGAAGATGACCGCGTTGCGGAACCGGTCGGCGATGATGCTCGCCGACTCGGGGATCGGAACCCCGTATCGGATGAAGGCGAATACCAGTACAGCACCGAAAGCGTTCGCCACGAGCATGGAGAGCATATAGAGGGGCCATCGACTGCGGATGGTCACCGCGATCGCTCTATATGATCTGCGCACGACGTTCAATGTAACGGCATGCACAGACGGGACGGGTGTCGCCGTCCCCCATCTGGTGTTTTGCGGGCGAACGCTTCGGTGAACGCCGAATCTGGATACGCTCGGCGAGTGAGCGAGACCGAGCGCCGCGATTACGCCGCCGCCGTCCACCCTGCCGTGCGCGTGACTGCCGAGTGGACGTGGCGGTTGCTGCTGATCCTCGTGGGACTACTGACACTCGGCTACGTGGTGGCCGAACTGGACACCGTCGTGATTCCCGTGGCGATCGCGTTGCTCTCTTCCGCGCTGCTCGTGCCGTTCGTCAACTGGCTCGATCTGCGCGGGGTGCCGCGCTCGGTGGCGGTGATCGTCGTGCTGCTGGCGGCCGTGGGTCTTCTTGCCGCGATCATGACGTTCGTCATCGAGCAGTTCGTGCGGGGCTTTCCTGGTCTGGCCGATCAGTTCTCGACGAGCGTGACCCAGATACAGGAATGGCTCATCGACGGGCCGTTCCACATCAGTGAGGACCAGATCCGGCAAGCCGGCGACTCCGTGGTCCACGCGGTGCAATCCAACCGAGACGTTCTCACCAGCGGCGCCCTGACGACGGCAACGATGATCGCGGAGATCTTCGCCGGGGCGTTCCTCACCCTGTTCACCCTCATCTTCTTCCTCTACGGGGGACGCGAAATCTGGCACTTCGTAACCCGGCTGGTGCCGACGGCTTCGCGGGTGCGAGTGCGGCTGGCGGGGGAGCAGGGGTTCCATTCACTCGTCGGCTACATGCGCGCCACCGTGGCGGTGGCGGCGGCGGACGCCGTGGGTATCGGTGCGGGACTGGCCATTCTGGGAGTTCCGTTGGCGTTGCCGCTGGCGTCGTTGGTGTTCGTGGGCGCGTTCATCCCGATCGTGGGCGCTTTCGTCGCCGGGTTTCTGGCCGTTTTGGTGGCGTGGGTGACCAAAGGATTTCTCACCGCACTGATCGTGCTGGCCATCATCGTGGCGATAATGCAACTCGAGGGGCACGTGCTGCAGCCACTGTTGTTGGGGCGCGCAGTGCGACTGCACCCGTTGGCCGTGGTCCTCGCCATCACCACGGGCATTGTGCTGGCCGGCATCATCGGTGGTCTCGTCGCAGTACCGATCGTGGCCGTCCTGAACACGGCGGTGCGGTCCCTGATGGCAGAGAATGCCGATGCGGCGCTCGAGAACGTCGAGGAGGAGGACTCGGCGGCACCCGCGTATCCGGCGACACCCGACGACCCGGAGGACGACCTGAGTCTCGGCCGCGATTCCCGACCACCGTCTCCGTGACAATGGAGGGTCGGCCGGACGCAATGGATCTCCGTAGGCGCCACGCTCCCCAGCGCCTATCCTGGTGCGCATGGAGGCCAGGGACTTACGCGTATCCGATGCCGAGCGGGAACACGTCGGCGAAATTCTGCAACGGGCAGTCGGCCAGGGGATGTTGTCGTTGGGTGAGTTCACCGAACGCATGGACACGGTGTTGGCATCGAAGACTCGGGGCGACCTCAACGCGGTGCTCGTCGATCTGCCGGGTGCCACCATCGACGCCGACACGGTGCGGCAGTTGGACCCGTCGCAGCAGCCACCGCCCCAGCACCCGGTCCCGCAGCCGTCTCGCCATCAATTGTCACACGGTGGCGGGTCCCCGAATGTGATCCGTGGTCGCATGTCGGGGGTGACCCGATCCGGGGCCTGGCAGGTGCCGCCCGTGCTCGACGTGAACACTCGCATGTGCTCGGTGACTCTCGACTTCACGAAGGCGATCATGTCCACGCAGGTCGTCCACATCGACGTCGACGATTACGCCAGTTCCATTTCGTTGGTGATCCCAGCAGAGGCCACAGTCGACCTGAACGGCGTCGAGACGGTCGGCTCCACCGCCACCAATCGAGCGAAGTCCGGACCACCGTACGGGCCGTTGCACCTGGTGGTTCGCGGCAAGCTGCGGTTCGGCAACATCACCGCCAAGTACCCCTTCGGCACGGCGATCCGGAGAATGCTCGGAACCTGATCCGCGACACGCAGGCCGGTGTCAAGGCCATCGACGAGACATCGATCGAACCGCAGCCCCTCGCGGAACGGGAGGCGGTCAGGGGCGCTTCTGGCGGGCGAGTAGCTCGCTGACACTCACCGCGTTCTCGTTGCCGCTGTGCCGTCCGCTGTCGCCCTCCGCAGAACCGTTGTCCTGCGAACCGTTCGGCGGGCTGTCATCGGTAGCGCGGCCGTTCGAGTAGTTGCCACCGTTGGTGTACCCGGGTTCGGCCTCCGGGGTCTCGATCAGATGGCGGCGACGGGTCGGCATCACCGGTATCGGCCGAGCGGTCGGGGCCTGGGGCACCTCCTGCGTGTAAGGGGCAGGCACGGGCTGACGTGACCGGGTCGGCAGTGCAGGTGCATCCGGCGTCGGTGGCGCCGAACGCCGCGGTTCGGAAACTGATGTCGAACGCAGATCGGCCAACCAACTCTCGATGGGCCGCGACTCGGTGGCCGGACCACTGGACGGCCGTGGCGCCGGCGGCTGATTCTGCATACCTGACGTGTTCGGATCGGACGGTGTGGCCGGCCGCGGTTGAGGTACCGCGGGCGCCTGGTCCTCGGCATCGTGCGGAGCGCGGGCGGGGCGACCGGTCGCGGAACGGCGCGCTTCTTGCTCGGCTCGCCGTTGCTTCCGCTGCTGCGCGGACTGCTTCATGGACGCGGTCACAATCGGGATCGGCTGGGTGAGCGGCTCGTTCTCCAGCGGAACGTAGTCGCCGTGGCCGGCCGACCGGGGGCCGGCGCCGACCGGGGTCAGCTCGGGTACATCGTCGGGCATCAGCTCGTTGTCCAAGATCGGTTCACCCAGGCCGACCTTCTCCTGAATGCGCTTCATCCAGGCGGGCGCCCACCAGCAGTCGTCGCCGAGCAACTTCATGACCGCTGGGACGAGGAACATGCGGATGAGCGTCGCGTCGATGATGAGCGCTGCGATCATGCCGTAGGCGATGTACTTCATCAACACAAGTTCGGAGAAGCCGAACGCACCGGTCACCACGATGAGAATGAGCGCGGCCGCAGTGATGATGCGGCCGGTGTGCGCAGTGCCGACGCGAATCGACTCGGTGGTGCTCGCACCCTGAGCACGAGCTTCCACCATGCGCGAGAGCAGGAACACCTCGTAGTCGGTGGAGAGGCCGTAGACGATCGCGATGATCAGCACCAAGATCGGAGAAAAGATCGGCCCCGGCGTGAAGTTGAGCAGGCTGGCACCGTTGCCGTCGATGAAGATCCACGTCAGGATGCCCAGTGTCGAGCCGAGGCCCAGGGCACTCATCAAGGCAGCCTTGATCGGCAGCACCAGTGAACCGAACGTCAGGAACATCAGCAGGGTGGTGACCGCGAGGACGAGGATCACCATCAGCGGCAGCATCTCGAGCAGCGCCTGGATGCTGTCGTATTCGAGGGCGGGGGTACCGGCGACCATGACTTCCACGTTGTCCGGCGTATCCATGGACCGCAGGTACTCGATGGCGGCGGCGGCGTCGGTGCGGTCCTCGAGTCCCGTCTGCAGGACGACCACGCCGTCCTTGGTCGCACCGGCCGGCGAGAAGCGGCCGATCAGGCCGGGGGCCTCGCTGGCCTCCCTGATGATCGGGCCGACCGCCTGGTTGACGTCGGCGGTGTCGCCCGTGACGACCAGTTTGACCGGATCGGTCCGGTTCTCGGGGAACAGTTCGTCGAATGTTTCCTGAGCCACACGGGTTTCGTTGTCCGGCTGGAGATATGTCTCGGTCATACCGCCGAACTTGATCCCGGTGAGGGGGATGATGAGCAGCAGCAGCCCGGTCACGATCGGGATGGTGACCTTGAGCGGATTCTGCATCACCCAGCGGGTGAGCCGGCCCCAGATGCTGTTTTCGATCTCCTCGGCGTTCTTGGTCTGTCGGAACCGTTTCCAGCTGAGCATGTCGACACGTTTGCCGAGGATGCCCAGCATCGCGGGCAGAATCGTGAGGGAGCTGAGGGCCGCCAGCATCACGGTCGCGATGGCGCCGTAGGCGACCGATTTGAGGAAGCCGTGCGGGAAGATCAGCAGGCCACCCAGGCTGGCCGCGATCATCGTCGCGGAGAACACCACGGTGCGTCCGGCCGTCATGACGGTTCGGCGTACCGCCGCACTGGTCGAGTACCCCTCCGCGAGTTCTTCACGGAATCGGCTGACGATGAACAGCCCGTAGTCGATGGCCAGGCCCAGCCCGACCAACGACACCACCGACACCACGAAGGCGTTGACGTCGGTGAAATTGGTGATGACACGGACGACGCCGTTGGCGGCGATCACCGTGAGGCCGCCGATGATCAGGGGCAGCGCAGCCGCCACTACGCCGCCGAACACGAAGAACAGCAGCACGCCGACCGCGGGAATGGCCAGGATTTCCATGCGATGGATGTCTTGGGCCATCGTGTCGTTCAGGGCGCCGGCCACTGGCTGCAATCCGGCCAACTGCACATCGACACCGTCGATGTAGAACGCGTCCTTCACCTCACGGAAGTTGTTGGCGATTTCCGTGTCGTTGGCCCCGGCGATGCCGATACTGGCGAACGCATGCTTCTTCGTCTCGTCCGCCAGCATGGGCTGTCCGGCGCCGAGGACGCCGTCGACCTCGAAGTAACTCGCGTTGACCGCGAGGATTTGTTCCTCGTCCTGCAGGGCATTGAGATTTGCGGTGATCTTCGCCGCGAACTCGGGATCGTCCACAGTCTTGCCGTCGGGTGCCGTGTACAGCGCCACGACGTCGGCCAGCGTGTCACGCCCGAAGGTCTCGTCCGCCAGGATGGAGGCGGCCACCGACTCCGAACCGGGGTCGAACCAGCCGCCTTGGCTCAGGTCCTTCTCGAGGCCCAAGCCGTACGCGGCAAGGCCGAGCATGCCCGCCACCATGGCAGCGATGACGGTGAAGCGGGCTCGGTAGACAATGCTTCCCCAGCTGGCGAACACTGATCAACTCCTACTCGGCGGCACTTTTCCGCCCGACGAGCAGGGCGGAAAGCGGTCGGAACGGCTGCAACCAGGCACCTTCGTCGGGCAGTGTTTCCAGGCTGACCCGCGGCAACGGCTCCCGGAACACGCCTGCAATGTCTTCGAGGTCGACGAACTCGAGAACCTCGGACGCCACCGCCCAGCTCGCGTGCTCGCGGAATCCGAGTACCTGTACCGGGATGCCGGCTGCTGCGATGTCCTCCAACGGTTCACGGAACGCTTGACCGTCGGCGGAGGCGACCATGACGCCGGCCAACCCCTCGCCGCGACGCAGGGCGATGTGCTCGAGCATGTCGGAATCGACATCGCTGTCCTCATCGACCTTCGGCTTGGCGAACACCGCGAAGCCCACGTTACGCAAGGCTTCGACCCAGGGTCGGACAACATCGGCACTACCTGCGGCGATGTTGGTGAAAACGGTGGCCTCGGGCTCCAATGTGGTGCCTTCGGACGCCGCCGACAGGGTCGCCGTGCGCGCAAGGAGCCACCGCCCGAGTGCGTCGAACCGGGGTCGGTACGCCGCGGTCGGACGGCCGCCGAGGATTGCGCCGAGACCCATGTCGAGATTGGGGGCGTCCCAGACGAGAAGAACCTTCTTGGGCGCGCGGATATCGCGATCCGTGCCGATCACTCCGGTGGTGGCGGAGGGCGTGGCGGAGGGCACTGCACTCACGTCGGAGAACTGCTCGCTGACACTCATGATCTGATCTTCCCCCAAATGAGCTCCGTGATAGGCCTTCCGACCTGATGTGCCTTGTCCTCGAACTTGGTGACCGGGCGTTCGTGGGTCATCGGGGACTCCCAATCGAGTGAGGTCAGGAGGGGTTCGGCGTTGCCGGCTTCGGCGATTGCCTCGGCGTATTCCGCATGATCGGTTGCCACGTGCAGCACCCCGCCGGGCTTCAATCTGTTCGCGATCAGGGCGAACGTCGGTGCCTGCAGGAGCCTGCGCTTGTGGTGACGAGCCTTCGGCCACGGGTCCGGAAAGAACACCCGCACGCCGGTCAGGGACTCCGGGCCGATCATATTTTCGAGCACGTCCATCGCGTCGCCGCGCAGAACCCGGATGTTCGGAATCGATTCGCGTTCGACTTGTGCAAGAAGTTGTGCCAGGCCGGGGCGGTAGACCTCGACAGCAAGAAGGTTGTTTTCCGGCTCGGCCTTCGCCATCGCCGCTGTCGCGGTGCCGGTACCGGAGCCGATCTCGACGATGAGCGGGGCTTGCCGCCCGAACCACTCGGTCGCTCGAAGGGGATTGTCGGACACCTCTGCGCCGATCAGAGGCCACTGACGGTCCCAAGCGGCCTGCTGAGCGTCGGTGAGCGACCCTCTGCGGGAGCGGAAGCTCGTGACACGGGGGTACAGCCGAGAGCCCCTCGGCTGCTTCTTCTGCCCGCCCTCGGGTGCCGCGGGTGCGTCCTGATCGGAGTGGTTCACCGGACCATTGTCACGCATGATTCAGGTTCACGGCATACGTGTCTGAAGTTCAGGTTGAGACTTTGGTGTGAATTCCCAGTTCGACCAGTGAAGGTCGAAGGGCAAGTGATCGTCGTGATCTGACAGAATCTCCCCCGAAGCGCGGTGGGCGCGCGCATAGGCGGACACACGAGGAACGGCCAATGGCGAACGGGAGTCACGCGGGAAACGACGCTGTGACCACCGAGTGGAGTGAGCTCGCCGCTCGTGTGGCCCCGCTCGACAGCGATGCCGCGCGGGCCGTGGGCGTTGCCGTCGACGCATTCACGACGCCGGTTCGGGTGCAGATCGCCGGACGCGGCAGTGTGGGCAGGACCACAGTTGCGGCTGTGTTGAGACAACGAGCACCCCTTGTGGATTTCGTCGAGTCGCCGGCGTTCGACCGCCCCGGAACGGACGATCCCGTACTCGACGCAGAAGTGGTCGTCTACGTGCTGGTCGACCCGGTCCGGTCCGCGGACCGTCGTGCCCTGGCGGGCGTCGAAGGCAGCAGAACCGGGTCCGTTGTCGTCGTGCTGAACAAAGCGGACGCCATCGGTGCCGACGACGCAGCCGTGGATGCGCGGGTCGCCGACTGTGCACGAGAGTGCGGTGAGACGGTTCACCCACTCGTCGCGACGACCGGCATCGGTATCGAACCGATCGCGACGGCCATCGACGAAGGTGTCCGGCGAGCTCGGGTGACACGTGGTGCCACACTGATCCGCGAACTGCGCAGACAGGCAGCCCGAAGCCTGCCTGCCCGTGACGTGATCGAGCGTTACGTCGCGAGTGATGCGGCCGTCGCGCTCGAGGCCGCGGCCGCCCGGGCCGAACTTCCCGAACTTCTCGTGCAGGAACCAGGCGAGGTCCGTACCGCCGACGACGCGCTTCGCAACGCGCAGTGGTGGAAGAACCAGGCGCGGCATGGCCTGCCGGGCGGCCGTAGGCATGCCGCGCTGACAGTCCACCGCGACTACGTCCGTCAGTGGGTACGGCTGTCCGGTGCAGCGCCACCGCACGAGACGTGATGGACGTCCAACCCCGCACCGGAGACGTCGACGAACAGGCGACTGCAGTGATCGCGCGGTGGAATCCCGCCGGAGCGAGGTCTTTGGCACGCGATCCCGACGAGCAGCAGTCCGAACCCGTACACGTCGTAGGTCCGCCGCGTTCCGGGAAGACGGCCTTGATCGAGACCCTGCGCGATCGGGCAACAGTCGGCACGATCGAGTTCGCGGAAGGTCCGCCGGGGCGGGCGCAAGCTCCTGTCGTCGTGCTCGTGGTGGTCGATGCGGCGGCTGCCATGGGCCGCGAGGAACTGGAACTGCTCGAGCAGGTGGGGCACCAGGCTGCACGCGTGGTGTTCGCGCTGACCAAGACCGACGTTCACCATGATTGGTCTGCGGTACTGGGCCGAAACCGCCGTGTGCTGACCGATCACGCCCCGGCCTACGCGCAAGTCCCGATTCATCCGGTGTCGGTCACGGGGGAGTCGGACGTCGAGAAACTGCTCGCCGTGCTCGTTGCGGAAGCTGGGCAGGTGGCCGGAAACAGCGTCGACGTCGTCGAGCAGACCCGGCAGATGATCGTCACGACAGCCGAGTCCATGCGCGCGAACGATCCGACAGCCCTGCTGCGAACGGAGCGGACCGAACTACTGACTCAGCGGGACGGGCGCCGAGCCGAGCGTGTCGCGAGGTTGCGCAGTGAGGGGCAGTTGGCGAAGGTCGAACTCCTCCACGAGGTGGCTTCGTGGAGTCGAGCAGCCGGGGCGGCCGCACGAGCCGAGATCGCGCAAGCCGACCGTAAGGATCTCGCTGCCTATCCTGAGCGACTGGCCGACACGGTGGTAAATGCCGGCCGGGAAATCGGTGACATCACCGAGGCGAGGCTGACGGATATGAACTCCCGTCTGGGTGTCGAGCCGACGGTCCGTCCATCTGGCGGTCGGCCGTATCCCGCCGTGGAGATGCCCGACGATCCGGAACCGCGTCATCGCGGGCTGGAAGACCGGATGACGATTCTCATCGGCGCCTCGGCTGGGCTCGGTCTGGGACGGTTGGTCGTTTCCCCGCTCACGATGGTCCCGGCCCTCGACATCGCCACCATCCCGGTCACCCTGCTGCTCGGCGCGCTGGCGGCGTGGTGGCTCACGCGTGCCCGCGCCCACGTGGCCGAACGTGCTCACCTGCGTCAATGGGCAGCCGACGCGTTGGTGCACGTGCGCGCCCAGCTCGAACAGTTCGTGATGGCCCAGCTGGTGGACGCAGAGTCGAAAGCCGGTGAACTGATCCTGGGGCAGAGTCGGGCACATGCGCTCGACGTCGACGGGCGGGTGGCGGCCATCGACGCAGAGATTCGCCGGACGAGTCGTAGGCGATCGGGGCAGTTGGCGGCCTGCGACCGAGATCTCGCTGCTCTCGGCGGTGCTGTTGGGCATACTGAAGCCGCCTCCCCGGAACCGAATGGAAGTCCGCTGCGTCTGATCACGTGAGTGCGGCATTCGTCCGAAGGATCGGCCTTTTGTTCGACGGATCGGCAATGCTGGGGAAGTCCGAGTAAGCGAAGTGTCCCACTACCCGAAGGCGAGGGAATGGCATGGCAAACGCCGACAGCTTCATGGTGAGTGACCTCCCCGATGTCGATCCGCACCAGTTCGGACCGGACTCCGAAGCCGTGACGCTGGCGGACCCCACGCACGACATCGACGGCGACGGCACGCTGGACACGCTCACCTTTCATGCGGATGATTCGCTGGTCGTGGCAACCGACCTGGACGGCGATCACCTTGCCGACAACGTCACGATGGTGCACGACGACGGCGAGTACGAGGCATGGGAGTTTCATCGTGGTGAGGACGGTGAACCGCGGTGGGAGCAAACCGACGCGGGCGCACTCGGGTCGGGCTGAACCTCGCAATTCGGCCCGTTTCGTAACAGATTCACCTAAAGTGTAACTGAATCGTTTATGTGACAGATCAGACGGCACCCAAGTGCCGATGTCTGGACTCGCGGCGTTAACCTCTAGACATAGGACACCCGGCGCCCGCGTTTCCATGTGACGTTTTCAGGTCACATGGACGATCGGTTCCGGCTCACCCCAGGAGAGTTTGATGACCTCAGCGACCATTCCCGGTCTGAACGGAACGGATGGCACACCGCCCACCGAGCACGCCGAGCTGCTCGCCTGGGTGAAGGAAGTTGCCGAGCTTACCGAGCCCGACCGCGTCGTATTCGCAGACGGCTCGGACGCCGAATGGGATCGACTCACCTCGCAACTCGTCGAGGCCGGCACGTTCACGAAGCTGAACGAAGACAAGAAGCCCAACTCGTTCGTCGGCAACTCCGATCCTTCGGACGTCGCCCGCGTCGAGTCGCGTACCTTCATCTGCTCCCGCGAGGAGAGCGACGCAGGCCCGACCAACAACTGGATGGACCCGGCGAAGATGCGGTCCCTCATGACGGAGCTGTACCGCGGCAGCATGCACGGCCGCACCATGTACGTGGTTCCGTTCTGCATGGGCCCGCTCGGTGCCGACGACCCGAAGCTCGGTGTGGAGATCACCGACTCGGAGTACGTCGTCGTGTCGATGCGCATCATGACCCGCATGGGTACCGCAGCCCTCGAGAAGATGGGCACGGACAAGCCGTTCGTGAAGGCCCTGCACTCCGTCGGCGCGCCCCTCGAAGAAGGCCAGGCGGACGTGCCGTGGCCGTGCAACGACACCAAATACATCACACACTTCCCCGAGGATCGTGAGATCTGGAGTTACGGCTCCGGGTACGGCGGAAACGCATTGCTCGGCAAGAAGTGCTACTCGCTGCGCATCGCGTCGGCCATGGCCCACGACGAGGGCTGGCTCGCCGAGCACATGCTGATCCTCAAGCTGATCTCCCCCGAGGGCAAGGCTCACTACATCGCGGCGGCGTTCCCGTCGGCGTGTGGCAAGACCAACCTCGCGATGCTTCAGCCCACCATCCCGGGCTGGCGCGCCGAGACCCTCGGTGACGACATCGCGTGGATGCGTTTCGGTGAGGACGGCCGCTTGTACGCCGTCAACCCGGAGTTCGGTTTCTTCGGCGTCGCACCCGGCACCAACTGGTCGTCGAACCCGAACGCCATGAAGACGATCGAGGCAGGCAACACCCTCTTCACCAACGTGGCGCTCACCGATGACGGTGACGTCTGGTGGGAGGGTCTCGAAGGCGAGCCCGATCACCTCACCGACTGGAAGGGACGCGATTGGGTCCTGCGTGAGTCGGAGGAGAAAGCGGCGCACCCGAACTCGCGCTACTGCACCCCGATGTCTCAGTGCCCCACCCTGGCTCCCGAGTGGGACGATCCGCAGGGTGTGCCGATCTCGGCGATCCTGTTCGGTGGACGCCGCAAGTCGACCGTCCCCCTGGTCGCCGAATCACTGAGCTGGCAGCACGGCGTGTTCATGGGTGCGACCATGAGCTCCGAGCAGACCGCCGCCGCAGAGGGCAAGGTGGGCTCCGTTCGCCGCGACCCGATGGCCATGATCCCCTTCATCGGCTACCACGTCGGCGACTACATCGAGCACTGGGGAAACATCGGCAAGAACGCCGACGCGCAGAAGCTCCCGAAGATCTTCTACGTCAACTGGTTCCGTCGCGGTGACGACGGCCGATTCCTGTGGCCTGGCTTCGGTGAGAACTCCCGCGTACTGGAGTGGATCGTGGGTCGCATCGACGGCAAGGCCGGCGCGGAAACGACCCCGGTCGGCAACGTTCCGACCGCGGCTCAGATCAACCTCGAAGGTCTCGACGTCGAGCCCGCGGACGTCGACGAGTCGCTGAAGGTCGATGTCGAGGAGTGGAAGCAGGAAATCCCGCTCATCGAGGAATGGTTCGAGTTCATCGGCGACAAGCTTCCGACCGGTGTGCGCGACGAGTTCGAGGCCCTGAAGCAGCGCCTCGGCTAGTCCCCCCCCTTTGTCGGGGGGGGTGAACACCCGCGGCCGCACACGCCCACCCGGGGGCGAACCGCCGAGGGGGG
>NZ_JBUYWD010000033.1:0-6636 GCF_055231015.1 Rhodococcus quanlei | reverse complement strand
CACGCCGCGCCTGGGCTAGCCCCCCCCCTGTGTCGGCTATGGCCACACCGGTTCAGCTCACGCGAACCGGTGTGACATTCGCCGTTTCGGGGGTGGGAGCATCATCTCGGTCGTCCCACGTGGTCCAGACGCGTTCGGTCGAATTTTCCAATTCCGGCAAATGCGGCGTGGTGTGCTGGGTACGTTTGCCGCATGGTTGCTCATTCGCGCTTGCTCGTTCGCAACGTGCGCGTCTTCGACGGAATCAACGAGGCCGTGACCGAAGGTGCCGACGTCCTGATCGAAGACGCCCACATCAGTGCGGTGTCGACATCGCCGATCGGCGACGCACCGGGTGAGGACACCGTCGTCATCGATGGCGGCGGGCGCTTCCTGATGCCGGGTATGTCGGATGCGCACGTTCACCTCATGGGGAACGCGAACAGCTACCTCGACTTCGTCATGGGCGCCACCGGAATCCTGTTCGGTAACACCATCGCCGAGGCCCGTCGCATGTTGATGCGCGGTTTCACCTCCGTCCGGGACATGGGAGGCGACACCGCACCGGTCCAAACCTTGATCGACAGTGGAAAATTCGAAGGTCCGCGCATCTTTCCGAGCCAGGCGATGGTGTCACAGACTTCGGGACACGGCGACTTCGCATTCGTCTACGAGACCCCATATGCGTTCGACGGTGGACCCAGCCGTACCGACTCGATCGGGTTCACCCGTGTCGCCGACGGCGTAGACCAAGTGTTGACCGCGGTCCGTGAGCAGCTACGAAAAGGTGCGACCCAAATCAAGCTCACCATCGGTGGTGGGGCCGCGTCGATGTACGACCCGCTGTACACCTTGCAGTTCACTCCGGACGAAATGCGTTCGGCAGTGCAGGCCGCCGAAGACTACGGCACTTATGTTGCCACCCACGTGTACACGGTGCCCGGTATCAAGCGCGCCATCGAAGCAGGTGTCCGTTCCATCGAACACGGGCACCTTGCGGACGAGTCGACGATTGCGCTGATCGCGGAGAAGGGAATCTGGCTGTCGATGCAACCCTTCGCCGAAGAAGATCACCACTACCCGGACCCGGATCGTTCGCAGAAGAACCGTGACATCTGCACCGGAACCGAGCAGGTGTACGGCTGGGCGAAGAAGCACGGCGTCAAGGTCGCGTGGGGCACCGACCTGCTACTCGAACCCGAATCCGCTGCGCGACAGAGCGTCATGGCCGCCAGACTCGGTGACTTCTACAGCAACACCGAGGCGCTGAGGATGCTGACCTCCGGAAACGGATCACTACTGGAGATGGCGGGCGAACGTAACCCGTACCGGTCGGCGAGGTTGGGTGTCATCGCACCAGGCGCATGGGCCGATGTGCTTCTGGTAGACGGAGACCCGATCGCGGACCTCTCGATCATCGCGAACCCTGACAAGCGTTTCACCCTCATCGTCAAGAACGGCCGGATAGTCAAGAACATGCTGTAGACGACGGCGACGGGTACGGCAGCGGAATATCCGAATCACCACAGAACATCGCACGTACGAAGGAATTCAATCGTGACAACCTCTGATGGAGACGACGAACCGATCACCGCCCCTGTCGCAGTGCACGGCGACGGTCCGGAGCAGGTCCTGATCGAGGCATCCGGGATCGAGGTCCGCGCATCGTGGGGGCACATCTACGGACCCGTCGACGTGAGCGTCATGGCCGGGGGAGTGACCGTTCTGGTCGGCTCCGGTGGACGTGGTCGTACCGCACTGCTGCTCACACTGGCCGGGCGGATGCGACCGTCCTCGGGGACCCTCACCGCATTCGGGCGTACCGACAAAACAAGACACCTGTTCGCTCGTGCGGCCATTGCGGATATCGGTGAGGTCGACGGGATCGAGCAGACCATACGAGTGTCCGACGTCGTCACCGAGCAGAAGCGATGGGCGGCACACTGGTACAAGTGGGTTCCGCCGGCGGGCCAGGATGACCTCGAACGTATGTGCCGCCCCGTGTTCGGTGACCTGACGCTCCCGTCACTGGGCGCCTATGTCGAAGAGCTGCCCGAACTGACCGCGGCGCTGCTTCGCATCGCGATGGCCAATCTGAGAAAGCCACCACTACTGGTCGTCGGTGGGGTGGATCGGTTGACCCGCATCAGTAACGCGCAATTGCTGATGAGTCGACTCGTGGCGTTGGGCCGGGAACAGACCGTCGTCACCGCGGACGTCAACGGCACATTCGTCGACAGCGGTGTGCGAGATGTCATCGCAGTCCCCAACCTCACTGACGACGAGTTCGTCAGGATCGAACAAGAAGATCGGATCTGACATGCTTGCCGCATTCTCACCTGGGAGCGATTTCAAGCGCTACTACCGGGGCCGAATGCCGAGACTCGCCCTGATCGTCATCATTCTCATGCCGCTGATGTACGGCGCGCTGTACCTGTGGGCGTTCTGGAATCCGTTCGCGGCCGCGGACAAGATGCCCGTCGCCGTGGTCAATCTCGATCGCGGTGCAACAGTCCAAGGTAAACCACTCGACGCCGGTAGTCAGGTCACCGAGGGACTCGTCGATTCCAAGCAACTCGATCTGCACGTCGTCGACGAGGACGAGGCCAGAACGGGCGTCGACCACGGAAAGTACTACTTCTCGATCACCCTGCCCCCCGACTTCAGTCAGTCCCTGACCTCCCCCCTCGGTGACGACCCGAAATCTGCAGAGCTGATCTTCACCTACAACGACACCAACAACTACCTCGCAACCGTCATCGGCCAGGACGCTGCGCAGCAGGTGGTAAACCAGGTAGGTGCGCAGGTGGGAGCGCAGACATTCGAGATCGCGCTCAACGAGGTGGGGCAGCTCGAACCCAAACTCCGGGAAGCCCAAGCCGCGGTCAACGAGCTCAATTCGGGTATGCAGACCGCCAACACCGGGGCCCACGAAATTGCCACGAACCTGGTGACCGCCAAGGACGGCGCCGCTCGGTTGGCGGGAGGGCTCGGTGAACTTGCCTCAGCGGTGGACCAAGCCACCGTGCCGATCCTCGATGCGCTCAACCAGGCCGGCACCACCGGGATCAGTGCGGGCGAGCTGAACGCCGCCGCCGACCGACTCGGTGCGAATGCGGGTGCCGTCGCAGATCGCCTCAACGATGCGGCGACAACGCAAACGCAGGCCAGCCGGGCACTGGCCGAAATCCAGGCTCATCTGCGTGCCCACCCGGACCCTGCTGTGCAGGGTTTGGCCGACGCACTCGCCCCAGTGGAAGGTTTCCTCACCTCCCGCGGACTCGGCGCCGATGCCAACAATCTGATCAACGTCGTCCGCAACGACGCCCAAGTGTTGTCACAGCAGCTCGGAAACCCGAGCAGTCCACTGCGTACTGCGATGACGCTGTTCGAGAACAACGGGCTGCGAAACGATATCTCCGCCGCGCGGGGGGCCGTCGACGAACTCGGATCAGGATCGGCTCAACTGGCGCAAGGCTTGGTGGAACTCAGTAACGGCGCCAACCAACTCGCCGATGGCACCACCCAACTTGCGGGTGGGACCACAGAACTCGTGACCAAGGTGGACGAGGGCATCAGCATGATCCCGCACTGGAGCAAGTCGCAGCAGGACCAACTGGCCACGACACTGGCGAATCCAGTACAGCTGAAGGAGGATTACCAGAACAAAGCCGATACCTTCGGTACCGGCTTCGCTCCGTTCTTCTTCGGCTTGGCGTTGTTCGTCGGCAGCATCATCGCCTGGATGCTGTTCACTCCCTTGCAGTCTCGTCCCATTGCCCAAGGGCTGAACTCGCTGCGAGTGGTGATGGCCTCGTTCGCGCCCACGTTCTTCGTCGGCATACTGCAGGCCGCGATCTTGTACCTCGTCGTGGTATTCGCAGTCGGACTACGGCCCGTCTATCCGGTGGCGACCTTCCTGTTCATGCTGCTGATGGTCGCGGTGTTCCTGGCGATGATTCAGATGTTCAACGCGTTGTTCGGCGCGGCAGTCGGACGGGTGGTCACACTCGCGTTCCTGATGGTCATGCTGACGTCTGCTGGCGGCATCTATCCGGTCCAGACCACGACCAAACCCTTCCAATACATTCACTGGGTCGATCCGATGACCTACACGGTGAACGGTCTGCGGCAGTTGACGGTGGGCGGCGTCGACTATCGCTTGTGGGTGGCCATCGCAGTCCTCGGAGGACTGACGATCACGTTCCTGGCGATCTCGACGTGGGCGGCGAGACGCGATCGCCAATACACGATGGATCGGCTGTATCCGCCGGTGGAGGTGTAGCGCAACGGGAATGGCGACGAACGCCGGTTGTACGGACATCCGAATTCGAATCGACCCAGAAGTATCGAAGCCCCGAGGAGGACAAGTGACCCGAGTCAAGCACACGAACGCGCGTCATACCACGAACGTAGGTTCTTCATCGTTGGACCTGAACAACGTCTTCGTACGACCAGGTGAGGCCACCGAGCTTCCCAAGTTCGAAATTCCTGAGGGACAACAACTCCCCGAGACCGCCTATCAGGTCGTGCACGACGAGGCGATGCTCGACGGTAATGCTCGTCTGAACCTGGCGACCTTCGTATCGACGTGGATGGACGACGAGGCCAAGCGCCTGTACGCAGAAACCGTCGACAAGAACATGATCGACAAGGACGAGTACCCCCAGACCGCGGCGGTCGAGGAGCGTTGTTGGCGAATCCTCGCTGGACTCTGGCACGCACCCGACGCCGAGACCACGATCGGCACTTCGACGATCGGCTCGTCGGAGGCATGCATGCTGGGCGGTCTGGCGCTCAAACGGCATTGGCAGGCGAAGCGAAAGGCAGAGGGGAAGTCAACGGAGAGCCCGAACCTGGTGCTGTCCACCGCAGTTCAGGTCTGCTGGGAAAAATTCTGCAACTATTTCGAGGTCGAGCCGCGCTGGGTACCGGTCAGCGAAGACCATATGGTGCTCGACGGACATGACCTCGAGAAGTACATAGACGAAAACACCATCGGTGTCGTCGCGATCATGGGGCAGACCTACACCGGCCTCTACGAACCCGTCGCCGAGATCTCGAAAAGGCTCGACGAAATCCAGAAAACCACTGGTATGGACGTGAGAATTCACGTCGACGGTGCATCGGGCGCGATGATCGCACCCTTCTGTCAACCGGACCTCGAGTGGGATTTTCGCGTCGACCGCGTGGTGTCGATCAACACCTCCGGCCACAAGTACGGACTGGTGTACCCCGGTGTCGGTTGGGTCGTCTGGCGTAATACCGAGGCCCTGCCCGAGAGCATGGTCTTCCACTGCAGCTACCTCGGCGGCGACATGCCGACCTTGGCGCTGAACTTCTCGCGACCCGGCGCGCAGGTGTTGTTGCAGTACTACATGTTCCTGCGTCTCGGCCGTGAAGGCTATCGACAGGTCCAGCAGGGGTCTCTCGACGTGGCCCAATATCTGTCGGCTTCGATCGCGAAGATCGGCCCGTTCGAGCTGGTCAGTAAGGGTGACACGATTCCGGTGTTCGCCTGGCGGCTCAAGGCCGGATACACCGACAAATGGAGTCTCTATGACCTCTCCGACCGTCTTCGTATGAAGGGTTGGCTGGTTCCTGCCTACCCGCTGGCCGATGATCTCGCGGATCAGACGGTGCAGCGCATAGTCGTTCGGTCGGGGTTCAGTCACGATCTGGCGTCGGCTCTGCTCCGTGACCTGGAGGGTGAAGTCGATTTCCTGGACCACCTCACCGCGCCACTGCCACGCGAGGGCACGGGTTCACACTTTCATCATTGATGGAATCCCTTGTAGGGGAGGGGGTACCTCGCGCCGGGGGCGTGGATCGTGAGGTGGGCGTGAATCGAAGAGGGGAGAGCCTATGTCTATCGAAGCAGACGTGACGCACTGGCGTCGAGCGCTTTTCACCCCCACGCTGACCAAGCAATGCTGGGGCTTCATGATCGGCTCGTCGCTCTTCGTATTGGGGTCGGCGCCCGGATTCGCCGCGTCGTTGGGCAGCGGGGCCGCCAACGTCAGCTTCTTCATCGGTGCATGGTTCTTCACGGCGGCAGCCTTGATTCAGCTATTGCTCAGTGGCCCGGTCACCGTCATAGTGTCCGACAGCCCGGGAACCATGCTCCGCGCCGAGTGGCTCGCCGGAGCCTCTCAGTTCTTCGGGACGTTGCTGTTCAACGTCAGTACCACCGCTGCACTGGGGGCCCACGCGATCAGTACGCAGAAGCACTACGTGTGGAACCCGGATGCCGGTGGCTCGGTCGCCTTTCTCATCAGTGGCGCCATGGTGCTCGTCGCGTATACGCACGTCGACAAGTTCTGGAGGCCTGGCGACGTGAATTGGTGGTCGGGGCAGATCAACCTTGTGGGCTGTATCGCTTTCGGGGTCTCGGCGGTCGGCTCCTTCATCACCCCGCAGGGGACAACCGTCGACAGCAGCGTGGCGAGTATCGGCACCTTCATCGGTGCCTTGTGCTTCCTCGTCGCATCCTTGATCGTGCTGCCGTGGTGGTCCCGCACCACCTGACGAATGTCACTGTGAGTCTGGGGTGGTCCGGTTGATACTGGATGTGTTCGGTGCGGTGGGGTCTGACTCGCAATGTCACTGACGTCGTGAGACTGTCCTGCGCGTGATGTGTCGACCCTGCCGTATCGG
>NZ_JBUYWD010000032.1:0-23451 GCF_055231015.1 Rhodococcus quanlei | reverse complement strand
CACCGACACCGCCTGCGGCACCACCGGCCACCGCACCGGCTGCGGGACCACCCGCGGGAGCCGCCGGCGGTGGTGGTGTGCCCAGTCCGCCGCCGACACTGCCACCGCCGCCGATACCACCGGCACCGATGCCACCGCCGCCCATGCCGGGAACACCACCGGGCAGTGCACTGGCCGAGACCGTGCTCGCCGGCGAATCCGGACCTGCGAGTGTGTCGGATCCGAGCCCGCCCAGACTCTGTGCCGCGTCGGTGGGCAGGCCGGAAATGGCATCATCGCCCGGCACGCTGCCGGGGGGCGCTCCCGCAGTGGCGTCAGGGTTTGCGGGCGTACCCGGCTGGCCGGGGGTGTTCGGGCCGGTCGACGGGCCACCCGGTGTGCCGCCCGGTGACGGCGAACCGCCGAAGGGGCTGCCGGTAGGCCCACCCGTCGGTGGCACGCCTCCCAGCTCGACGGGTGACTCCACGGCGGGGAAGACGGGCATACTCTGCGCAGTCGGCGAAATACCACTGCCGTAGTAGACCGTGTTGAGAAGTTGCACCGCCTGCTGTTTCGCTTCTTCGCGGCGTTCGTCGTCCCACCCGTCAGCGCCGAAGAACCCGAACACCTTCCCCGGAACCGTTGCGGCGGGTTCGGCGGGGAAGTTGGTTTTTGTCCGATCCAACGAGTCGGCCAGCAAACCCACCTGGCGGGCAACCAAATTCGACGCATCGGCCATGACGGTCGACTCCTTCGCGTAACGCAGGATCGATGCCGATACGGCATCTCCCGTTGGTCCCCGCCATTTCTCGGAGATGGCGACACCGATCTTCGTCGCGAAGGTTTCGAATGCGTCGGCATCGCTGTTGGCGACGTTCGCCCACTCCTGACGGAACGCGTCCACCGACGCAGATTGAATCGGGCTGACATTCGACACCAGCTGGCTGTGGTCGAACGCGTCGAAGATGGTGCACGGCACTGTTCGCTGCTGTAGTTCGAGATCGGAATACTGTGGGGAGCTTGCCAAATCCGGGGGACCGGAACCGGCCGGACCGATGAACTGCTCCGGCTGGCCGGTGACCACGGAATTGTTGCGAAGGTTCGCGATGACCTGATCCATGCCGGGGATCTGTGGCTGCGTCGGTGGTGCCACGACCTCAGCTCGCGATCTGCCCGGTCACCCGCGCCAGTGCCTGACTGGTCTGCTCGTCGGTGGTCAGCGTTTCGGTCACCTGGGCGCCCACCATGTCGTGAATCGCGGTCAGGCAGGTGATGTGGTCGTCGATGCGGGCGATGTACTGCTTGGTGGTGTCGGACAGGATTTCGGCAAGCGCGTGCCCACAGTCGAAGTCACCCAACGGGAGCTTGTACGTTTGCCCTGACATACGGTTTCGGCTTTCCTGGAGGGAGGCGATTGTGTCTTTGCAGGCATTCACGCAGTCCTGGGCCACGTCGGGGTCCAAGACCAACTCCCCCGCTTTGGCCTGACCGGCGAACGCCAGCAATACATCCATCGTCGATGCCGTACCACTCATCCGTGCACCCCTCCCTCTGAGTTTTACCAACCGTCCGAAACCCTAGTCCATCACGCGGGTATCTCGGCAGCGAGCACATCACCGATCCGCATAGCCCATTCACACATCGGGGTGGTGTCCTTAGTGAACGGGGACTGCGAGAATTGAAGGATCACGAGTCCTCCCGACTGGACGGGCACATTGAGGAAGCAAAGGGTGTAGGGATCGCCGCCGAGGTCGCTGATCTGGGTGAACGCCTTCCTGTCGCCGACTGTGACCTCCCGAAATTCTATGGATCTCGGGTCGTTTCGAAACTGCTCGATGGTCGCGAGAGTGGTGAAGGTGGCGATCAGCTCGATGTTGTCGTTTTCCCAGCTGCAGCTTTCCTCCCCTGTTGCCTCGGCAAGTCCCGGCCCCTCTGTCGCCGGGTCCAAGCCCGCCTCTCGCAACGTCTCCGCGGACAGGGTGCACGGATCCCAGGGCTGAACCGCCGCTGCCGTCGTCGCCGTGTCGGAGGTGTCGCCGTCGCTACACCCGGTGGCACCCAACGCAACTACTGTCAACAGTGCCGCCGCACCCGCGGCCACTTGCCTCGACGTCATGTGCTCATTCTGTCGTACGGCTCGAAGCGGTCCTGCATCGGATCGAAGTACGGCTCGAGCCGGACCGCTCCCCCTTCGGTCAAGGCATCTCGGCAACCACGACCTCACCGATTCGGACTGCCACCTCGCACATCGGCGCGGTGTCCTTGGTGAACACCGACCTGCCAACCTGCATTAACATGAGGCCCTCGTTCTGGAACGGCACCACCAGCCAACAGAACGTGCCGGGTTCATCGCGGGCTTCGCGAAATGTGAAGGCCGGTCGATCCCCAACCTTGACATCTCGGAAATCAATGTTTCCGGGTCCGGTGCGGAGCTGTTCGACGGTAGCGGTCGACAGGGCGGTCATGATTACGCTGATGCTGTCGTCTGTTTTCCATCCACAACTTTCCTCCCCGGGTGCCTCGGCTGCCAAGCCTGGTCCTTGGGTTGCCGGGTCGATGGTGGCCTTGCGCAGTGTCTCGTCGGAGAGGGTGCATGGATCCCAGGGCTTTGCTACCGCCGTGGTTGTTGAGGTGTCGGATGATTCACCACTGCTGCACCCGGTGGCGCCGAACGCAACTACTGCCAACAGTGCCGCCGCGCCGGCAGCCGCTCGCCTCGAGGTCATGTGTTCATTCTGTCGTACTGCTCGAAGCGGTCCTGCACCGGATTGCGTCGTGGACTGAGTTGAACCCTGTACGTTACCCACTGTCCTTTCATGCGTGCGGACGTCCGGGTAAACGCGAGTAGGCGACACACCGCCGGCTGGTCACGCTCGATGTCTGAGGATCGTAGCCGCAAGCGCCACGGCGACGAACGGTTCGGACAGGCGCCGTCCGGTGTGCAGCGTCGTCCGCAAGGGGATGGAATAGGCGGCCCCGCTGTTTCTTTCGACCTTGTCCTTTTCCACTCGGGCTCGTTCGGCGCCATCGGCATCGAGGATCAGGTAGTCGTATTGTTCGGTCACGATCTCGCCAACGCGTTCGCCGGCTACCGTGATCCAATAGCCCGTGTTGCGGGTTTCTGTGGCCCAGTCCTTGCCGATCAGCCTGACCATCTCCGTACGGTCCGGGCGGTGGACGGTGAGGATACTGCGTCGCACGACCCCGCAGGATTTGATCCACAGCGCCGGCTGCGCGTCCCGGTCACGGACTTGAACGGGACGGGAAGGAAAGATCAACCCGTCCGACAGAGATTTCAGCGCGCGCAAAGACTTGTTGCCGGCCTCGTGGACGGACCCGAGTCTTGCCCCTTCGCGATCCTTGATCGTGAGTGTGCCGGTGGAGCCGAGCTTCCGTTCGACGGTGAACTGGGTGGCATCGAGCAGTCGCGCGGGCAGGTGAGTGCTACTGGTCATCATTGTTCCAAAGCGTCGTAGTACGTGGTGTGCTGGAGGTTCGTGCTCAACCAGGTTGTCCCGGTGGTGGTGCCAGTCCGGTCCACGATTCCGTGTACCAGACGCGAGCACTGGCAAGTCGTCTGGCACGGTCCTCCCCCGCGCGCAGCCGAAATCGCCTTGAACAGCTGTGGTCAGTGAGCCGTCTCGGCAATCCGTGCACCACCGAGTCACATCGCTCCATCACCCAGGCATGGTACCGGCGACGGGTCCAATTCTGTGATCTACGTCAGGCCCGGAATGAACCGTGACCTACAACATGAATGCCGGGAGTGGGCAGTGTTGATTCATCAGAAGAACTGTGTTTGGGCGGCTGGCCGAACACCCCGGAAACCTAGACGCCGGAGATAATCTCGCCGAGAAGCGATCGCGGGTGGATGTATCGCCGGACGATCATTGCCAGCACCATCCCTGCGAGCGGATCGGTGATGGGACTGTGAATCTCGAGGCGGTCGATGTATTCCCATAGCGACAACCACGCGTCGAACTTCTTACGCGAGATGTGATGGATCGAGGCGACTTCGACACCGGACGGGTCAACGATCGTGGTGGTGGTCTTCCCGACGACCAGTCGTGCGGCGGGCTGCCCGTCGATGAGGAGAGTTGGTTCCCGCTCGCCGGTTTCGGCCGATTTGATGCGCTTCCAACGTCCGACCGTGCCGTCCGACAGCCGCACTCGCGGTCCGCGCCGGAACGGTCCCATGGGCCGCTTGATCACGAGCACGACGAGACCCGTCGAGTCACGAACGTGGAAGGTGCGGGCCATCGCGATGTTGATGGCCGCCGCGAAACCCCGCAAGACCGGAATTCCGTGCTCCACGATCTCGCCGATCGGGTCGCCCGAAGAGTCCACGAGTGTGAACTCGTCGAAAACCTCTGAACGCCAGCCGCTGTCCCGAATCCACACCTCGAGCGACTGGTTGTAGAGGGCGGTTCGTGTCACTGGCAATGACGGGGACTGGGCCAGGTCACCCATATTCGGGCTGTTCATCCCGGTTCTCACGCCAGGTGCCTGAGGACTGTTGCAGAGAGTGCAAGGCCGGCAAGAGGTTCGGATAGGCCAGGACGGGCGTGGAGCGTCGTGCGGGCCAATGAGATTTTGTACGTCGGTGTTCCTGGCGCCTTCTCGATGTGTGCAATCTCGGACGTGGCAAGGTCAACGATCCGGTATTGGTACTTGTCGGCCAACACCTCACCCACGCGCTCACCATCCACTTCGACCCAGAATCCTTTGTTCCGAAGAGTGGTCGCCCATGTCTGGCCGACCAGTCGACCCAGCAGGCTGCGGTCGGGCCGACGAACGGTGATGATCATTCGCCGCAAAATCCGGTCCATCTCGATCCAGAGCACGGGGTTTCCGTCTGTGTCCTGCACCTCCCACGGACGCGAGGGGAAAAGCCAACCGTCAAAGAACGAATGCAGTAACAACAACACCTTGTTGCCTGCCAGCTGTGCGTAGCCCAGTGCAGCTCCGTCAAGCGCCGCGACGGCGACCTCGGAGAAGAATCGATCCCGGGTGCTCTTCTGGATCACGAGCTCAGTACGGGTGAGCACGGTGTGCGGACGAGCGCCATTAGTCATCGTCGGAGGACTCCGATTCGGCGGGCGTAGTGAAGGTGTCAGGCGGGAGACTCAGACTCATCCCGGATTCCTCGATCGCATCCTTTATGTGGGTTCCGACGCCTTCGTCGGGTTTACCAACAATGAGGTTGGCGACGCCTGTCCCGATCACACCGCCGATGATGTGATCTTTCGAGACCTGGTCAGTGACAACTTGCTTGACCTTTGCGGTGCTGAGGAACGGTACTTCCTCAGGTAACTGACCACGGACACCGAGCTTGTATCCGGCTTGCACGGCTCCTTTGACTGCGCCGTTTCCGGTGGCTTGAGCGATATCGCCGTAGTCGTAGTCGTCGCGCAGCCCCCGGTTCCTCTCGTAGGTTTGCAGGCCGCCTTCGAGACCACCGCCGATTCCTGCACCGATTGCGGCACTGGTGGCGATGTTCTTGGTGACCGCCCAAGCGAATTTCTTGGCACCCTGCTGGGCTATGCGCTGCAGCATCTGGTTGATCAACTGCCGGACGATCATCTGGATCGAGGTCCGCGTGGCCATGGTTGCCGCCGCACCGGCCGCAGCACCGGCCCCGAACGCCCACACCGTCGCCGCCGCAGCAACCAAGGACGCGGCGAGGGCGACGAGATTGGCGATGATCGCCAACTTCGCCCGCCGCACATCCTGTGCGGCACCGTCGAGCATGTCGGCGAGTTCGTCGCAGGTGTCCATCAACTCCCGCATCGCACCGGCATCACCACCGATCTTCTGCCAGAATCCGGCAATCGCCTCATTGACATCACCGTCGATAGAATCGAGCAACTGCCGCACAGCGTCATCACCCAAACCGTCGATCGTCTCGATCGCGGTGGAGGCGGTGTCCCAATAATCGGCACACCGCTGCATCGCGGTCTCGTCCGCGTCCGGCCAATCGGTACCGAGCACATTGTCCGCAACCCACCGCAGAGAACCCGGGATCTCGATACCCACCCCTTACACCCCGCTGTCCGGGTCCACCGACAACAGTCGGCCACCGAAACCGGTGTCGGTGGCATCGAACGAGTCTGCGGTGCGGTCGATCTTGTCGCCGATCAGATCGAAGACCTGAGCGAGAGCGGTGACGGCGTCGATGGTGTCCTCCGACGCGGCCACGTACTTCGACGCGAACGCCGCACCCACCTCGTCGGCACCCCAGCACGCACCCTCACCGTCGAGACCCTGGGTCAACTCCAATCGGGCCGCCACCGTCTGCCTCCCCAGATCCTCGAACCGGGACACAAGCCCACGGAACTGCTCGAGGTCAACGCGCAACTGATCACTCACCGCAACCTCACCGGTCCTTGAGCCAGTTGACCGGCTGCTCGTCGTCGAACACGTCGCCAGGTCCTTCGGGCACGACCGGACCGGGAACCCGCTCGCTTGCGGCAGGGATGAACGAATCGAACACCTCACGCATGTTCGGGGCACCCGGAGTCAGATCGGCGATATCGGGCATCGCGTCCGCGGCACCGGTGATCGGCGCGACCGCCGCCGCAGCCTGCTCCTGTGCCGACCGGGCCGCATGCTGGGCCGCCTCGGCCACCGACGCCGCCAACCGATCCGGCGTCGACTGCTTGAACGCTCCCGGGTCGATCCACACATCCACCGGGATACCACCCGCATTGGCCGTCACCCGGACCAAACTGTTCGCCGACCACCCCTGCGCCCGAATCGCGGCCAACGAATCCTGCAACCCGGAGAGCTGCCGAGTCTGCTCCTCGAACGCCGTCAGCATCGACTCGACCCGCGCACTCAACGCATCGTTCTCGGCCCGCAACCGCTCACGATCGTGCTCAACCACCAGCGCACCCCCCTCCCATCGGAAACATCAGCCCACAGACTACCCACTACGACCGGTGAGGTGGCGATTCACCGGCGTTGCTGCAATTCCCTCAACTGTGACCGATCGTGGGCACAGAACACCGTCACGCGCGGGGCATCCTGATTGTTCAGTTCGCGCAATCGGCGGTGATTTTCGCTGATCCGGGAACGGTCATCTGCCAGGAGCTTCTCGACAACACCCATAAATCGTCCGTGGCGTCCAGGGTTGTCCATGCCGGGAGGTCCCACGACACTGCGGTGGAAGAACGCATCGCCGGCATGAACGAGCCAGCCGTTTCTTCCGGTGTCGACCGCCACCGCCGCATGGCCTTTCGTGTGACCGGGTAACGGGACGAGGAAGAAGCTGTCGCCGATGGTGTCGAGCGGGTGGGCGTCGGGAAATCCGAGCAGTGGTTCGCCGAGGCCCGAGTAGGCACGCACCGCCGCCTCCGGCGGCCGCTGAGCTGGTCGGTACCGGATCTTGTCGGGGATCGACGTCCTGGCGTGTGCGGCCGCATCCTCGGCAGCGGTGGTGTGGATCGTCGCGTTGGGAAAATCGCCCGCACCGCCGATATGGTCGAAATCCAGGTGGGTCGCGACGATGTGCGTCACGTCGGACGCCGCGAAGCCCAGCCCCTCGAGTTGACGGACGGCGGTCTCGCCCTCGAGGAGGGCGGCACCCATCAGCCGCGGAAGCGGACCGAGTCGCCGACCTCGGTCGGCCAGGTCGGCCAGTCCGAAACCAGCGTCGACGAGCACGATTCCGTTGTCCGTCTCGCACCCGAGTACGTGGCAAACAACGGACCCTCGGCCGGGCCCGCGGAAGGTTCCGCAGTTGAGGTGATGGACCTTCATATCCCCACGTTAGCGGGTCGAAGCGGTCAGGACCGCACGAGTCGCGCGATGGCGTCCGTGGCCTCCTTGATCTTCTCGTCGGCTTCGGGGCCACCGGCGATCGCGGCGTTCACCACGCAGTGGCTCATGTGGTCCTCGAGCAGGCCCAACGCGACAGCCTGCAGTGCCTTCGTCATCGCCGAGACCTGGGTGAGGATGTCGATGCAGTACTTTTCCTCCTCGACCATCTTCTGGAGACCACGGGACTGCCCTTCGATGCGGCGCAGCCGCTTGAGGTAGTCCTCTTTACTGCTGATGTAGCCGTGACCGGCGTGTTCGTGTTCCACGATCATTCTCCTGACGAGTTGGCGGGCAGTGCGCGGAAGCTGTGCAGGCGCAGACTGTTGCTGACGACGAACACCGACGAGAATGCCATGGCAGCCCCGGCGATCATCGGGTTCAGCAGACCCGCGGCCGCGAGCGGGATCGCGGCGACGTTGTACCCGAACGCCCAGAACAGGTTGCCCTTGATCGTGGACAGCGTCTTGCGTGAGAGCCGGATAGCGTCCGCAGCAACCCGCAGATCACCGCGCACCAAGGTCAGGTCCCCGGCCTCGATGGCCACATCCGTGCCGGTGCCCATGGCGATACCGAGATCCGACTGTGCCAGTGCGGCAGCATCGTTGACGCCGTCGCCGACCATGGCCACCACCTTGCCCTCGGATTGCAGCCGTTCGACAGTGGACACCTTGTCCTGGGGCATCACACCGGCGATCACCTCGTCGATACCCACTTGATCGGCGATGGTACGCGCGGTGTCGGCGTTGTCGCCGGTGAGCATGATGGGGGTCAACCCGAGAGCACGGAGCTGCTGCACAGCTTCGGCCGACGTGGGTTTCACGGTGTCGGCTACCACGAGCACTCCTCGCGCCTCGCCGTCCCAGCCGATGGCCACCGCGGTCCGTCCGGCCCGCTCTGCTTCGCGGAACGCAACATCCAGATCCGTCGGAAGGTGTATCGACCAGTCCCGAAGAAGCTTTCGACGACCGACCACCACCGCGTGGCCGTCTATCATGCCCTGCACGCCCAAGCCTTCGACATTGGTGAACTGCTCGACGGACGGTAGTTCCCCGGCCTGCTTCGCGGCACGGGTGATCGCCTGAGCGATCGGGTGTTCCGACGAATCCTCCAGGGCGCCTGCGTATCGCAATACCGCTTCGTGATCCTCGCCCTGCGACCGGGTGACGTCCAGGAGCGACATCGTGCCCGTGGTGATGGTGCCGGTCTTGTCGAGGACGATGGTGTCGACCCGACGAGTGGATTCGAGCACCTCCGGCCCCTTGATGAGGATGCCGAGTTGTGCTCCGCGGCCAGTGCCGACCATCAGTGCGGTCGGTGTGGCGAGCCCGAGGGCGCAGGGGCACGCGATGATCAGCACCGCCACGGCCGCAGTGAAGGCTGCGGCGACGGAGCCGCCGATGCCGAGCCAGAAGCCCAGGGTGCCGACGGCAATCGCAATCACGATCGGAACGAAGATGCCGGAGATCCGGTCGGCGAGGCGCTGCACCTCGGCCTTGCCGGTCTGCGCCTCCTCGACGAGCCGGGCCATCTGCGCCAGCTGGGTGTCCGAACCGACGTGCTTGGCGCGCACCATGAGTCGTCCACCGACGTTGGTGGTGGCACCCGCGACCTCGCTGCCCTCGCTCACCTCGACGGGGACGGACTCTCCGGTGAGCATCGACGCATCGACAGCCGAGGAGCCTTCGACGACGTCGCCGTCGGTGGCGATCTTCTCGCCCGGCCGGACGACGAACAGGTCACCGACCACGAGCTGATCGGTGGGGATGCGCTGCTCGGTGCCATTGCGCAGCACAGCCACGTCTTTCGCGCCGAGCTCGAGCAGGACACGCAGGGCTGCGCCCGCACGCCGCTTGGAGCGAGCTTCGAAGTAGCGTCCGGCAAGGATGAACGTGGTCACGCCGGCGGCGGCCTCGAGATAGATGTTGCCGGCGCCGTCCATGCGCGAGATGGTGAACTCGAACGGATGCACCATGCCGGGGGTTCCGGCAGTGCCCCAGAACAGCGCGTACAGCGACCAGCCGAACGCGGCGAGCGTGCCCATCGACACCAGCGTGTCCATCGTGGCGGTCGCATGACGCAGGTTGGTCCACGCGGCCTTGTGGAACGGCAGCGCGCCCCACACCACCACGGGTGCCGCGAGGGTCAGAGACAGCCACTGCCAGTTGGTGAACTGGAGTGCCGGAATCATCGCCATCGCGATCACCGGCACTGTCAGTACCAGTGACACCAGAAGCCGTTGGCGCAGTTGCTCCGTCGGGTCCGGTGCGGTGGCAGCGTCTTCGGACTGATCGGGGGCCTGCGGCAGTGTTGCCGTGTACCCGGCGGCCTCGACGGTGCCGACCAGATCGTCAGTGGTGACGCCCTGGGAGTACGAGACGGCCGCCTTCTCCGTCGCGTAGTTGACCGTGGCGGTCACGCCGTCGAGTTTGTTCAGTTTGCGCTCGATGCGATTGGCGCAGGATGCGCAAGTCATGCCGCCGATCGCGAGTTCGACGCGGTTGTCGGTGGTGGTGTCGGTGTTCGACAGTTCGCTGTTCGAAAGTTCAGTGGCCATGACCGCCCTCGGTTGGTTGGCTGTCCGTTGCTTCACTCTGCTGGGCCGAGACGGTGAACTCGGCGGTGCGCACCGTGTCCCCGTGCTTGAAATCGAGGAACAGTCGGTAGTCGCCGGCCTCGGGTGCGGTGAGCGCGAACTCAATGCCGGGCCCCGGTGTCGTTACTCCGTCGCCGGGATGTCCGGTGGGGTGAACGTGCAGGTAGTCGAGGTTGTCGGCATCGATGGCCACTAGGTGCCCGTAGGCGCCGAGGTACGGCTGCAGATCGGTGACGGGTGCGCCGTCGCGAGTCACCGACAAGGTGACGGTGGACGGTGATCCGGCCGTGACCGTGCCGTCGAGGGTGACGGTGTGGCCGTCGACGGTTGCCGTGTCCGACACCGGTGGCAACGGCTTCGCGTCTGCTTCACCCGACACGGTGACGTCCGCTGTGGCCAACGAGCTCTCGCCGCCGGCGGGGACGAAGTCCGCGTACAAGCGGTATTGCCCCGGATCTGTGAAGGCTGTTGTGATGCTCCAGGTTCCGTCTTCACCCAGGGTGGGGTGCAGATGCTGATAGCCGGTGGTGTCGTGGCGGACAGCGATCAGGTGCAGCAACTTCTCGTGCTGCTCCGTGTAGTCGGTGACCGGTGTGCCCCCCGCGTCGACGATGCGGAACTGCAGCGGTGTCTGTGTCCCCACCGGAAGTTCCGCGGTGATCGGCTCGAGTTCGTACTCGCCGTGGCTCGTGCCGGCCATCGCATCGTCACCCTCGTCGGCGGGCGCGACGACCCGGCCGATGACGAGGGTGACTGCGAACAGCGCGGCAAGACCGCCGATGAACAGCAGGAACTTGCGTGACTCGTTCATCTCCCGTCACGCCTCCACGACTTGATAACCGGCTTCGCGCACTGCCTCGGCAACGGTTGCGGGCTCGAGGGGTGCATTCGATTCGATGTCCACGCGGCCGGACTCGAGATCCACGTCGACCGCCGTGACGCCCGCAATCTCGCCGACCTCTTCTTTGACCGAGGAGACGCAGTGCTGGCAGGTCATTCCGGAAACGGTGACGGTGGTGGTCATGGGATCTCTCCTTGGTCTCGGTTGCGGTACGAGATTTACGGTACCCCCCTATGGTATAGGTGTCCAGGATTCTGTTCCCTGCAGTAGCGGAGTTCGGTCCATATAGCGATTACCTGGACAGACTCTGGTATCCAGGGAGAGGTCTCCCCATGCAGCGAGTACCGGCCGGGTTGGTAATCACCGGCGGACTCGCGCTCGTCAACGCCCGACAGCCCCGGGCGACACCCTCTTCATGGGAATACCAAGTCTTCGAGCAACGTCGAGGACAATCTGGCGATCCCGTGGGCCACGTTCATCTACACGGTTTCCACGATGCACTGCATGAGCGTCTCGCTCGGATTGGACGGGGCAGGGCTGGGTGCGGGTTTGGGGCAGGCAGCTGGCCACCGCGATGCTGGTCGAGCAGGCTTCTCTGATGTGACGGTCAACGAGGTCGAGACCGAGCCGTCCAACCTCTACTACATCGTGCGCAAGTCTCGAGCTGACGGCCCCTGACGGGAGATGCCGCCGGGTCTGCGCACCTGCGCCCGGCAGGCGGTTACGGCCATCGCCCGAACATCATTGTCGCAGTGGGGAACTTTCGGTGTCGCAGTTGCATCTCACTTGTAGAAGCGCGGGAGAGATGCTCCCGGCGACGACGTGAAAGAGGATCTGGCATGAGCAACCCCGAGAGCACCCAGAACGTCACCGACACCACCGCACCGGAATCCGACGAATGGGCGACCGACGGGCAGGACCTGCGTGACGGCGAACCGTACGTGTCCAAGCGTGATATCGACGGTGACGGCACCATCGATCAGGTCAACGCCAAACTCGACGACGGCACCGGGGTCATCGACCACCTCGACAACGCGGGAAACGTCACTCTCACCGAGTTCGATCAGGACGGCGACGGCACCTACGAAACCACCATGGCGTCCAGGGGCGACGGAAGCACCGTGTTCGAAAACGATCTGGACAACGATGGTGCCGCCGACGCTCGCACGGTCTACGACGCGGAGTACAACAACGTTCAGGAAGACACTCTCGATCACGGTGTGGTCGTCGATTCCAAGCGTGACACCGATGCTGACGGGGTCAAGGAGACGCACCTGATCGACGCCGACGGCAGTGGCCAGTTCGATCAGGCGGTCATCGACTCCGATGCCGACGGTGTTCCGAACTCGATCTATTCCGACACCAACGGTGACGGCACCTTCGACATCGAGTACTCCGACACCAACGCCGATGGTGTTCTCGATCAGTTCGAGACCGCCCCGACCACGGTCGAGGAAATTCAGACCCCGGCGACCGTCGAGCAGTTCGAGGCCGGCGACCTGGCCTGACAGCTCGACCCGGCGCCTCGGAACGCTGTGCGATCGTCGGAACGACTCGCATGAAGACCACCGGCCCGACCGCATGCGATCGGGCCGGTGGGACCTCAGGACAGCGTCTTCGTGAAGATCGATCGCGAAGTCCGGGAACATTCGCGCCCACCCTTGCATCCCACTGAAACCGGCCGGTCACGGCACGTCATACGAACACAGGAGCAGCTCGAAAATGTACCCGAACCCGCAGGACAGCATCCCCGGTTACCCCAACCCGGCCGCCATGAGCTACTCCCAACCCAAGCCGCCGGTCCCCAGCGGTCACGGTGGATGGGCTGTGGCCGCGCTCATCTTCTTCTGGCCGCTGGCTTTCGCTGCCGCCAACCACGCATTCAAGGTGCCGCTCCTGTGGGCGGACGGCGATTACGCAGGCGCACAGTACGCGTCGGACCGCGCCAAGAAGCTCGGCAAGATCTCGCTTCTTCTGGCCGTCATCGGCACTGCGCTTGTTGTCGTCATCTACATCGTGATCATCGCAGCGGCCGTGTCGGCGGCCGTGGACACATCGACCTACAGCAGCTACTGAACACGTTGACGCGGCCCAACACTCCGCGCGCACGGCCTGCCCGGAAGGGTTCATCGAACCGTCCGATTCATAACGCTCGATGTTCGGCGGAGCGGCAAGCCACATTCGAAAGGATGTGATCCACGTCATGGTGGCCCGGGTGTATCGCCAGGTGAGAGGGACGCTAGTGTCTGAGGTCGTACCGCCGGATGCGTGCGGTGAAATCGAGCACTCGAGCACTGACAGAGGATGCCTGTGGACGGGACACCCGCGCACGCGGCCGCGTCGACCCCGAATCTCACCGAGCAGGCTATGAGCACGCTGGCGGGGGCGACGAAGATCCTGCGTGCCTACAAGTTCGACGACATCGCGGACCTGGCCGAGAAGAAATCTCGGGCCTCCCAGCAATCGCAGGCCGTCGTCGTGGTCGGAGAGGTCAACAGGGGTAAGAGTTCCCTGGTCAATGCGATCGTCGGGGTGCGGGATGCGTCGCCCGTCGACGTGAACGTAACCACCTCCACGGCGATCAGTTTCGTGCAATCCACTCCGGAACTTCCCACCGGTACGGCGGAGTTGCTGTACCCGGGGCGCTCCGAGCAGATCGCCCATGGCGAACTGCTGGACTGGGTGAGTGTGGACGGCAAATACGTCCGCGACCCGGGTGTGACGTCCTTGCCCACCCGTGCGGTCGTGGCGGTGAACAACCCGAACCTGGGTGACATGGTCGTCATCGACACACCCGGTGTGGGCGGGCTGGACCCGTCGTACGCCAAGGCTGCTCAGCAGTCCGCACAGCAGGCGTGTGTGCTGGTGGTCGTCTGCGATGCGACGACCCCGCTGACGGCACCGGAGATGGCGTTCATCAAGGACGCCACCACCACCTTCGATTCGTTGATCGTGGCGGTGACGAAGACCGACAAGAACGTGCGCCGCTGGAAGCCGATCGTCGAAGAGAACAAGCGCCTGCTCCACAAGCATCTCGGACGCGAGATCACCGTGTTGGGTGTGTCGAGCCTGCGCGCAGCGGTCGCCACGGAAATGCCCGCGGGCCCGGATCGTGACGCGATGGAAAACGCGTCGGGAATCGTGGCGTTGCGCGCCGAGATCGGGCGTCGGATGGCGGTCGCCGAGCACCTGCCGGCCGTCGACGGGCTGCGCACCGCCCTCGAGGGATTGCAGAAGATCGGCGCCAAGATCGACTCCGAACTCGAGGTCGTCAAAGGCAGCAAGACCGTCATCCCCGACCTGACTGCCGAACTCGAAAGTCTGAAGCAGTGGAAGAACCACTCACAGCAGTGGGAGCAGTACCTTCAGCGCGACCTGACCATCATCCGGCAGAATGCGATGAGCGAACTCGATACGAAACTCGATCAGATTCGTGAAAGCTGGACTGCCCGCATCAACAAGAGCGGTATGGCGGTGCTGCGGAAAAATCCGCAGAAGTTCACCGCCGACATGGAGAAGGAACTGCACACCGCGATGGCGTCAGCGGTCAACTTGTTCATGGAGCAGCTGTACCGGACCGTCGTGCAACCACGGTTCAAATCCGAAGTCGTCTGGAACGGCATCTACCAGCAATTGGTGGAGTCCATGCAGGACCGCCGGATCCAAACCAATCAGGTGACCAGCAAGCGGCAGGGGTTGTTCGACCCGTCGATGGTCACGATGGGCATCATGGGCTCGGGCATGATCGGCGGCATGATCGGCGTGTCTGCGTTGACCGTGGTCGGTCCGGCCGTCGGCGCGGTCTGGGTCGGCGTGAACCTGGGATTCCGGGCCATGCGCGCCGGCAAGACCAACCTGCTGAACTGGTTGCGCGAGACCATCGGCACCACCAAAACCACCACGGCACGCCTCCTCGAAGGCGCAATGGCGTTGAGTCGCCCCGAAATCGTCATCCGGTACCGCGACCACGTGCGGGACACCATGGAAGACCTGCAGAAGCAAATCAACGAGGCGAAGGAAACGGCCCGCCAAGACGAGGCCACCCGTGAGAAGAATCTGAAAAGGCTCACCACCAACCAACGCGTCGTGGCGTCGAAATGTGCAGAAGCCGAGAAGCTGATTTCTCGGATCACCACACCACAGGGGGTATGACCATGGTCAGCGCAATCGTGGGGGTCATTGCCCTCGTCATCGGACTGGGCGTGGGCTGGGTACTGCACAGCGCGCAAACAAGCTCCACTCCCGTGCCTGCCGGTGGAGTCGGGGCCCTTCCACCGCAGCCGCCTCCCGGTCAGGGTCTGCCAGTGCAGCCGGCACCGCGACCTGATATCAAGCTCGTGGAAACTCTGATCTTCGTGCACGATCTGGCCGAAGCGCAGCAGGTGCGTACGGAAATCGCGGAAGGGTTGCAGCGCTCCGGTGTGCACCCGTTGGCTCCGCCGCCTGGTGCCATGTTCGACCCGGCCCAGCACAAGGCCGTCGACCGTGCCATCGCCGCGTCCCCGATGGACGTCGACACCATCGCTGGTGTCGTGCGCCCCGGATGGGCGTCCGCTGACGGTGTCATCCGCTTCGCCGAGGTTGCGGTGTACTCGCCGCCCGAGCAGGCCTCGTCGCAACAGACCCCACCGGGGTTGCCATGACCGCGCCGGCAGCCCCGCTGGACCCGGTCCGGGCCAGCCTGGACCGAGGTTTGCATGCGCTCGCCGGACTGGGCGGCGATCTGGTCGGGCATGCGAACCGCATCGGTCAGATCTTGTGGTCGCCGCCGCGGATCGTCATCGTCGGCCGCCTCAAAGCCGGTAAGTCGACTCTGGTCAACGCCCTGATCGGTGCACCGGTCGCCGAAACCGCAGCGTTGGAAGCAACCAACATCGTCGCCGTGTACGAGAACGGTGCCCCGTCTCGCGCTGAAGTGGTGCGTCTCGACGGCAGTCGGCATCCGGTGACGATGGTCCGCGGGCAGCCCATGGACCTGAACACCCCGCTGACGGAGATCGCGTTCATTCACCGGCATCTGCCGTCGACTTCGTTGGCCGACCTGACGTTGGTGGACACCCCGGGTTTGGCGACGCTGACCACGGACAACGAGGCAGCGACCCGCCGTGTGCTGATCGACGGTTTCGAACAGACCCGCACCGCCTCCGTCGACGCCGACGCCGCCGTGTTCTTGTTCGACTCGGAGCCACGCGCAGACGAGGTGTCGTTCCTCAAGCAGTTGGGGTTCACCCCACTCAATACGCTCGGGGTCCTCTCGCGTGCGGACGGGTTCGGTGAAGGCGCACTCGGTCGCCGCGACCCGCTCGAGCACGCCACCGAACATGCACAGAAGCTGGCAGCAGCCCTGGCGGACACCGTGATGACGGTGGTACCGATGTCCGGGCTGATGGCCGAGACCAGCCACACTGGTGTCGTCACAGAAAGCGACGCCCGTGCCTTGGCCGGGCTAGCGCACCTGAGCCCGTTCGAACTGCTCGACGCGATGGAAGCGGACAGCTCCCCACATCTGCCGAACCCGGTGCGTGACCGGTTGGTCGACATGGTCGGCGAGTACGGGATGATCAACGGGCGCGGCGCTGCTGCGCAAGGCGGTGCCGCGCTGAACGAGTGGTTGGCCGCGTCCTCCGGTGTGCGGCCGGTGCGCGCGATCTTGCACAACACGTTGAAAGAGTTCGCTGCCCATCACCGGGCACAGCGCATCGTGCTCGAACTCGAGCATCTGGCCTACTCGCACCCGGCGCGCGATCACATTCGCGCCATCGTGCACCAATTGCGATCCGACCCCGCGATGCAGCCTGTGGTGTTGTTCGAAGCGCTGAAAGGCATGTTGGACAGTGACCCACATTCGCCGGTGACCGGTGAACTGCGCCGCCTCCTCGAGGGCAATACCTGGGCGGAGCGGTTGGGTCTTCCGAAAGAGGCTTCGCCCGAACAGGTTCGCGCCGAAGCCGCCACCAAGTTGAACTGGGCTCACGGCAAGAGCCTCTCGACGATGACTGCAGCAGAAGACAACGCTCTCGTTCTGCTCATCCACACATACACCGGCATGACCCAATAGGAAGGACTGTGCAGATGAGTTGGACTCTGTGCATCGACTTCGGCACCACCAACACCGCCGCAGCATTCATCGACGCTGACGCCAGCACACCGGTCGCTGTGCAACTGGGCGCAGGCGAAGACGTGATGGCCTCCGGGGTGTTCGTCGAATCACCCGAAGCGTTGTTCGCGGGCGATTCGGCTCGCGACGCTGCGGTGACCAAGCCCGCCGCGTACATGCCGACCCCGAAGCGCGCTGTCGGCTACCCGGTGATCAACATCAACGGATACGACCTCGAACCGGACGTCGTGGTGGCCACCGTGATCCGGGAAGCTCTCGACCGCAGCGTGGAGGCGCATGCCGCCGCCACCGGAGACACCTCCAAACCGGCACATCTGGTCCTGACCCATCCCGCTGATTGGGTGCCCCAGCAGATTCGGGTGCTGTTCGACGCCGCCGGCTGGCTCGGATTCGACCACAACCAGGTCCGCACCGTCCCGGAACCGCAGGCGGTGATACTCGGAGCCGTCGGGACGAACCCGGTGGCGCCGGGAACGAAATTCGCGGTCTTCGACCTCGGGGCCGGATCGGTGGCGGTGTCGGTGCTCGCCGCGAATCCCACAGGCACCTTCGATGTCCTCGCTTCCGGCGTGGATACGACGGTCGGCGGAGCGAACTTCGACGCCACCATCCGCCGTTGGGTCGACGGACACCTGCAGCAGCAATACCCGGGTGTGCTCGACCAACTCCGACAGTCCGCGAACCCTGCCGATCTGCGCCACCTCGAACAGTCGATCATCGAGGCGAAAGAAGCACTGTCGGTTCAGCAGTCCGCCGTCATCGATGTCCCCGGCGGAGTGCGCCTCGAGCTGAGCCGCCCGGAGTTCGAATCCCTCATACAGGCCGACCTCGACAAAGCCGCCGCGGTATTCGAGGAAACCTTGACCCGAGCCAGGGCGACACCAAGGGATGTGTACGCCCTGTACCTCACCGGTGGCAGCGCACATATTCCTGCAGTGCGCCACATTCTGGCGCCGATGTCCCCGCAGGTAGTGGCCGAACAGGACCGCACAGCGATCCCGGGCGGCGCCCTGGTTGCCGCGGCACGGGGGCAGGCCAGCGGGTATCCGGCCGAGCGGCAGCAGGCAGAGATGCCCACTGTTCCTGGCTCGACATCAGATGCAGGTGCATCGTCAGGGAACCGTCGGTGGGTCTGGATTGCGGGTGTCGCGGCAGCGGTGATCGCTGCCCTCGCGATCGGTGGCGGTGTGATGGTGATGACCGGAGGTAGTGATGCCCCCGCGGCAGCGTCGACGGCTGGCGATCCGGTAGCCGATGCGGCCGCCGCTACCGAGGTGATCACGCGCTACGTCGAACTGTCCGACACCGGTGGCCCGGACGAGTTGAATCCGATGCGATGTGCCGACAAGCAGTGGGTCGTCGACGGCGCGCACCCGCTGCCTCCTGCTGGGCTCGAACACGTCGTCGAGAATGTCGGCACGGTCTCGATCACCGGTGACACGGCCAGCGCCAGGGTGCGTTATACCGAGGTGTTCGATGGTGAAGAGAGGGTTCTCACGTACGTGTTCGGGGTCGTCCGTGAAGCCGACGGCTGGAAGGTTTGCTCATCTCGACCGCAGTAGTTGTTTCTGCTGACAGTCGTATCGGAATCGCTTCGGCCGGAGCGGGAACTTTTCGGTCATTTCGATCATCTCACCGTGTGACGGACGAACGCCTCGGTCAAATCTATGCATCTTGAAAGTACTAGCGAGGGAGCATTGTGTCTCATCCTGATTGGTTGCTCGGTATCGACTTCGGTACATCGAACACGGCGGCAGCGCATACCGGTGCGGTCAGTGGATCGGTCGAGACACTGCCGCTGACTCACCAGGGCAACTTGATGGCGTCGTCTGTTTTTGTCGAATCACCCGAGAACATTGCGGTGGGAGATGTGGCGATCAACCAGGCTCAGCGCAACCCGGCCGCGTACATGGCCTCCCCGAAACGCAGCATCGGGCATGGCATGGTCACCGTCAACGGCTACAACATCGCGTCCTCGGTGCCGGTGGCTGCCGTGCTGCAAAGTGTGATGTCGCGGGCGACCGCCGTTCACGGTGGGCAGTCACCAACGCAGCTTGTTCTCACGCATCCGGAAGCATGGTCGCCGCGTGAGATTCAAACCCTCCTCGATGCTGCCGCCAACCTGGGGTTGGACACGTCCAAGGTGAAAACGGTCTCGGAGCCGCGCGCGGCCGCCCACTACTACACCCGCACCAACACGTTGCAGCCCGGGACGAAGATCGGGGTCTTCGATTTCGGCGGTGGCACCCTCGACATCGCTGTCCTCGAAGCCAACGACTCCGGTACCTTCGACGTCATCGCCGCCCGTGGCGACAACGGTCTCGGTGGTAAGAACTTCGACGCCTTCATTCGCCGGTGGATCGACGAGCAACTCGAGGCTCGCAACCCCGACCTGTTGAACTATCTTCGTCAGTCGGCGCCGATCGATGTCTCACACAACCTCGACGATTCGATCCGCCGCGCCAAGGAGCTACTGTCGGAGGCCCCGTCGGCGACGATCACCGTTGCCGGTGGCGGTTTCCACGAAACATTCCAGATCACCCGTGACGAATTCGAAGAGCTGATCGACGCGCCGTTGCAGAAGGCGGTCAACCTCACCCGTGCCACCTTGGCAGACGCGGGTGTCACCGATCCATCTCAGCTCGAGTCGCTTTACCTGACGGGTGGATCGTCGCGCATTCCGTTGGTTCACGAACGCCTTCGTGAACTCGGTCCTCTGGCTACCTTGGACGATCCGAAAACCGTTGTTGCTCAAGGCGCACTGTCTGCGGTGGCACCGGTGCTGCGAGGAATGAACGCGGGCTCGGTAACGCCTCACGAGCCTCCCGCGCCGGCTGCTGGACCTATCGGGTACGGGAATCCGCCACAGTACGGTCAGGTCCCGCAATACGGGGCGCCCGGTCACACAACCGTTGGTGAGCAACCGGGGCCGGTCCCGAACTGGCAGCCTGCTGGAGTGCCTCCCACCAACCACGGTGTTGCGCCGAGCTCCGGCAACAGCGCACCCGGCGGGCAGACACAGAAGAAGAAGTGGGTCCTTGTCGGGTCTGTGGCGGCAGCGCTGGTTGCGGTCGGCGCGGTCGTTGCCGGGGTCACTCTCATGGGTGGAGGTGACAGCCCCGCTGCCGGGGAAGTCGCTGTCGCAGCAGAGGCGACAAGCGAAGGACCGCTGACCGACGTGGAGGCAATCCGGAGTGTTATCCCTGCGATGATCAACCGGGACCTCACCTCGTGCGAGAAGAGTGGATTCACCGAGAACGGCGGGTTGGAGATCCGGTGCAGATTCAGGGACAACAGTCGTCTGATCGACGGATTCGAATCCTATTCGCACTCCATTATGGCTAGTGCCGACAAGAAGCAAGCAAAGGAGAATCTGCTCGGAATGCGTTCCGGGTACGGCAGCGACGAACTGATAGAGAATCCTGCCCGTACAGCTGGCGTGGACATATCGCAGTCCGGATACCTCGAATATGCGAATCTCGAGACCGGTCTCGAATTGGCGATGAGCGTTTCCAGTCCCGAGGAGGGCAAGACGTTCATCGAGCGGTCTGGACTGGTGAACTAGTGCTTGTGCTGCCGTGCGTGACAGCGGCAGCACAGTCGATCAGGTCATCGACCAGTCTATTGCCAGCAGCGATCGATGACTCCCGAATTGTGTGCCGCAACGGGTTCGACCTCCTTCGACGGCCCGCTGCCGGAGCTATCCGGCTCGGTCGGGAAGTACCAGTTCAAGCACACGTCTTCCTGCTGGGGAACTTTCTCTGTTGTTGGTGCATCTCACTTACAGAAGCGAGGGAGAGATACTCCCGATGATGACCTGAAAGAGGATCAGCCATGAGCAACCCCGAGAACACCGCGAACGTTACCGGCGACCCGTCGACGGCCAGTTTTGGTTCTGCTGCTGAGGCTCCTGCTCCGGAGGCGCCCGCCTCCGCGCCGGCCACGGAGGCGGCTGCGGCTTCCGCGCCGGCCACGGAGGCGGCTGCGGCTTCCGCGCCGGCCACGGAGGCGGCTGCGGCTTCCGCGCCGGCCACGGAGGCGGCTGCGGCTTCCGCGCCGGCCACGGAGGCGGCTCCGGCTTCCGCGCCGGCCACGGAGGCGGCTCCGGCTTCCGCGCCTGCCGGTGAGGCTCCGGCGGGTGGGGCGTATGTGTCCGCGCGTGACATCGACGGTGACGGCACCGTAGATCAGGTCAACGTGAAGTTCGAGGACGGATCGGCGGGTATTCAGCATCTCGACGACGCGGGGAACGTCACGCTCACCGAGGTGGACGTCGATGGTGACGGTCTGTACGAGGCCACCACGTCCACCGACGCCTTGGGGCACACCACGATTACTGCTGATCTGGACAGCGATGGTGTTGCTGATGCGCGCGTCGTCCTCGACGCCGAGGGCACTGCCATTCAGGAGGACACTCTCGATCACGGTGTGGTCGTCGATTCGAATCGTGACACCGATGGTGACGGGGTCATGGAAACGCATCTGATCGACGCCGATGGGAGTGGTCAGTTCGATCAGGCGGTCATCGATTCCGATGCTGATGGTGTTCCGAACTCGATCTATTCCGACACCAATGGTGATGGCACTTTCGACATCGAGTACTCCGATACCAATGCCGATGGTGTTCTCGATCAGTTCGAGACCGCTCCGACCACGGTCGAGGAGATCGAGATTCCGGCGACTGTCGATCAGTTCGAGGCCGGCGACCTGGCCTGACGCACCCCGGCCAGATTGCATGGCAATGAAGTAGCGCCATCGGAAGGATGAGCCGGGACTCATGTCAGGTGGGGTGGAAACCTTCCTTGTTTTCCACGCATGTACTCGACAGGGTGTTGGGCGCGGATCTACGCAGACGCACGATGAGTGGCCCTCGTTGGCTCTGGCGCAATCGGCTCTGGGTTGCCACTAATATTCGTAATCGTCCGTGGGACAACAAAAGTCCCCGGGCATTTCCGAAAGGAGGACAAGGTGAAGAAGTCGATACCGGTCGCGGCGGCGGCAATGGCAATATCGCTGCTTGCAGGTTGTGGATCGGGTGATGCCAACGTCGGGGGAGAAGTGGCGCCGCCGAAGCCGGAAGTCGACCTCGCTGCTCTCGATCCCGGAGAGTTCCCGACTACCCCACAGCCGGAGTTCGGCTACGCCACAGCTGAAAAGTTCGGAATGATCGAAGGCCAACGGCTTGCTCAGTTCGTGCCTGTCCCGTTTGAGATCGACCCCGCGTTGACTTCGAGTAGCGGACCGACTGTTCCGTTGAAGGGGCCGGGCGCAATCAAATTGCTTCTCACGGGGAACGTAGAAGAAATTGCCATCGAACATGGGATGATCACCGGCTACTCGGTTGCCGCGAACGACAGTGCCGGTGTGGACAGTGCCCGCTCCCTCGTGCATGCCGTGTTTCGGTTCCGGGACAGTGCCGCTGCTCGCAATGCCGCAACCGAATTGCACGAGAACGCTATCGCGCCTCGCGAGTTCGGGGCGTTCGTCGAGGAGCCCATCGAGATCCTGCCGAACACCCTGGTCTCCTCCAGTGCTACCGAAGGTAGTGAATATACCGGCGAGGCATCGGTGAATGCCCAGGGATTCACCGCCCACGGCGACTATGTGATCTACACCTACTCGACGGCCGCACCAGGAAAGGAGGATGTCAACGCGCAGACGATTGCGAAAGCTCTGCAACTCCAAGAGCCGTTGCTCGACAAGTTCCCAGCTACCGAGCCGGGACAGGCGGACAAGCTGAAACTTGATCAGGCAGGTGTGATCAGATTGACGATTCCCGACACTGGCGAATACCAGTCCGTTACCCACATGGCGGATTACGGACCCCGGGGTATGGCGCACCGCTCCACCAACCCGCAATTGACCTACGAGCTGTTGACCGAGGTGGGGGCAGAGCACAACGGTAGGAATCGAACTGTCGTGTATCAGGCCGATACTGCTGAGGGATCGAAGAAGATCCGTGACAGGTTCGCGGAGGACATGATTGCCACCAGTGGGTACACGGAAGCCCCAGGCGTTCCAGGCCTCCCGGATTCCAAGTGCTATACCAAGGACACTCCGCAAGGGACTCGTGGTGGCTGCCTCATCGCCAACGGTCGG
>NZ_JBUYWD010000031.1:0-42509 GCF_055231015.1 Rhodococcus quanlei | reverse complement strand
TTGACCGCGATCTGCACCGCTGTCGCCCCGGACGCGGTCCGAATCTTGCGAATGTACGCCGCCACCCGACAGATCCTACCGATCGGTTAGTGTGCCAAATCCCGAACCCGCAAGCCCTCTACCAGTGCAGACATCACATCAACACTGGGAATCCGCTCCGACCTGTGCAAGTCAGGTGCGAGACCGGGGCGCGACGGTTCGCCGGGACGGAACATTCCCGTGATCTCGTCACACGAATCGACGAATCCGAAGCTGCGCACCTTCGTGAACTGGTCTTGCATCGCCTGAATCAACATCAGGGTGAACTCGGCGAATCCGGAGACAGAGCCGGACACGTCGGCCAGGATCACGAGATCGGGTCTTCCGTGCCGCCGTGCCTGCAGCACCGGGCGCATGGGAACGCCACCGGTCGCCATCGACTTGCGCACTGTGCGCCGCATGTCGATCTGCCCGCGAACAGCCCGGCGCCGGCGGGACGAAACACGTGTCGCGAGGGTGCGTGCCAACGGATACACCAGTCGCCGCATTTCGGCGAGATCCTGCCGATTCGCGGCGAGGAAGCCGCGGTCCTCCGCACTGTCCGGTACGGCGGCACGGGCGACGAACTCGGCTCCACGCTGCTGCGTCCTCCGGCGGAGCGCCTCGCTTTCCACCCGAGAACGCAGGTCCTCGACGCGGCGGCGCGCTTCGAGGGCGAAGGCCGCATCCCGCACGCCGTTTCCACGCGATCCCTGCTGCGCCCCGGCCATCGCCACCAGTTCGTCCGTCGTTCCGAGTCGCTGAAGCGCCTGAAGCGCGGAGAACCGTTGGCCTGCATTGCCGCCCGATCCAGATCTTCCGCTGTCGCCGATCTCGCCCAACGAGTCGAGAACCTGGCCAGCCAGGTTCTCGGTGTCGGCAGTGTCGTCCCCGGAGATTGCCATGATCACCTTCTCGTGCAGCGTGGCGAAATCCGGAGCAGGGTGTGCGGGTGAGTGCCCGTCGGAGCTGTCGAAATACAGGCAGAAGATTCGGTCGAAGGTGACGCGCTGGTTCGGCCGGCGCAGCAGGGTGGCAGCCAATCCGGATCGGAGCCGGCCGAGATCGTCTTGTCCGAGAACGACCATCGCGGCCGCAGCATCGACGGTATCGCTCGTTCCGATTTCGATTCCGTGTTCACGGAGAGTCCCGACGAACTCGACGAGTCTCGCTGATTCGCCCGCCGCCGGCACGTTACTGCCGCTTCGGCTTGTCGTCGAGATGCAATGAACTGGAGGCGGTTTCATGATCGGATCGATACTTCAGCAGCACGCCCATCGTGGATCGCACCACCGAGTTGCTGATCTCCCGGACGCGAAGTCCTCGCAGTGTTCGTGCCCAGTCGACGGTTTCGGCGATGGACGGTGGCTTACGGAGGTCGAGTTGACGCAGTGCCGACACGATCTCGACCGCTGAGGCAGCGACCGATTCGTCGAGCTCCGGCACCTTCGAACGCACGATCTCGAGTTCGAGGTCGGGTTCCGGAAAGTCGATGTGTAGGAACAGGCAACGTCGTTTGAGGGCCTCGGACACCTCACGGTTGGCGTTGGACGTGACAACCACGAACGGTGTGCGAACGGCTTCGATGGTGCCGATTTCTGGGATGGTCACCTGGAAATCACCGAGGACCTCGAGGAGCAGCCCCTCCACCTCGAGGTCTGCCTTGTCGAGCTCGTCGATGAGTAGAACGGTGGGGTCGGGGTTTCGGATCGCGGTCAGGAGTGGCCGCGTGAGCAGAAACTCCTCGGTGAACACGTGGTCACGCGTGTCCTCCCAGGACTCACCCTGCGCTGCGGTGATACGCAGCAGCTGTTTGGCGTGATTCCATTCGTAGAGCGCGCGGGACTCGTCGATGCCCTCGTAGCACTGCAATCGCACCAGTTCCGAGTTCGTCGCTGCTGCGATGGCTCGGGACAGTTCGGTCTTACCGACGCCGGCTGGACCCTCGACGAGAAGTGGTTTGTGCAGGTAGTCGGCCAGGAAGACGGCCGTCGCGATGTCGAGCGACGGCAGGTAGCCCACGGCGCTCAAGCGCTCGGTCACCTCGTCGACCGAAGTGAACAAGGCGCCCGGTTCGGCTGGGTGTGTCATCTCCGTGTCCGCGCTCATCGCAGCATCGAGCGTATACCAGCGGGTACGTCGGGTATCCGCCAGAATGAGCATTGCCCCTGCCGCAAGGAGGCGATATCGATGGGTGAGCAGGTCGACGAGCACTTCATCGAACGTGTCCGCGCTCTTTCATCATCGGAAACACGGCACACCGGACCGTCCGAACCGGTGCGTCAGGGATCGTCACTGACGGTCGCCGCGCTCCTGGATCTGTTCGACGACCAGGCGGGCAGTCGTCACCTCGATCTGGCCGCTCGCCGGCTCAGAGCCGAGGGGCGGGGGTATTACACGATCGGCTCCGCCGGGCACGAGAGCAACGCCGCTGTCGCCGCAGCGCTGCGTCCCACCGATCCGGCGCTGTTGCACTACCGTTCGGGTGGCTTCTACCTCGCCCGTGCTCGTCAGGTCGGCAATGGCGATCCGTTGCTCGACGTCCTGCTGGGTATTGTCGCTGCGGCCGACGATCCGATATCCGGTGGTCGTCACAAGGTTTTCGGCCGCCACGACCTGGCGGTGATTCCGCAAACGTCCACCGTCGCCTCACATCTTCCTCGTGCAGTCGGGCTAGCGTTCGCGATCCCCCGTGCCGCGAAGCAGGGGGTACGCGTTCCGTGGCCCCATGACGCGCTGGTGGTGTGCAGCTTCGGGGATGCCTCCGCCAACCACTCGACGACCACCGGTGCCGTGAACGCAGCGGCGAACATCGCGTACCGCGGGATGTCACTGCCGTTGCTGCTGGTCTGCGAGGACAACGGACTCGGGATCAGTGTTCGCACGCCGGACGGCTGGATCGAGCGGATGTATTCGAACAGTGGTGATGTGAAGTATTTTTCAGCAGAAGGTCACGACACTGTGGGGAGCTTCGAGGTTGCCGCGGGTGCCGCGAACTGGGTGCGGACACACCGGAAACCGGCGCTCCTGCATCTGAAGACGGTGCGAATGATGGGGCACGCCGGGTCGGACGTGGAGTCTGCGTATCGCGAGACCGCCGATATCGCGGAAGATCTCGAACGCGACCCTCTGCTCGGGACGGCCCGAGTTCTCGTCGAAACGGGGGTTCTCACGACGGCAGAGATTCTGGAGCGTTACGAGAATACCCGAAAGGCCGTATCCGACAAAGCTCGTGAGGCGTCGGGGCATCCACCGTTGACATCCGCACCGCAGATCATGGCGCCGCTGGCCATGCCGACACCCCGCGAGGTCCAGGCTGCAATGGCACCCGTTCCTGGTGGCGACCGTCGTCCGCTCACCGTCGCACAAGCGATCGGCCGCGCACTCGCGGACATCCTCGACGCGTATCCGGAGGCGTTGGTGTTCGGCGAAGACGTCGCTCGCAAAGGTGGTGTGTACGGGGTGACACGTGGTCTGGCGGTCAAGGCAGGTCCGGCCCGAGTATTCGACACCCTGCTCGACGAGCAGACGATTCTGGGCTTGGCTCTCGGATCTGCGTCGACGGGCTTCCTGCCGATACCGGAGATTCAGTACCTGGCCTACCTGCACAACGCCGAGGACCAGTTACGCGGCGAGGCTGCGACACTGAAGTTCTTTTCGGAGAGCCGTTTTCGGAATCCGATGGTGATCCGTATGGCCGCGTACGGCTATCAGAAGGGATTCGGCGGTCACTTTCACAACGACAATGCGATCGGTGTACTCCGGGATATTCCGGGCATGATCGTTGCTTCGCCTGCGACACCGGATGACGCGGCCGCGATGCTGCGAACCTGCGTGGCAGCGACGAAAGCGTCCGGGATGCCATGCGTCTTTCTGGAGCCGATCGCTCTCTATCACCGGCGTGATCTGCACGAGGACGGCGACGAGAAATGGATGGCGCCCTATCCCGCCACTGAACGGCATGTGCCGCTGGCAACCGCACGTACGTACGGCACCGGCGCCGATCTCACCATCGTGACGTTCGGGAACGGTCTCCTGCTGAGCGTGCAGGCGTCGGCGGCGTTGCGTGACCGAGGCATCGCAGCGCGCGTCGTGGACCTGCGCTGGCTGGTGCCGCTTCCGGTCACCGACATCATCCGCGAGGCGAACGCGACGGGCCGAGTGCTCGTGGTCGACGAAACGCGGCGATCGGGCGGCGTCTCCGAAGGTGTCGTCAGCGCCCTGGTGGATTCGGGATATACCGGTGCACTCCGGAGAGTGACCAGCGAGGACAGCTTCATCCCGTTGGGTGAAGCGGCATTGCGGGTGTTGGTGTCGAAAACCCAGATCGTCGATGCGGCAGCGAGCCTCGTCTCGGAAGTACACCCCGCGAACGTGCCGTCGTGGCGGAGGGGGCCGTAGTATCCGCAGCATGTGCCTGCTGCTCATCGCGTGGAAGGTCCACCCCGAATACCCGCTGGTCGTGGCCGCGAACCGAGACGAGTTCTACGCGCGTCCCACTCAGCCTCTGCATCGATGGTCCGAACAGGGCGACCTGGTGGCCGGGCGCGATGTGACCAGCGGCGGTACCTGGTTGGGTGTTCGTGAGGGACGTTTCGCAGCGGTCACCAATGTTCGTGAGGGGGTGCCGACCGGGGCTGGGGCGCCACGTTCGCGTGGCCTGCTGACCACCGACTTCCTCGTCACAGCCGAGGCTCCAGCCCCGTACACGCAGGCCGTTGCTGCGGACGGTGACCGGTACGAGGGATTCAATCTGCTCGCGTGCGACCTCGAAGAGCTGTGGTGGACGTCCAACCGCTTCGGTACGGAACCGGTCACGCCGGGAATTCACGGTCTGTCGAACAGCGCACTCGATACCGCGTGGCCCAAGGTCACCGAAGGCACCGCAGCCTTCGAACACCTCGCAGCCACCGACGACGGCAGCGAAGACACCACGGAGCGGTACCTGGACCTCCTGTTCGATACCACGCCCGCCCCACCGAACCTGCTGCCGCAGACGGGCGTCGGCGAGGAGATGGAGCGGGTGCTTTCGCCTCGGTTCGTGGACTTCGAGGAGTACGGCACGCGGGCGAGCACCGTCGTACGCATGCGGGCAGACGCCGGATTCGCCGTCACCGAGCGCAGGTACGAGCGCTCCCGCATCACAGGGGAAACCACGATCCGGTCGTAACAACGATCCGGAACCATCACGGCGCCGGGAAGCCCTGTGGAAGGTCCATTCCGCGGTCGGTCATCACGGCCCGCAGTCGAGTCGGGTAATTGGTGATGATGCCGTCGACACCGAGGTCGATGAGCTCGTTCATGCGGGCGGGGTCGTCGACGGTCCACGGCACGACGCGAAGGCCGACGTTGTGCGCGCCCTCGATCAGGTTCGCGTCCACCAGCTTGTGTGACGGCGACATGACCTCGGCGCCCAGCTGCTCGGCGGCCTTGAAGATGTCGCCACCCACTGCGTCGTAGTCGACGGGTCCGGTCCACGGCGAACCCGGCACCCACTTGGGCTCGTTCCACAACATCACCAATGGAATGGACGGCTCCGCGGCCCGTACCAGCGGCAGAGAACTCCAGTCGAAGCTCTGGATCATCACCTTGTCGACGACACCGGCGCTGCGCACCTCGCGCAGGATCGCGTCGACGTATTCTTGTGGGGAAGCGGTGAGTTCTGGTTGCTCCGCTTCGATCTTCGTTTCGATGTTGAAGTGCACGTCTGCGTTGTGGGCAGCGGCGAGCGCGAACACGTCCCGCAACTGGATCAGCTTGTTGCCCTTCACCGTTTCCGCGTCGGGGTGGCCGGGCTGGATCTTGTCGCAGGCGAGGGTCTGCAGCTGCATCCACGTCAGATCGTGGATGGCGTCCCCGACGTACGGGAACTGTGGGTCGTCGGTGGTGGCGGGTGCGGTATCCGAGCATTTCTTCGACGAGATCTTGGCATCGTGCCAGACGACGGGAACTCCGTCCTTGCTCATGACGATGTCCAATTCGAGGGTCGTCACGCCCAGTTCGAGTGCCTTCCGGAAGCCGGGCAGCGACTCTTCGATGGTCTCGCCCATGCCGCCGCGGTGTGCTTGCAGATCGAAGCCGTCGGGCAGATTCGATTCCGGGCCGCCACCATCGAGCGAACCGGAGTCGAGGGAGTCGATCAGATCGGTGAGCGGTGAGGCCGAGGCGGGTGCTGTGGCAGCGCCGATTGCGGCGATGGTGCAGACGGCTGCGGCAGCGGCGCGTAGCGGGGAACGTCGAGAGTGCGACATGGGGTCCTTTCGCGTCCGAACACCCCGAGGGGGGGCGTAACGGACCGGACGCTAACAGTGCGGCGCAGAGAACTCCCTTCGAGTGCGGGCAGTTTCGAGTCCGTTCGCGATCCTTTCGCGGCCTGGGCGCGGGTGTGTCGACGAGTGTTCACCTACCGACGCCTTCGACTAATAAGAATCAGACGTGTATCTTCTAGTTGGTCGCCCGGAGATGCGCGGTGACTGCGAGCCCGTCATGAACGCATCCCCGCGGCCTTCTTTCGAGCCGTTACCGAGGAGACTTTCGTGCCCATCAACCTGCGCTTCTCACATCCGGCCCGGACGAAAATACGGTCGACCCGTCGGCGCGTACGACGGAGAGTGTCTGCGGGACTGGCAGTGACAGTGACGGGCGCAATGATGTCGGCGGCGCCGGCCGTGGCAGAACCGACCGCGCTGACGATCACCGTCGATGCCGACGCCGTCGGTGGTCACACGATCCCAGCGAACTTTTTGGGTCTGTCGTGGGAAGCCGACCAGCTGCACCAACCGTGGGTGGGGACCGGCACCGGCAATCTCGCAACCCTGCTCAACGAGTTGGGGCCGGGCAGCTTACGCTTCTCGGCCAACGCAGTGGACCAGACTCCCTGGCGGCCCGACGCCGGCCCCGACTCACCCGGACCGGTGATCACCGCGGCAGACCTCTACCGCGCCGGCGACCTCGCCCGAGCGACGCAGTGGCCGGTGGATCTGGGGGTGAACCTGAACGCGAACAATCCCGCCGCGGCGGCGGACCAGGTCCGCACCGCACAAGCGGCGATGGGGCCGTGGCTTCGCTCGGTGCAGATCGGGAACCAACCCGACCGCTTCCCGCTCATGAAGCTCGCGCCCTACGACCAGGCCACCTACATCGACCAGGTTCGTAGCTACCGGCAGGCCATCGACGCTGCCGCACCTGGGGTGCGCTATGCGGGCCCGGACGCGTCCATGGCAGGGGGCGCCGTGCCGCTCGGCGACCTCTACGCTCCCCATGCCCAGTCGTGGCGGGAGGCATATCTGGGTGCCTTCGCCGATCAGGGTGACTTCCTCAATCAGCACTACTACCCGCTTGTGCGCACACCTGGCGCGGACACTGCGGCCATGGTCGATCAACTCAACTCACCCGCCACCGCCGAAGCCGATCGCCGCTTCATCGAACAACTCGTCCGCGAAGCCGACGCGGCCGCAGTCGCTCCGCGATTGTCGGAGACCAACAGCGTCGCAGGCAACGGGCAACCAGGAGTGTCGAACACCTTCGGTGCCGCACTGTGGACCTTGGACTACCTGCTCATGGCCGCCGAAGCGGGCATCACCGGGGTGAACATGCACCAGCAGCCCGATGACTGTGGCAGCTACACCTGGGTGTGCTTCGCCGATGGCACCGACACGCTGCACGCCCAGCCGCCCTACTACGCGGGTCTGCTCTTCTCCGAGCTGCGTGGAGGCACGTTCTTGCCCACGCAGGTTTCCGATCCTGATGCTGGTGTCTCGGCGTACGGGCTGCGCATGCCGGACGGCAGCGTCAAGGTCGTCGTCGACGACTCGAGGCGCGAGGCGGATCGCGACGTCACCGTGCACGTGAAGGGGTCGACGGCGACGACCGCCTCGGCGCAATGGCTGACCGCACCGTCCCCGTATGCCACCGACGCGGTCCGCTTTGCCGGCAGCGAGGTCGCCGCGGACGGCAGCTTCACACCCGCGTCGGCAGAACAGATGTCGGCGCAGTCGGGCAGCTTCGACCTCGATTTCAGTGGCCCCGCAGCCGTCGTCGTCGACATCGCATCCTGACCGGCCGAGTTGTTCGGGCACGCTTCAGGGCGGCACCCCGATGTCCTCGTGCCACAGGTTCGGTCGATCCCGGATGAACTTGCGCATGATGTCGACACATCGGCTGTCGTCGAGGACGGTGACGTCCACTCCGTGGTCTGCCAGCCAGTCATGGCCGCCGGTGAAGGTGACGTTTTCGCCGATGATCACCGCGCCGATCCCGAACTGGCGAACGAGGCCACTGCAGTACCAGCACGGGGACAGCGTCGTCACCATGATCGTGGAGCGGTAGTCCCGCTGACGACCAGCGTTGCGGAAGGCCGCCGTCTCGGCGTGTACGGACGGATCGTCGTCCTGCACACGTCGGTTGTGTCCGCGGCCGAGCAGTGTGCCATCGGATGTGAACAGTGCGGCCCCGACCGGGATGCCGCCTTCGGCGAGACCGATGCGCGCCTCCTCGAGCGCGACGTCGATCAACGGCGTGGTGCCGAGGTCGATCATGCGTTCAGCTCATCTCAGTGACGACTTCGTGTCAACCGATCGCCCCCGCGCAAGACCGATTGCTATGCGTTAGCCGATTACTCTGCGCTGCGTGCGTCTTCGTTCTACTGTGGGGCCATGACCAGTGAGGGCGTAGGTCACCGCTCGGAGCATTTCGGTGTTTCGGGAAATACTCGCCGGTCGCTGCGTGCGCTGATGGTTGCTGTGCTTGCGGCTACGGTCACGGTGTGGAGTGCCGCCACGACGCAACCGGCCAATGCAACCGCGCCCCCGATCGTCGTGGAGCCGCTGGACTACGTGGCCCTCGGTAGCTCGTTCGCGGCGGGGCCGCTGATCGCACCCGTGATCGATGCCGATTGCACCCGCTCGGGAAGCAACTATCCACACCTGGTGGCCGAGCAGCTGGGGTATCGGCTCACCGACCGAAGCTGTTCCGGTGCAACGACAGCCAGCATTCTCCACAAGCCGCAGAGGCCCAACTACGGACTCGGCGCTCCGCAACCGCCGCAGATCGAGGCTGTGACGTCGGAGACCGATCTGGTCACGGTGACCATCGGCGGAAACGACGTCGGTCACATGAGTCGGTTGGTCGCGGACAGTTGCGCGACGCTGTTGGAACGGGCAGGCGGAGTGTCGTCGTCCGCGGTGTTCGACAGCCTGTGTAGCACCGTCGGTACGCCGCCGTCCTCGGAGCCCGCTCCCGATGCGTACGCCAAGGTGGAAGCCGCGCTCGAAACAATCGTTGCGCAGGCGCGGAGTCGGGCGCCGCAGGCGCAGGTGGTGTTCGTGGACTACCTACGCATCCTGCCGAAAGACGGAACCGTGTGTGATGCAGTGCCTCTCACCCCGCAGCGCGCCGCAACAACGGTGCGCATTCACGACGCCGTTGCGGATGCCACCGCGCGTGCGGCGAAAGACACCGGTGCGCAGTTGGTGCGGGCATCTCAGCTCGGTGTCGGACACTCCGCCTGTTCGGACGACCCCTGGTTGGCGGGCTTCGAGGTGGTGCAGCCCGGCAGTGGCGGCGCGATCTTCTACCACCCGAATGCGAAGGGGATGGCCGCCGTTGCCGATCAGATAGTGAAGCAGATCAGCTGATCACGACAGTCTGCTGATCACGACAGCCAGGGCGGCACCGGCGGTTTGACCCACATGATCTTCTCGTCCGCATGCTTCTTCGCGGCTGCGCTGTGATCGGGGTTCTTCGCAGCCCACTGCGTCTTCTCCCGCAGCAGCTCCGCGACGGTGGTCCAAGTTTCCGTGGAGCGGGGCGGGTGCGCTCCGGCGGCGCGGGCCAGCTTTTTGAGCTGTGAATCGGGGAGGGCAAGCAGTTCGTCACCACTGATGTCGCGGTCCCACACATAGCGAGCGATTCCGAGTGCCTTCTCCCGCCGGTTTCGCGCCGCTTGTTCGGTGTGCGCAAAATCGACGTCCTGCGGGTCCACGGCCACCTCCTGTTCGTACTCGACGATTGTAAGGGGGACCCGGTGGGTACCTCGAGGCGTATCGTTCCATTCAAGAGGAACGAAACCACGAACAAGCCCTGGTCAGAGGGTGGCCGCGATGGAATGGTTCGTCGCCGAAGACTATTCGCTCGGCCGGATGCTGTTCACTCACGGTCTCGGGATCTTGTACCTCATGGCATTCATAGGGGCGGCCCGCCAGTTCAAGGGGCTCATCGGTACGGATGGTCTGCTCCCGGTCTCGGATTTCGTGTCCGATATACCGTTCGGACGCTCACCCAGCCTGTTTCACCTGCACTATTCCGATCGATTCTTCGCGGTGGTGGCCTGGTCGGGTGCCGGGCTCGGGGTCGTGACGGCCGTAGGTGTGACGACGCGACTGCCGCTGCTCGCCTGTATGGCCGTGTGGTTCGCGATGTGGGTGCTCTATCTTTCCATCGTCAACGTCGGGCAGGCGTGGTACTCGTTCGGATGGGAGTCGCTGCTGCTCGAGGCCGGGTTTCTCGCCATCTTCGTTGGCAACGCGGACACCGCGCCACCCATTCTCGTTCTGATCCTGCTGAGGTGGATTCTGTTCCGGCTCGAGTTCGGTGCCGGACTCATCAAAATGCGTGGTGACGCCTGCTGGCGCAACCTGACCTGCATGTATTACCACCACGAAAGTCAACCGATGCCGGGACCGTTCAGTTGGCATTTTCACCATCTACCGAAACCCCTGCACAAGGTGGAAGCGGCCGGCAACCATGTCGTTCAACTGGTCGTCCCGTTCGGGCTGTTCCTGCCACAACCGGTAGCCGCGTTCGCTGCCGCGGCGATGATCGGAACGCAACTCTGGCTGGTGGCAAGCGGCAACTTCGCCTGGCTCAACTGGGCAGCCATCGTTCTCGCCGTGTCGGTGCTTCCCGATTCGATTCTCGAACCGATTCTGCCGTTTTCGGTCGATACCGGCTTCACGTCGCCGCCGGCACCATTCGTTGCAGTCGTCGTCGCCGTGACGGCACTCGTCGTGGTCCTCAGTTATCGACCCGCCCGCAACCTGGTGTCCAAGAGACAGGTGATGAACGCATCCTTCGACAAATGGCATCTCGTCAATACCTATGGCGCGTTCGGCACCGTCACCAAAATTCGTCACGAGATCGTTCTCGAGGGCACAACCGACGCGGTACTTTCGGACACCACCGAGTGGCGCGAGTACGAGTTCAAGGGCAAACCAGGAGACGTCCGACGGCGGCCGGGGCAGTTCGCGCCCTATCACCTGCGACTCGACTGGCTCATGTGGTTTGCGGCGCTGTCTCCGTCCTATGCGCGTTCCTGGTTCCCCGGAATGGTCGCCAAACTTCTCGATGCCGACCCGTCCGTACTGGCGTTGGTGCGCACCGACCCGTTCCTGGGGGAGAAACCGCATTTCGTTCGCGCCCGCTACTACCGGTATAGGTACACGAGTCGGAGGGAACGGCGCGAGAGCGGCGCGTGGTGGCATCGCGAACTGGTCGGCGACTACATGCCGCCAGTCTCTCGGGGATAGGGGATGTGCGAATCAGCCGCACACAGAAACTGGAACCTGTTACATTCGCCGCAACCTCGGCGACAACAGGAGTCCAGAAATGGTGTACCGCGTAGTGGAATGGTCGACCGGTACGGTCGGAAAGCATGCGATCGCCGGGATCGACGCGCATCCCGAACTCGAGCTGGTCGGGGTGTGGGTCTCGAACCCGGACAAGGTGGGTAAGGACGCCGGTGAGCTCGCCGGTCTCGACCGCAGCCTCGGGGTGCAGGCATCCGGGGACAAGGACGAGCTCCTGGCCCTGAATCCGGACTGCATCGTCCACACCGCCATGACCGACGACCGGATCTTCGAAGCGATCGAGGACCTCGTTTCGTTCCTCGAGGCCGGAATCAACGTGGTGTCCTCGGGTCCGGTGCTGCTGCAATACCCGTACGGCGTCATCCCCGATGACTTGGTGAGCCGCATCGCGGATGCAGGAAAGAGCAACGGTTCCACTCTGCATGTCAACGGCATCGATCCCGGCTTCGCGAACGACGTTCTGCCGCTGGTGATGACGAGCCTGTCGCAGCGGATCGACGAGGTGCGTTGCTCGGAGATCGCCGACTACTCCACCTATTACCAGCCCGTCGTGATGCGCGACATCTTCGGATTCGGCAAACCGCTGGACGAGACGCCACCGCTGTTGCAGCCAGGGGTGCTGTCGATGGCGTGGGGCAGCGTGGTCCGGCAGATCGCCGCCGGTCTGGGGGTGACGCTGGACGAGCCGCTCGTCGAGAAATTCGAACGGGAGGCGACGGACGTCGATCTGGACATCGCGTCGTGCCACATTCCGAAAGGCACCGCCGCTGCACTGCGGTTCGAGGTGATCGGCGCCGTGAACGGCGTGCCCAAGGTGGTGCTCGAACACGTGACGCGCACTCGCCGGGACCAGGTGCCGGACTGGCCGCAGCCCGCACGAGGGGACGGCGCGTACCGCATCGAGATCAAGGGCGAACCGGCCATGACGGTGGACTTCAGCCACCACGGCGAGAGTGGCGACCACAACGATTCCGGCATGATCACCACGGCGATGCGCCTGGTCAACGCGGTTCCTGCCGTCGTCGGAGCCGATCCGGGCCTGGCGACTGCACTCGACCTTCCTCAGATCACCGGTCGCGGCCTCGTCAGCTGACCAGGGGCGTATTCTCGATTCGCGATTGTTCGCACCCGGTTGTTCGACGGCGGTACGCGGAGGAGGTGTCATGGCGGGCAGTGACGAGGCCCTCGACCTCGACCGATACTTCGAGCGCATCGGATACGCCGGTGCCCGAACCCCGACAGGATCCACCTTGGATGCGATCATCGCCCATCACGCATCCGCCATTCCGTTCGAGAATCTCGATCCGTTCACCGGCCGGCCCAATCGCATCGACCTGACGTCGGTAACGCACAAGTTGATCGAATCCGGTCGCGGTGGATACTGCTTCGAACAGAATTTGCTGCTGCGGTCGGTGCTGTTGTCCCTGGGCTACGACGTGACCGCGTTGGCGGCCCGAGTGCTCTGGGGCACGGGTGATTACGTGCTCACTCGTCGATCGCACATGCTTCTGATGGTGGAGGTGGACGGCGGGCCGCGCCTCGCCGACGTCGGATTCGGTGGCATGACACCCACCGCGTCGCTTGCCTTCGAAACGGATGTCGAACAGTCGACGCCCCTCGAGTCGTTCCGCCTGACGATGTTGGGAGACGACTATGCGTTGCAAGGGAAGGTGGACGGCACGTGGCGGTCCATCTACCGATTCGATCTGGCCCCGCAGCATCCGGTCGACTACGAGGCCATCAATTGGTACCTCTCCACCTCGCCGCAGTCGCGTTTCGTCACCGGCTTGGTGGCGGCCCGCCCGACGTCCGACCGTCGGTTTGCGCTCAGCGGGCCGCGCCTGACGGTCCACCACCTGAACGGGCCGAGTGAGCGACGCGAGCTCGCGGATGTGGACGAGTTCCGTGCCGCCCTGGAGAACGACCTGCTGATCGATACCGCCGGAATCCCGTTGGATCTCGTCTACGCCAGGCTGAGTTGATCCGCAGCGTGGCGAAGAAGCGCGGAGCCAAGGCTCGAACACGGGGCAACGACAACGGTCCGTCCGCCGGTGTGTACGAGATAGACACCGGCACTTGCGAACTGGTCGAAGATCGACATTCAGGTAATAGCTGGCTGGTCAAGATCAACGGCGTCGAGAGTTCACACATCGACCTGAACGATCCCGAGCGACTCGACTTCGAGTACATGCGGTGGATTGCGAGTCTTACGCAATCCGAGTGGGATTCGAGTGCAAGGCTTCGCACGCTGCACCTCGGTGGCGGTGCATGCACCCTTGCGCGGTATCTGTCGGCTGTTTACCCGGAGGCCCGTCAGGTTGCGGTGGAGGTGGACGGGCGGATGGCCGCCCTCGTGCGCGAGTGGTTCGGACTTCCTCGTGCGCCTTTGCTGCGCATCCGGGTCGGCGATGCTCGTGCGGTGACGGAGACGTTGACGGAGTCGTCGCGGGATTTGGTGATCCGAGACGTGTTCTCGGGAAGCACGACTCCGCGTTCGTTGACCACCACGGAGTTCACCGGGCATGTTCGGCGCGTGCTGGCACCGGGCGGCATCTACGTCGTCAATTGTGGCGACACCCGGGACCTGACGGGTGCCAAACGGGAAGCGGCGACCATCAGTTCTCATTTCGAGTACACGGCGATCATCGCCGACCCCGCAATGCTGAAAGGCCGCCGCTACGGCAACATCGTGATCGCCGGTAGCGACGTACCCATTGCAGACGACTCGGGCCTGGTCCGCGAACTTCTGGTCGGCAGCGTGCCCGCCACGCTGTGGCGCGACGAGCAGGTCCGCAAGTTCTTCGGATCGGCCAAGGTGCTCAGCGATTTTGCCTCACCCGAGGTGGACTGAAGATCCGTGGGCTGACTGGGACCCACCGGCGCCAGAGCATTTGGGGCCGATGCTGGAATGGTCGCAGTCGAGCAATTGCGCTATCACCCCCAAGGCCCGCAAAGCACTTCGAATACCTGCACGTCTCGGCAAGCAGGGCCGTGATTGATGGCTACCGGATATCAGCCCGAATCGTCGCGAACCTCCAAGTAATTCGATCTAACGGGCACGCTGACTCCACCAGCGTCTACCCGGCCGGTGCCCGAGGCCCCGCCCCGCATCGGCCCCGGCCGCCCCTTCACCGCCCGCTATCGAGTTCCGAAATCCAACTGCAAGGACCTGGTGCTCACCGCCGGGTCGGAGGCGCTGCAGCAGGTGTCGTGGCGGCGCGGCACCAAGACGGCACCAAACAGCCCCGATGCCGTTATGCGTTCGCGGTTCGTCGCGCCGCGGGCCCGCCCCGCGGGCCATCGAGTACCCCGCGCCGACGACGGATCGGTCGAACAGGTGTGGCTCCTGGCCGAATGGCCTACCGAAGCGGCAGAACCCACCGACTACTGGGGATCGGCACCTGCACACTGTGTCACCACCGTTTCCCGACCTAACAAAGTCCTGCTAGTCACCCGGTACAACCAGTTGTAGTACTCGAAGCTGTCGGAGTACTTGACGCTGTCGACGTTCCGACTGCGGAACAGCTCGTTGCGCAGCTCCGGGGCGACACCGTCGACGTGACGGATGTCGCCCCGCGGCCGGGCCGTCCGCTGCACGCGCGTGATGCGCGGCTGGGTTCGGCTCACGCCCGTGCCGGCTCGGCGTCTGCAACCTCGACTGCCGCTTCCACCGCCTCGGCCTCGTCTACGTGGGCCGCGCGATACCGCGGCAAGAGCATCGCCAGCAGCAGCGCCGCCACCGAGGAACCGGCGGCCGCGGCCATCGTGATCTGGAAGGCGCTCTCCGACGGGATCACCGCCGAACCCAGTGTCATCGTGAACGACGCGATGATGACACCGGCGATGGCGCTGGCGAACGATGTGCCCAGCGAACGCATGAGCGTGTTGAAGCTGTTGGCCGCGCCGGTCTCCTCCGGCGGGACCGCACCCATGATCAAGGCGGGCATTGCGGCGTAGGCAAGGCCGATTCCGGACGAGATGATGCAGGTCAACACGATGATCTGCCACACCGAATGCATCCAGATCACGCCCATCAGGTAGCCGAGCGCGACGACTACCGCACCGCCCATCAGCGTGAACTTGGGGCCCCACGTCATCGTGATCCGCGAGGACAGCGGCGCCACCGCCATCATCACCAGTCCGCCGGGCGCCATCGCGAGTCCGGCAATGAGGACCGAGTGGCCCAGACCGTAGCCGGAGGCCTCCGGGATCTGGATGATCTGGGGGATGACCAGTGACTGCGCGAACATCGCGAAGCCGAAGACGATGGACGCCAGGTTGGTGAACAGCACCTGCTTGCGCACGGCGATCTGCAGGTCGACGAGCGGCCGAGTCGCGCGCAGCTCCCACACGACCCACACGGCGAAGACGACGACGGCGACGGCGAACAACGCGATCGTGCTGCCGGACGCCCAACCCCAGTCGGAACCCTTGGAGATTGCCAGCAACAGGGCGATCAACGCTGCAGAAAGGGTGCTCGCGCCGACGTAGTCGAACGGTCCCGACGAGCGCAGATGCGATTCGGGCACGAAGACGACTGTCAACCCGGTGACGACGACGCCGAGGACGGCTGACACCCAGAACAGCATGTGCCAGCTCGCGTATTCCGCGATGACGGCCGCGATCGGCATACCGAGGGCGCCGCCGACGCCGAGCGATGCACTGATGACAGCGACCGACCTCGCGAGTTTCTCCGGCTTCATCACGTCGCGCAGCAGGCTCATTCCCAGTGGGATCACGCCCGAGGCGAGACCCTGCAGCGCGCGGCCGACGATCAGCGGGATCAGGCTGGTGGCGAGCGCGCCGATAACCGAGCCGACGACGAGCATGACGAGGCTGACCAGAAGCATGCGACGTTTGCCGTACATGTCGCCCAGGCGACCCATGACTGGTGTGGCGACGGCGGCGGCCAGCAGGGTCGCCGTGATGGCCCATGCGGTGTCCGCGGCGGAGGCGTTCACCAGATCCGGCAGGGCCGGAATGATCGGGATGATCAGCGTCTGCATCAACGCCACGACGATGCCGGCGAGCGCCAGCACCGCAATGACGGGCGCCGTGTGAAGCGCAGGTCCGTCTGGTTCGCCTTTTTCTGTAATGGTGGAGTCAGGCTCTCGCAGCATCTTGGCCCAATCTGATCGAACTACCCGCAAGGGGCAGAAGGTTTTAAGTCGACTGACTTACGGTAGAATAGATCAATCAGGTGCCTTAAACCAGCCCGGGTCGGGGCACGGTGACCGACGTCTCTCAACTCGGCCGCACTCCAGGAAGGAGTTGGCGCACAGTGAACCCTGCCGCCACGTCAGTCGATTCCACCCGGGAACCACACGATCGGGCCGGTTCCGGCTCGTCACCAGCCGGCACCGGCAGCCACAACGCACGCACCACCGCCACCCGCGAGGCCATCATGACCGCAGCCGAACGGCTCTTCGCCGAGCGCGGCATATACGCAGTGTCCAACCGGCAGGTCGGCGAGGCGGCAGGACAGGCGAACAACACCGCAGTCGGCTACCACTTCGGCACCAAGACCGACCTGATCCGTGAGATCATCCGTAAACACTCAGAGCGCATCGACGCACGCCGCGCCGAACTGCTCGCGGATGCCCGCGGGTCCACGAACATCCGCGACTGGATCCGCTGCCTGGTGTTGCCGTCCACCGAGCACTTTGCCGAACTGAACACTCCCACCTGGTATGCACGGTTCAATGCGCAGGTGATGGCAGACCCGACTTTGCGCGCAGGCATCTACGAGGACGCCCTGACCTCCGAATCCCTCAAGGAAACGCTGAATGGACTGCGCGACAACGGCGGGGAAGTCCCTCTCGGGATCCGGCGCACGCGCGCCCACATGGCCCGCCAACTGCTGGTGCACATGTGCGCGGAACGCGAACTCGCCCTGGGCGGCGACGACGATGACGGTCTCACGTGGGACGACTTCGGCGTAGACTTGGTCGACGCGCTGACCGGCCTGTGGACTGCGCCCGTCACCCGTTGACGCCGGGGATGCCCGAGAAGCGCACCCACGACTACGTCCGGCACGGCACCTCCGGCCTATTCGCGGCGTTCGATATCGCCGACGGCACAGTGATCTCCTCGCTACACCGCCGGCACCGGGCGATCGAGTTCAAGAAGTTCCTGATCAAGATCGACAAGCAGACCCCCGAGGTCCTCGACATCCACCTGGTCTGCGACAACTACGGCACACACAAAACCCCGGCGATCCGCAAATAGCTTGCCGCACATCCTCGTTTCCGTATGCACTTCACCCCGACCGGTTCCAGCTGGATGAACAAGGTCGAACGCTGGTGCGGGGAAGTCACCCGCGAGCTACTCCAGCGCGGCCATCACACCAGTGTCCAATCCCTCGAACGCGACATCCGCACCTGGATCGCCGCGTGGAACGACGATCCCAAGCCGTTCATCTGGACCAAGAGGGCCGAGGAGAACCTCGAGTCCCTCGGACGACTAATTGAACGAATTGACGGCGAGGGGCACTAGTGCTGGGAACTGTGGTGCTCAGGACTGCGCTTGCGATCGTCGTACGTTCTGCTCGTCGGGTCGGACATTTATGCGAAGGGAGGTCTGCAAAGTGCTGCGAATCTCCACAGATCTGGGCAAGCCTTCCTGTGGTTGACGTCCGTCGAGTATCAACGAGCCCGTTCACCGTGGGGTGGACCCAGGGGTGACGATGCCGTGATCGAATGCGTAGACGATGGCTGCGGCTCGATCGCGAACGTCGAGTTTCACGAAGATATGGCCGATGTGACTCTTCACCGTGACCTCCGAAATGCATAGTTCTGCAGCGATCTCGCCGTTCGTTCGGCCACGTCCGATATGAGCGAGGACGTCGCATTCGCGGGCGGTGAGAAGGTCGACGGTCGCGGCATCGCTGCTGCTGGGGAAGGCAGCGTTTCGGTAGGTGGACAGGACCCGTCCCGTGACGGCCGGATCGAGGCAGGCCCCACCTTCGGCCACGGTCCGTACCGCGCGGATCAGATTTTCTGCGGGAGAGTCCTTCAAAACGAAGCCGGCCGCGCCCGCCCTGAGTGAGCCGGAGAGCAGCTCGTCGTCGTCGAAGGTGGTCAGGACCAACACCGGAGGTGTGTGATCGTGTTGTTGGAGTGCGCGGGTTGCCGCGATGCCGTCGACACGCTTCATCCGCAGATCCATCAACACCACATCCGGAGTGTGCTGCGCTACGGCATCGGAGACCTCGTCCCCGTCTGCGCACTCGGCCGCGATGCGAAAACCGTCCTTACGCCGCAGGATTCGGCGCAATCCCGAGCGCACCAGCTCCTGGTCATCGACGAGTAGTACGGAAATTTCCGGGCTGGTCACATTTGGCTCCCGAGGCGACGAAGGAAAGAACCGGGGCAGCTGCCGGAGTCGAGTGGGATGCACGCGCGCACCGACCAACCGTCTGTCGTAGGTCCTGCACGCAGATCACCGCCGAGGAGCGTTGCCCGCTCACGCATTCCGCGTAGTCCGGAACCTTCGGCGCCGGTTGGGTCTGCGACGGGGTGCGGCGTGGGATTCCGGACCTCGAGCGTTATGGCAGACGGCGCGATATCCAGTGCCACGTGAGCGTCGGTGCCCGGAGCATGCTTGAGGACATTCGCCAAGGATTCTTGCGAAATGCGGTAGAGGCCGAGGCCCATCGCCCCGGTGACCGGGTCCAGGTCGCCATGCATCTCGAAGGTCACGGGAAGCCCCGCGCGCCGGACAGCGTCGACGAGATCTGGAACGTCGGCGATGCCCGGCTCGGGTTTGGTGCTGGTTGACCGTCCGTCGAGAAGCCCGACGGTCCGCCGAATATCGGTCATGGCGTGCCGGCCCAGACGCTCGGCGTCAGCAAGTGCATCGATCGCTTCGTCGATGTCTCGGTCTTCTTCCAGCGCTCGCCGTGCGCCCGTCAGATGGAGCAGGGTGACACTCAGCGAATGCGCCACGACATCGTGAATCTCGCGGGCGATTCGCTGCCGTTCGTGTGTTGCCGCCTGTTCCGCCTGGGCAGCGTGCGATGCCTTTTCCTGGTGCAGTAGCCGAAGCTGCGTCAACATCAGATGCCCGATAGTCCATCCCAACACCACGCCGACGATGCTGTAAAGGGCATTGTCGAGCGTACCGGTGAATGCGAACACAGACAGGGTTGCCAGCGCGCCGATCCCAGCGGGCATGCTGACGCGCAGTCGCGACGTCGCGGCGACCTCGGCTGCCATGACGACCAGAATGAGTGGGGCGAAGTCGAATTGCGACTTCGGTGGTTCGAGCAGCAGCAATGCGGTCGCCGTGATCATGATGAGCGTCAGCAGCGGCCTCGGCACGATGACACCGGGTTTGATGGCGCTCGTCAACGGAGTGAGCGCGGCAATCAACCCGAACAGCAGAGGCCATCCGGGTGGGACGAGCGCGTCGCGTTGGACGACGGCGATTGTGGCCATTGCGACTCCGAGGGCGTGCGAGACCGCGGGTACAAGGAGCGGGTAGTCGTACTCGCTCGCCTCCGCCCTACGACGACAAAATTCGATCACCTGCACCAAACAAGCGTAGGCGACCACAGCGCCCCCGGACATCCTTCCCGAAACGGAGACTGGCCTCCGACCACGGTAGGAGACGGATTCCCTCCTCTGGCACGGCGATATCGCATCTCGGCGTCCGTAGCGTTTTCGGCACAAACGGATGCACGGAGGTGGCGAAGATGACCTGGGACGATTTTCATGCACGGCGGGCAGTTCTCGAGAACGTTCTCGATCGGGCTCGCGTAGATCCAGAGATCGTGGTGCGACTGAGTCATGTGCCGGGGGTGATGCGGCACTTCGGTTCCCCTGACAACCTTCTCCTCGCGCTGCAGCAACGGTGGAACAATCACCTCGCTGCCAAGCTCGATCAGTCGCTCGAGGACGGTACTGCCCCAGTCGATGCCTGGAAGGACCTCGCCGCCGAACAGCCGACACTGCGGGCGGTCCTCGATGCCGCGTCGGTGACCTACGAATCCCTACGGCACGTGCGCCGTCATGAGCAGCGCATGATCGCGGCCCACGCGACCGGATCGTTATCGGCCGACGACCGAGTGGTGGTGGCATGAGCATCGAACTACGGGACGTCCGCCGCGAGTACCTGGTCGGTGGGCAGCTGGTGCGCGCGCTGGACGGCGTCGATCTGGTTCTCGAAGGCGGCGGATTCGTGTCGATCATCGGCCCGTCCGGTGCCGGGAAGAGCACGTTGCTCCACCTACTCGGTGCGTTGGATTCTCCGGATTCCGGATCGATCCTGTTTCAGGGCAGAGAGATCGGGTCACTGAACGACGAAGCGCAATCCCGCTTTCGGCGTAAGCAGGTGGGGTTCGTGTTTCAGTTCTTCAACCTGCTCCCGACCATGTCGGCCTGGGAGAACGTTGCGATCCCGAAACTTCTCGACGGGGTCCGAATGAACAAGGTCAAGTCGGATGCCATTGCCCTACTCGAGCGGGTGGAGCTCGGTCATCGTGCGGAGCACCGGCCGGCGGAGTTGTCGGGTGGTCAGATGCAGAGGGTGGCGGTGGCGAGAGCCCTGATGATGGACCCGCCGTTGATTCTCGCCGACGAGCCGACCGGCAACCTCGACTCGCGGACAGGTGCGTCTGTATTGAAGTTGCTGGCCGATATCGCTCACGCCGACGGCGGCCATCGCATGGTGGTGATGGTGACTCACGACGCGAATGCGGCAGAGTCGACGGACAGGACGATCACCCTGCGCGACGGCCATGTGCAGTCCGACGACAGGGCGCAGGCGCTCCCAGCCGGGACGCGGCCATGACCGGAGCTGCGCTGTCGCGCGTGCGAGTGTTCACGTTGCGCGAGTTCGTAGCGCACCCCGCCCGAACTGCGACATCGATCACGGTGGTGGCCGTTTCTGCGGTTCTTCTCGTTGCCGTACTCGGAATCTCCGGATCGATCACGGGTTCGGCGGAACGGCTGACGCGCAGTGTCGCGGGCACCGCGGATCTGGAGGTTTCCGGCATCACCGACAGTGGATTCGATCAGGAATTGCAGGCCCAGATCGCTGCGGTGCCGGGTGTCTCCACAGCGGTGCCGATGCTCCGCATGTCGTCGGGTCCGCCGACCGAGCGCGTTCTTCTGCTCGGTGCCAATGCGTCGATTGCCGGTCTGGACAGTGAACTGCAACAGACCGTGCAGCCGCAGCTCGGTCGTCTGTTGGCGATCCCTGGCGGAGTAGCGGTCGGCGCGGGAATGGGGCTCTCGGAGGGCGACACGGTTCGAGTCGGGTCGGGAACCGCGCCGGTGGCTGTGGTGCTCGGCGGCGACGACGCGACGCGCGTCAACAGTGGGCGGTTCGTGATGGCACCCTTGCCGCTGCTGCAAGAGCTCACGGGGCGTACGGATCGGTTGGATTCGATCATGATCGAGGTCGTACCCGACGCGGACGTGGGACAGGTCCGCGTCGGGGTGGCGAAGGTGGTAGATGGTCGGGCGATCGTCGCCGAACCCAGTGCCCGGTCCGCGAACGCCTCCGGCAGCATTTCGATTCTGCGTTCGTTGACCTTGTCGTCGGCGTCCGCAGCTCTGGTCGTTGCCGCATTCCTCGTCTACAACGTGATGAGCATGGCGATCTCCGGGCGTAGGCGTGAGCTGTCGATGCTCCGTGCCATCGGTGGCTCCCGCCGTGCCATGGTGGGAGATCTGCTCGCCGAGGCGGCGCTGGTGGGTGCAGTCGGTGGGCTTCTCGGTTCCGTGATCGGGATATTCGTAGGACGCCTGGCAATCGATGCGCTGCCGACCGCGATGGTGCAATCCATCGAAGCGACGACGGAGTACATGCTGCCCGGCTACGCGATTCCCGTGACGGTGGCAGCTTGTGTCGGTGCGAGCGTTGCCGCGGCCGCATTCGCGGCGCGTCAGGTCTACCGGGTGGCGCCGGTGGAGGCGTTGACACCAGTGGGTGCGTCTTCGTCCGATACGGTTCCGACATCCGTTCGGCTGGTGGGGGGATTGCTGGGAGTCGGGCTGCTTGCGGCGGCGGTGACTGTTGCCGTCGCCGACGTCGGCCGGCTGAGTACCGGGGCGATCGGGTTGATCTCCGCGGCCGAGATCGCCTTGTGTCTGGCACTCGGACCGATGATCGTGCGGTGGTCGGCGTCTATTGCGCGGATGTTCGGAGCTCCCGGGGCACTTGCGGCGGCAACCGTGGAGCGCGCGCCACGCCGGGTGTGGGCGACGTTGATGACCGTGATGATCGGCGTTTCGGTGACGATGTCGAGTACGGGCTCGAACTCGAACGTCGTCGACTCCACGGCGGACAGTTTCGCTTCCATGGCGAATGTCGATCTGTTCGTCAGTGCCACCGAACCGGGTGTTTTTCCCACAGCACCACTGCTTCCCGGCGGACTGAGAGACGAGATAGAGGCGGTACCGGGTGTCGCCGACGTGGTGCAAGGACAGATGGCGTACGCGAGTCTCGGAAACATGCGGGTGATGATCTCGGGAATGGCTCCGGGCACCGAGATGCCTCCGGTCGACGCCATCGACGCGCAGACGCGCGAACGCATATCGGCCGGCGAAGGAGTGGTGATCTCACGGGACATCGGACGGGCCCTGGGCGTCGATGCCGGGGACCGGCTGGATATACCGACGCCGCGCGGGATCCACACCGTAGAGGTGTTGGAGGTGGTGCCGTTCTTCTCCGCACTCGGTGGGGTGGTGGCCATGAACCTCGCCGACATGCAGACATGGTTCGAACGCCCCGGCGCCACGATTCTCGGTATCGACGCGGCCCTGGGAGTGGACGTGCGACAGCTGGAAACCGCTCTGCAACAATTTGTTCCAGGGAACGTCTACGTGTACAGCGGCGAGGAGGGGTTGACCGCCATCACTCGATCGATCGAAAGCGCCACGGTGCTGATCGGCATCATGGCGTGGATCGTGGTGGTCGTTGCCGCGGTGGCGTTGCTGAACACGCTGATGCTGTCGGTCCTCGAACGTCGACGCGAACTGGGTGTCCTGCGCGCGATCGGCTCGAGCCGTCGGTTCGCGCTACGGACCGTTCTCGCCGAGGCTGCGGCAATAGGGGTGGTGGGCGGCGGCATCGGAGTCGTCTTCGGCGCGGCGAACCAGTATCTGAATTCCAAGGCCATGTCGAACGTCCTCAGTATCGATGTCGAGTATCAGCCGATGGCGATCGCGCTGCTCTTCGCCGCTGTCGCAGTTGTTCTGAGCCTGCTCGGCTCGATACCACCGGCACTACGGGCGGCTCGGCTGAACATCATCGAGGCCGTCAGCGTCGAGTAGGTCAGTCGGTGGTGATTTGTGAGATGACAGGCCCACCGTGTGCGTCACGCTGCGAGGGCCGAATATAGCCAACTCCTGGCCGATCTGCTGGCTACGATTCGGTTCGTGCGCGACAACGGTGGCATTGAAGTCCCAGTGCCTGCGGCACGAGATCTGGACCCGCAGCCCGCCCGATCAGCGATTGGTGGTCGCCGCCCGCGATATCCTCGAAGTTGGGAGGGGCAGGCACAGCCTGCAGCGGGCAGCTCACCCAAATGCTCCGGTCAAGCCCGGAGTCCTTCTCCGACCTCTTGGTATCTGATTGGCTTGCCTGGAGCCAGGCTCACTAGGTGTCCCGACTGGGGACATTGATTGAGTCGAGGGGCGTGCCGCTAGCAGTCACGAGGCTGGGACCGAGTGTCTTTCAGCCAGGTCCTTGGCGAGCTGGCTGATGCGTCTGCGGGCTGCTTCGGGGGTGAGTATCTCGATGTGGTCGCCGAATTGGAGGAGCTGACGCACCGACTCGATGTCGGGGTAGCGGACGACGACGGTGCACCAGCCGTCGTCCGCGTCGGAGACATCGTGGATCCGGGCGCCGAGGATGCGGCGTGCCAGGTCGAGGCCATTTGCTGGCAGGCGGACGGTCACGCTCACGCGACCTTGCCTCTCGGTGCGTTCCTTCAACGCCGCCCACCTGGTGCGGAGGGTCTCATTTGGTCGGAGAACAGCTGGCGCGTCGAGTTGTTCGTAGGCGGAGAGTCGTTCCAGAGCGAACAGCCGACCGGTCCCCTGGTCATCGGCGATGAGATACCAGCGGCCTGATTTCGCCACGATCCCGTACGGGTCGACCACCCGCGTCGAGTCCTGTTTCTCGGCGCTGCGCCGGTACCGGATTCGCAGACGGCGCCGGTATCGCAGGGCCGAGGCCAGATCCGATACGTCCACCGCTGTCTTCGACTCGGCAAGCCACGCGGTGCTGTCCACCAGCACCAGGTCCGCCAGTCGCAGCAGACTCGACGACTCAGGTGCTGCGGCCTGGCGGGCGGCGATCTTGTGCGCGGCCGACTCCCACACCGCAGACAGGCCCATGCGCTCGAGCTGCGCGCTGTCCAAACCAGGTACCGAGAGGGCCTCCAACTCTGGTGGTTCCAGATGGGATGCGTTGAGCCGAGCGTTGGGAAGCAAGACGATGCCGCCGTTCCGCCCGCGTTCGGCATAAACAGGCACCCCCGCTGTCGAGAGCGCCTCGACATCCCGCAGCACCGTACGCCGGGACACCTCCAGGCGCTCGGCGAGCTCGGCGGTGGTAAAGCGCTGACGGGTCTGCAGGAGCAGCAAGAGGTGCAACAGCCTCGAAGCCTTCATACTGACCAATGTTCGCAGAAAAGGTGACAGGTTCTGTCGCGATAAAGCGATCAACTCGAGCGGTACCCAGAAATCAACGAGTTGAGGAGCGCTCTGTGCCCGCACCAAACCTGTTCCTGATCGGCGTTCGCGACGCCAAGGCCGCTACCGCGTTCTACAGCGACCTGTTCGAGATCGAACCGACCTTCACCAGTCCGCACTACGTGGCTTTCGAGGTAGCGCCCGGTGTCCTGTTCGCGCTGTGGACGGGCTACAGCGACCACGCGATTCCGAGCACCCCTCGCACAAGCGAGGTCGGCCTGATGGTGCCGGGATCGGCGTCCGTAGTTGACGAAACCTTCAGGAGTTGGGTCTCGAAGGGAGTCCATGTCGTGGAGGAGCCGTACGACGCTGTCTTCGGCCGCACGTTCGTGATCACGGACCCCGACGGCAACCTCATCCGGGTGTCCCCGGTGGACTGAGCTGCACGACCCGTACCTACTAGGTTCGTTTTCGATGGTGGCGTCCGGAGGTTGGTGTGCAAGCGGTGCGCGGATCAGCTTCGGCCTGGAGCGTATGCGAAAGAACGGCCAGTGATCATCGGACCAATTGATTCCGGCACCCATTGTCGGGGGGCGGCAGATGCCGACTGACGAAACGCCGATGGCTCGGCGGTCGAATCATTCCCCGCCAGTGGTAGCTACCACGAGGTCTTCGCCGCCGACAGGGCTGAGGCGATCATGACGGTCGGAAAAGTACCGGTTGTGATGGTCGGACGAGTCCACGACCTGCACGTCACCGAATCCGGCGTCACGCGCAAGGTTGATCGCCTCGTCGGGTGCCAACAGGCTCAGCCAGGGATGTCCGGATGCGGCGGCTCCTTTGGCGGCACCCTCCAGAACCGGGCGAATCTCCGGTGGTGCCATCGCGATTGGGCGTGCGTAGCTGAATATCATTACCGATCCGGCAGTGAGCGAGGCTGCCGCGCATAGTGTTTCCGTGATCGCCTCACGCGTGAGGTACATCGTCACGCCGAGCATCGATACGACCGTTGGGATTGCCAGGTCGAGGCCCGCAGCCACTACCTTGTCGAGCCATGACTCTCCGGCCTCGAAGTCGACTGGCACCAAGTGCAGTCGCTCCGGTGTCAGCAGGTCAAGCTCGTCCAGCCGCTGACGCTTCCAGGCTTGGGTAGCAGGCGCATCGACTTCGAACACGTGCGCCGTGCCCTCATCGCGCTGTGCGAAGGTGTCCAGGCCCGCTCCCAGGACCACGTATTGTTGCGCGCCACAGTCCGTCACAATGTCTTCAGTGGCGCGGGCCCGGGCTACGATCGAGGAACGGTTGGACCGAGTACGTTCAGGGTCCATATCTGGACGCTTCTGCCAGTCATCGCTATCCACGCCCGCGATCTGCAACCCAAGCGTGTCGTCCAGCACATGGGGCGGCTCGTCGATGAGTACGTGTAGTGCCCGCCACATCGCGGTACGAACCGCCGTCGAGTCAGCTCCGTTGCTCATGAGTCAGTCCCCGTCCTCGGCTACGATCGAGCTCAGCGACGACTCGGATTCGACTGCGTAATGCTTGAAACTCATCCGTGCGTACGAGCACCTGTGCCCTCAATCCTCCGGCAGGGTGATCCCCAGGTCTCGGGTGCGCTCCGCGACAGCGTCGGGAAATATGTTGCGGAACAGGTAAAGATCTTGCCCGAGCACCCAACCGGGTGCGAGGGCGGTGGCATAACGTTCGAAGTAGCCGAGCTGTTTACCGAAGAGCACCAACTCTTCTGGGCTCGCGACGCCCCACTGCTTGCCGATCTGAACCAGCGCACCGATCAGTTTGCTGAGCTTCAGTTCACCGAGATCCTGGCCGAGGATCGGTGCCAGCACGGTTGCCACCTGCGCGCCGATCTCTTCGTCTGTTGCCTCCACATCGGTGACGTAGCCGAGCGCACGAACCCCTCGTGCCACACGGGAGAAGTCGCCGTCGATCAGGGTCGAATAGAACATGTCCTTGATGATCTGACGCCACTCCGGTGGCAGCACGCCGACAATGCCGAAGTCCAGGAAGGAAATACGGCCGTCGTCGAGCACCCACAGGTTGCCGGCGTGCACGTCCCCGTGGAACGGCCCGTGCAGCACGACCGACTCGATCCACACCTTGACGCCCCGGCGGATCAGTAGGCGGCTGGTTTCGTCGTCCGTGGTCTCCAAACGGTCCAGTGGGGTTCCGGACATCCGTTCCATGCAGATGACGTGCGGTCCGCAGTAGTCCCAGTACACCTCGGGTGTGGTGACGTGGATGTTGTCACCGAATTCTCCGATGTTGCGGCGGAAGCGCGTTTGCCGATCCGCCTCGACGGCGCTGTTCAGTTCCGTCATCGTCGCGGAGTGCAGATCGCGGATGATGGCTGTGGCGTTCGCGACGCGAAAGAACTCGATGTTCTCCAGCACGCGCGCACCCCAGTAGGCGGCGCGCAGGTCCACCAGCATCCGTTCGGCGATGTTCGGACGCTGAACCTTGATGACGGCGCGGCGGCCGTCGGGCAACGTGCACGTATGAACCTGGGCGACGGAGGCGGCAGCGAGTGGACGATCGTCGAACTCGGTGAACAAGACGTCGATGGTATGCCCCAGATCCCGTTCGATTCGTGCCCGTGCCACCGACGCCGGCACGGGTGGCACGTCGTCGAGACACCGAAGGCAGGCGTCGGCGAGGGGCGCGGGAAAGACGCCCGACGACGACGCCATCAACTGGCCCAGTTTCACGAAGGTGGGGCCGAGTACCTCGAAGCCGTTCACGATCCCTTCGCAAGTCGCATCGACGAGTCGGCCACGATTGCGACGCAGCGGCCAGGCGGCGATTGCGGCGACCATGTATGCGGTGACGACGACGCCGATGACGACTCCTCGCCACAACTCGGTCAGTCGGAAACGATCAAGCGTGGGCATGTCGACGTTCAGTGCGCTGGCAGGTGGCCCCGCCGAGTACGGCCCCACAGGGTGGGGAGTGGAAGCGTGCACAGCGTTCAGTCCTAGGCTAGGCGGTACTCCGAGTCACGTCATCTTGCCAATCTTGACGGCCTATGGGAACCACTCTCCCAGAAAAGAAGGTGCCGGACCGTTCAGCGGCGGAGCCCCAGCGCCTCGGCCAGGGCAGTAAGCGTCGGCACCGGATCGTCGGTCGCGGGAAGTGCCTGGATCGCGACATGATCGGCGCCGGCGGTGAGGTGCTCGTTGAGCCTGGCTGCGATCTGCTGCGCGTTACCGTGCGCCACGAGGTCGTCGACGAGCCGATCGCTGCCACCGTCCACGATCTCCTTCTCGGGGTAGCCGAGTCGCTTCAGGTTGTTCACATAGTTCTTCAGTTGCAGATAGGGGTTGTTCACGGCATCGCGTCCGAGGAGGCGGGCACGTGCGGGGTCGTCGTCGAGCACGACCTTCTGCTCGGGCGCCAGCAGAGCCTTCTGCTCGGGCGCCAGCAAGGCGTGGTCGAGATGCTCGCGTGCCTGACGGGTGTGCTGCGGGGTGGTCAGGTACGGGTGCGCGCCCGCCGATCGGGCCGCCGAGAGTGCGAGCACCTTAGGGCCCAGCGCAGCCAGCACGCGCCGATCCTGGGGGACACCATGTTCGTCCAGAACGTCCAGGTACTCGACGAGGGTGCTGTAGGGCTTCTGGTAGTTCAGTCCGGGCTGTTCAGGATGACCTACTCCGATTCCGAGCAGGAAACGACCTGGGTATTTCTGCTCGAACCGATGGTACGTGTCTGCGATGTCGGGGGCGGGCGCCGTCCAGATGTTCACGATGCCCGTCGCCACCGTGATGGTCTCGGTGGCCGCCAGAACCTTCTCGACCGCCACGAGATCTGCGGGCGGCGATCCGCCGATCCAGATCGTGCCGTAGCCGAGATCCTCGATGGCCACCGCGGCTTTCGATTTCAGGAATCCCCCGCGCCACACGCCGAATCTGCCGAGAGCCGGGGTTTCGTCCGATGCAGTGGTGTCAGTCACAGCCCGTGCAACCGGAACGGGTTCGGGTTCATTCCGGTGCGCTCATCGAAGCTGGTGGAGCCAGGATACGAAGAAGAAGGCTGCCGCTGTCATGACGGCGAGCGCGGTCGGGACCGGCCAACGCGGGCCCGGGGGGTCGACGAGCTGTCGATGCAGGCGTCGGACGAGGGTGTCGATGCCGATCAGTGCGTACACGGCGATCACGATGAAGGGGATCGCGACGAGTGCGTGTACGCTCCAGGCGCCCGCCAAGGAGGGGCCACCCCACGAGTCGTCGTACGGTCCTCGGTCGACCAACCCGTACAGCGGTCCCCGCGCCACTGCCAACCCGCCGAGCAATGCCACGAACCACGCCACAAGCCCGACGACCACCGCCAACAGCGCATTCGCGATGATGCGCCGTTTCGGCGCGCGTGAGGTGCCGTCGAAGACTTTCGCGAGCGTGACCAGTGATCTCGGCAGCGTCATCAGAGCGCTTCCGGTGCGTCGCAACGATCGCGTTACAGATGGTGGGAGCGGCACACTCGTCAGGCTACTCATGTGTGGACCCCAAGCAGGCTCGTGGCAACGGGACTACGCTGATCCCATGGCCGAGGAGGCTGGTCGCAACAGTCCCGGTGTGATGTTGGGTGGCGTGTATCGGCACGAGTCGCGCACCCAGCACGATGCCGCTGCCATCGGGTATCCGTTGATCGCCGATGCGATCGCCGGAATCTCGACCGACGTCGGTTCGGTGCCGGTCATGGTCGCCGATTTCGGTGCTGCGCAGGCGAACAACAGTCTTCGGCCGATCGGGTTGGCCGTCGACACGTTGCGGCTGGCCCGACCGGACGCGGGTATCACCGTCGTCCATACCGATCTACCGCACAACGACTTCGCCACCCTCTTCGACGTGGTGGACCGAGCCCCCGAGAGCTATCTGCGAGAGCGGCACGAGGTGTTTCCGCTCGTAGCCGGTCGTACGTTTTACGACAGGATCTTTCCGCGTTCTTCGTTGACGTTCGGGTGGAGTGCGTCGAGCCTGCACTGGCTCAGTGCGGCACCGACGCCGATACCGGACCACTTCTTCGTGCACATGTCACGACACGAGTCCGTACGGGAGATCTATCGGGCGTGCTCGCAGGCCGACTGGACGAGCTTCCTGGACCACCGATCGGTGGAACTGGCACCGGGAGGCGGTCTGGTGGTCGTGGACGTCCTACGGGGCGACGACGGGCTGGTGGGATCGGAGGCGCTGTTCGATTGTTTGGAGACAGCGCTGCGGCAGTGCCGGGACGACGGCCTCATCGCGTACGACGAGTACGGGTCGTTGGTGTACCCCACGTGGTTCCGTTCCGTCGATGAATTGCGCGATCCGTTCACACCGAACTTCGTGGGCAGCACCGGCAACGAGTTGGCCCTACTGGACTGCATCACAACGGTATTGACCGATCCGTTCGCTGCCCTGCTCGGATGCGGTGAGGTCGAGGACTACGCCTGGGCACAAACGGGATTCTTGCGCGGGTTTCTGTCTCCTAGCTTCGAATCGCAGCTCGGTCCGGAGCGTTCGTCGGCCGACAAGAACGCCGTACTCGACGAGATCTGGCGGCGAACAGCCGAACGGATCGCCGCGGAACCGCACGCAGTGGCGCCGGCGTACCGACTCGGTGCGGTGCGGATGCGTCGACTGTGACGCCGGTGTCAATGCCGACTGTGCGTCGGGTGTCGGTACGTCGTGCGATGGTGGGACACGTGAACATGTGCGACGACGTCAGGTGGCCGGAGCCTTGGCCGCAGGTAGCCCGCGATATTGCCGGGGCAGTGAACGCTGCGGTGGCGGCCGTGCAGGAGGAGTCGGCGTCGGCTGCGGTCGACGCTTTCGGTGAGCTGGACGATCTGCCGTTCGAACAGGTGGTGTCCGTGCAGTCGGGGATCGTGCGCGAGTTGCTGGAAATGGCCCACCCGGACGGGATGGCCGGTGAGGACGTCCAGGCAGTTCTGCAGCGGTGCGTCCGATCCGTCGTCCCGTGGTTTCCAGATCTGGATGTCGAGGCGTTGGCGGAGGTGCTCACCGGCGCACTCGGAGTGGTCGATGTGGACGAGAGACTCCAGGCTCTTGCTCGCACCGCTTACCTGCAGGCCGCCACCGTGGTGATCGTGGATCTACTGCGCATCGTGCGCATCCCGGCGGTGAACGCGATCCGTAATGCGGTCGGGGAGGTCGCGCGGGCAGAGACAGTCGAGATGCCCTGACGTTCTCGGTTCGTGTCCGATGGACTACCAGGTAGACCCGTAGGTTGCAGCGATGAGGAACCCGTGTCCGTCGACCTCGCACGTCACGGTGCCCTGATAGCCGACCCCACAGGTGGTGTTCCCGCGGGTGATCTTGTGCCCTTCTGAAAGAACCCTCTGACCACCGGGCACGGTGAACGTGGGCGATGTCGAGTGCAGGTAGTTCCCGGCCTCGAAGACGGCAACTCGCACCTGGTTGGTGCCCGGGGGTGCGTCGATGGGAACAGCGTCACACCCGGCGTATCCGTTGTTGTAGTAGATGCCGCACATGCGCCCATCCGGTGTCTGGAAGAAGACGCTGCCGTAATAGTTCATGTCGGCGACCAGATAGTCGATTGGGTCGACGGCGGTGTACTGGTCCATGCCTGTGCCTGCGGGCTGTGCGCCGGCCACACCACTCCCGAGTGCCGTTGTGAGTGCGACACCTCCGGCGATTGCCGCCACGCGGGATGAGGCCATGGAGTCCTCCTCTGCTCGAGGGATGCGTTGTGTGTGGGTGTGTCGTCGTGCGCGCCGCATTCGTTAGCAAAGCAATCGTTTTCAGAAGAATTGGGCTCGCACGAACCCTGCCACGAGCACGGCCGTTCCGCCCAGTTCGCCGACGATGAGTAGGAACATGAATACGTGCGTGCCGCGCACCGGGTGGACGAACTGGTTGTCGGTGTCGGCCAGGAATCCGTGCACCATGTAGCTGACGATGGCTCCGACGAAGAACACCAGAACCGTGAGCACGGCAATGACATCGACTGCGGTGGGCCAATCGCTGAACTGGGCCAGAGCGGTGAGTACCAGTGCCGCGAACGAGTACATGAGCGCGGCCCGATGCGCGATGTCGACGTACGGGTGCGCCGAGCCATCGGTGGAGGTTGCCATCTGGCGGTATTTCCACACACCGAGCGCGAGCGCCCACAGCAGGATGAGCCCGGAGGCCAACAGTGCGATCTTGGAATCGATGGTGAGCGTCACGCGCCCATTCGATCAGACCGTGTCGATGAGGGCCATCGGAAGGAATCAGAAACTCCTGGTGCCGAGGCAGCGGTTTCGAACGTACGGATGATCCCCGAAAGCAGCTATCCCAAGCTGAATACGCGGGTTCGACTCCCGTCATCGGCTTTCCGCAGGTGATTGAGCCTTTACGTCACCCCTGGGAAACTCTTCCGTTCACGGTAGCCGCCGACGACGTTCACAGTAGCCGCCGACGATGCGCTGTCGCCACGGCCGCGGCACGGTCACGTACCCCCAGCTTGGTGTATATGTGCTGCAGATGAGTTTTGACGGTGGCCTCGCCGACGAACAGAGCGGCGCCGATCTTCGCGTTGGTGCTGCCCTCGGCCACGAGTACGAGAACCTCGTGTTCGCGGTCCGTGAGCAGTGAGTCCGTTCCTGGATCGGCGTGCCATTGCTGTTGCACCGACGGGGACAGGATGCGGCGGCCGCGCGCGGTTTCGCGGATCGCCTCGAACAGCTGTGTGCGTTCGGAATCCTTGAGCAGGTAGCTGCGGGCACCCGCGGTCAGGGCCGCAACCACATCGCTTCGACCGTCGTAGGTGGTCAGGACCAGCACCTCGACGTTCGGATGCTCGGCGCGTATCCCGGCAATGAGATCGATCCCGTCGATGCCGGGCATTCGCAGATCTGTCACCACGACGTCGACGCGATGGCGATGCAGCATCGCCGATGCCTCCGCACCCGAGCCCGCCTCTGCTGCGACCAGGATGTCGGGGGCGGTCTGCAATTGCCCGTGCAGCCCGTCGCGCACCACCGGATGGTCGTCGACCAACAAGACACGAATCGGATCAGACACCGGCTGCCTCCGCAGTGTCGGTGATGGGAACCGTTGCGGTGACGGTGGTTCCGCCCCCCGGCGCCGATTGCAGATCCAGGGTTCCGCCGTGGCCGGCCACCCGTTCAGCCATCAGGGACAGTCCGTGCCCCTGCCTCGACGGCGACATCGGTTCGAGCCCGGCACCATCGTCGGCCACGTCGAGTGCCACCGAGTCGCCCAGGTACGAAAGGGTCACGTGGGCTTCGTCGGCGCGGGCGTGCCGTCTGATATTGGTGAGCGACTCCCGTGCAATGCGGACCAGTGTGTCCTCCACGGCGTCAGGCAGCGTAGCCGCCGCACCGGTCACATGAACCCGCGTACGAACCCCACCGGTGCGCTCATGTTCGTCGGCGAGGGCAGTCAGCGCGGCGGGCAGCCCGCGATTACCGAGCACCGTCGGACGCAGCGCCGCGATCGATCGACGTGCCTCCCGTAACCCGTTCCGGGCGAGTTCGATGCTGACCCGCACTCGTGCACGCATCGGATCATCCTTGGGCGCTTGCGCTTCAACGGCTTCGAGTTGGCTGACGATCCCCGCCAAAGCAGCGGCCAACGTGTCGTGGATCTCCGCGACGATACGCGAACGCTCGGCGATGACACCGGACTCACGTGCCTCGGAGACCAGCCGATCCTGCAGCTCGAGATTGTCGGCCAGTGCCCGTTCCAAGCTGTCGTGCGCACGGGCGAGTTCCGACAGTGCTGCTCTGCGTGCCGCCGTCTCGGACTCCAGTTTGCGGATGCTCCAGCCGATGGCCGCAGCAAGCGCCATACCCCCGACGGTGACAGCCGGGTTCGGCGTCTCCCCGTAGGCCACGGCGAGCGCCGCGGGGAACGCTGTCGCCACTGCCAGACCGGCATACGCCCAGGCCCCCGGCAGTGCCACGAACGCCATCCCGTAGGTGACCAGGTACAGCGCCAGGTAGCTGACGGACACGTGCAGCAGCACGGTACACAACGCGACCAAGCCGAGGTAGTACACCGCCATCGGCGCCACGTTTCGCTCCAACCAATGACGGTGACCGACTGCCCAGAACGTGTGCCATCCGGCCAGTGCCAGACTGGCGACCAGCACGCGGGGTGTGTCGGTTGCATCGATCTCCCCTGCCGGTCCCGCGTAGGCGGGAACCGTCAGTAGCAGGGCGTACGGCAACAGCAACCAGATCCAGTCGGTGTGGTTGCCATGTCGTGATGCCACTGGCTCCACCGTCATGCCCCGATTCTCACACCTTGCGATGCGGCCCGGCCACTGACGAACCACTTCAGCACGGCCTCCGCCGGACCGGTCCGATCGGGCCAGGCGGCAGCGGCGACCACGGTTGCCGCCCACGTCAGCAGCGCCAGAGTGACTGCAGAAGCGGGGCCGAGTTCGCCGCCCAGCCCGAGTGTCGCGGCCGGCAACAGCGCAGCGAACACCACCGACTGCGCCAGATAACACGACAGCGACTTCTGTCCGGCGGACTGCAACGCCCGCACGCTACGACGCCGGTCGCGGCCGGAAGCCGTCAACCGGGCTGCCGCCAAGGCGATGAGCGCGGCGTAGCCCAGCCCGCAGAACACGCCGGTCACCACGTGCAGCCAGGACAATACGAGCAGCCCCGGAGGGCTCGGCGTCCACACTTGCGCGCCGACGACTGCGGGGCCGATTCCCCCGGCGATGCCCACACCGATCCCGACCCAGGCGGTCCGCGTCAGCAGACGCCGATGACGTTCCGGATTTTCCATGACCCGGTGTCGCCCCGCCCATATGCCCACAAGTATCGCGGTCACGACCGCCGCCATCCCGAACGGGCCCATCACCCATTCGAGCATCCGCAGCCCGGCGGCGTGCAGCGGATCCGGCACGCCGTACGACCAGAAGAAGCTGCGTTCGGTGCTCGCGGTCGGATCGGCGAAAATAGCTGCCTGCACCATTCCCGCCACGGCGAGCCAGGAGAACGCCAGCACGAGGAGTGCACGGTCGTTCAGCCGGAGCAGCGGCACCAGCAGTAGCCCGAGCAGCCCATACCAACCCAAGATGTCACCGGAGAACGCCAGCACGGCGTGCACCGCGCCGAACAGGATCAGACCGACGGAGCGGCGGCGCAACACCCGACGGGCCTCGTCTTCGGTCACGCCACGAGCTCGTCGGCGTCGGATCATTTCCACGATTCCGTACCCGAAAAGGGCAGCGAACAGCGGGTAGGCGCGAAACTCGACGGTCGCGCCCAACGCTCCGGTGACGACCTGATCGACAACATCACCGGTGATGACGTGTTCGCGCAGACCATACGGGCGGCCGTGCAGGTATATCTGCACATTCGCGACGGCGATCAACGCCAACATCAGCCCGCGCGCAAAATCGGGAGCAAGAAGGCGGCTGCGCCCAATGGTTTCGCAGCGAGACCCGGTCGTGGTGTCCATACGTGTGACGCTAAGTTTTCACCGCGGCAGAAGGCATCCACCGATCGGTTGACGAGGCGGCGTCCGGCCCGATCGGGTTTGGCAACGACACCTGCCGGCCTGCTCGTCCTTCACCCCGACGAATGTCACACCGGTCAGCTCGAGGCGAACCGATGTGACGTTGGTCGGGGACGTCTGGAGGTCAGGGCAATCGCGAGCACGGCTGTGCGCATGGCCGGGCGGTATCGGGCCCGAGTGGGCAACGCGGGTGTTATGCCTGATTCGTCCTGCGAACCGTGCATGCTTGGATGGGTTTATGCCTCAGTCCGCTCTCGAGAGTTGTCGCACCCGGCCGGGCATCGTGCGCAGGTTGCTCGTGTGGGGTGCTGCGGCAGTATCCGCGGTGACGTTCGTCGTCGTGGCCTCCACTGCCTGGATCGCGCTCGAGGCATCGGGGCATGTGTATCGCACAGCCGCCGCACCGTCGGCTCCCGTCGTGATCGTTCTGGGGGCGAAAGTTCAAGGCGGCGAACCGCAGTCCTTCCTCACAGGGCGGCTCGACGCGGCGGCGAAGCTTGTGTCGGAAGGTCGTGTGAAGGCGGTACTCGCGTCCGGCAACGGTGCCAGCCCTACCGGAAACGAGGTGGGCGTCATGACCGACTACCTCGTCGACAAGGGTGTCGACGAGGCGAGGATCGTCGGTGATCCGTTCGGGTTGGACACCTACGACACGTGTGCGCGGGCGGTCCAGACGTATGGCGTGACGAAGGCGCTGATCGTGACCCAAGGCCTCCACGTGTCACGGGCGGTGGCGTTGTGCAGAGATGCAGGAATGGACGTGGACGGCGTGGACGCCGACTGTGAGTGCTCGACGTTCGCGTTCGCGCAGAACCAGGCCAGGGAGTTGCTGGCTCGGCCCAAAGCGATCTACGACCTCATGTCCAATCGTGCCCCGGCAGTCGTGTCGCGGCCGGAGAACTCGGTGACCGTGATGATCGACGGGTAGCGTCACCCCCGTGTCCACCCATTCACCTGGGCCTTCACGAGAACCGAGCGCGAGCGATATTCGTCGTTGGCGCCGGTACCTCGCGAACGAGCAGGCGGAAGCCGCCGTGTACCGAGACCTGGCGAATCGCCGCAGCGGTGAGGAGCGGGAGATTCTGCTGGCGCTCGCAGAGGCGGAAGGCCGGCACGAGTCGCACTGGCGTTCGCTTCTCGGCGATCAGGTGGGCACACCGATGCGTGGGGACATGCGAACCCGGCTGCTCGGGCTGTTGGCGCGGCGCTTCGGGTCGGTGTTCGTGCTGGCCCTGGCACAGAGAGCGGAGACCAGGTCGCCGTATGCGACCGACAAAGACGCCACCGAAACGATGGCGGCGGACGAACAGATCCACGAAGAAGTGGTCCGAGGTCTGGCCGCACGTGGGCGCAACCGAATGTCCGGCACGTTTCGTGCCGCAGTGTTCGGAGCCAACGACGGCCTGGTGAGCAACCTGGCGCTGGTTCTCGGTATGAGCGGCAGCGGTGTCTCGCAGCAGATCGTCCTGCTCACCGGTATCGCAGGTCTGCTCGCGGGCGCATTGTCGATGGGGGCGGGCGAGTACGTGTCGGTGCGCTCCCAGCGCGAACTGCTCGAGGCATCCAGGCCGGCTCCCTCAGCGCACGCTGCCGTGCCGCTTCTCGATGTCGACGCCAACGAATTGGCCCTGGTCTACCGTGCCCGCGGCATGTCGGCAGATGATGCCGACGCCCGTGCAGACGAGGTGCTGCGAGCGAGTGCCGATCCGAAGCGTGCTGGCGCTTCCCCGAAGTCGCCGGCCGAGGATGAGCACGAGGCGATCGGGACAGGGTTGGGCGCCGCTACTGCGAGCTTCATGTTCTTCGCGTCCGGAGCGATCATTCCGGTGCTGCCCTACCTGTTCGGGCTGGGTGGCATGACCGCGGTGCTGGTCGCAGCGGTCCTCGTCGGCATCGCTCTGCTCGGGACCGGCGCCATCGTGGGACTTCTGTCGGGTGGGCCTCCGGTGAAACGAGCGCTGCGTCAGCTGGCGATCGGGTACGGGGCGGCTGCCGCGACGTATCTTCTCGGGATGTTGTTCGGCACGTGAAGTGTGGGACAGCCAGCGGGCAACGTCCACTCCATTTACCCTCGAGTAGGAGTCCGAGACCGCGCACCGTTGGCTCCCCACTGGGCCCGGCCGGCCTCGTACAACTCGGGCAACGCGGTAAGCATCGGTACGCAGACCCAACGCAGAATATTCGCGCAGGATCGCGATCCGAAGCTTCCGCACATTTCCTCGGGCGCCGGAACCTTGTTGCTCGCCGGTGGTCAAGAGGCCGGCGCGGTTCGGGACGGGCTACCTGAATTGGTCTCCCGCGTGCCGGGCGCGTGTGCTGCCTACTTACCGTGCGAGGGGCACTTATGGCCGGTCGGTCGGCCCGAGGTCTTTACCGGCGCGCTCACCGAGTGGATATTGAACCGCAGCGTTCACTCCGAACTCCGTGAAGTCGATCCGCACCGCTGATCGTGATCGTCTCGAGTGCCGCCTCGGCATCGACCCACCGATTGCCCGGCCGGTTTCGGGTTGCCGCTTTCGGGCCCGGAAGCGCACTGTCGTTACTCCCCGGTAACGGCGTGGCATCACCCGGACGGACGGCAGTCCGGTGTTAATCTCCGACTGCGACGCCGCTCGGAGCGAGTGGGCAGGGAACGACCCACCGAGGTATCGATGTCTCGAAGGCTGCTTGCGGCGGCTACTGCCGTGACACTCGGATCTGCGACGATCGTGTTCGCCAATCAGTCGGTAGCTGTGGCCGAACCCCTTCCCGGAACCGGCCCGTGCGCCTCCGATCTGTCCAATGAGGTCAACTCCCTCATTCCGGAAGAGTTGGACATCCCGATTCCTTATCCCGCGGTGACCGTTGTGCCGTATCCCGCGCCGCAGTCGCCCCAGCCGCGGGTTCCGCAACAAGAACTGCCCACCGATCCCTGCATGGATCCGTGCCCGGATCTGACGGACGATGACGAGCGGCCGGGAAATCTGTCCAGTGCCATCAACATTCCGCGATTGGGTCTCGACTTCAATCCTTTTTATTTCGGGATTCCGGTCCCAGGCGACGGTGAGCCCATCCCGCCGCCACCTCCGGTGGTGCATCCCGCCACCGAGCAGGGTTCGGTCACCCCGAAGCCGCCGACGCCGGTGATCGGTGAGGTCACCAGGGTGGCGAAGCAGACGGGTGCGGGTTCGGTGACGCGTTCGGACAAGCGTTGGCAAGTTTACGGAACAGACCTCGGGATCAGCTGGGAGACCAAACCAGGTCAGGTGGCGATGGTGTTCGGTGACACCGTCGGCAAGGGCTTTCACCCTCCGGGCGGGCAGGGCGGCGACTGGCGCAGCAACGTGCTGGCGTTCAGCAGTGACAAGGACCTGTCGGACGGGGTGAGCTTCGACAGCATGGTTCAGGACAGTCGGTGCCATGCTGCGGAGGTGCTGAGCAGCCGCAAGCTCGACAACGTCGAGATCACCACCATCCCCACCTCGGGGTTCGCGATCGGTGACCGGCAGTACATGAGCTACATGTCGATCCGCACCTGGAACAGCATCCCCACGACGTGGTGGACCAACCACGGCGGCATCGCCTACTCGGACGACGGCGGTCAGACATGGACGAAGGATCCGCACGCCAAGTGGGAGAACATCTTCGGGGTGTCCAAGTTCCAGGTGGCGTCGATGGTCCCCGCAGGCGACTACGTGTACATGTTCGGAACTCCCAACACGCGCCTCGGTTCCGTCGGGCTCGCGAGGGTTCCGAAGGCGGACGTCCTCAACAAAACGGCGTACCAGTATTGGCAGAACGGGGTGTGGACACCAGTGGGTGGTGCCTCCGAGGCGACCCCGATCGTGCACGGGCCGGCCGGTGAATTGTCGGTGCGCTACAACGAGAAGACCGGGCAGTGGCAGATGGCCTACCTCGACACCGCGAAGTTGGGGATCGTCCTGCGCGAATCCGATTCCCCGCAGGGATTATGGTCCGACGCTGCGCGGATGGTGTCGGTGCAGGACTACCCGGAACTGTACGGCGGCTTCATCCACCCGTGGTCGACCGACGACGACCTGTACTTCACCATCTCCACCTGGTCGGACTACAACGTATTCATGATGCACGCCGAGGTCGAATGACCTGATTCGATCGATCGCCTTGTCTCGTTCCGTGAAGTCGCACGGCGTCGGGGGATTGGCGCGGTAGCGTCGGGAGCACCCGCCCGAACGATGGAGGATCGCCATGCGTCTGTCCACCCGGAACCAGCTTGCCGGAACGATCACCGAGGTCATTGTCGGAAGTGTGATGGCCACGGTCAAAGTGAAATTGGACGGCGGTGAGCAGGTCGTCACCGCGTCCATCACGAAGGAAGCTGTCGAGGAACTCGATCTCGCGAACGGGGTGGCGACGACAGTGTTGGTGAAGTCCACCGAGGTCATGCTCGGTGTGGAGTAGACGCCGGATCCATCGACCCGGCAACGGGACGCCGCAAGGCCGCGAAGTCGTCCGGCCGGGTTGCACCACCAAGGCATGATCACCGGACGCCCGCTTCTCAGAGGTCAGCTCGGTTCTCGATGGTGCGGAGTGCCCGATGTTGGGCCACGCGCACAGCACCGGGTGTGGTCCCCAGTACGGCAGCCATGCGCTCGGCGGACATCTCCAGGACGAACCGCATGTGCAGAATCTGGCGGTCACGCTCGGTCAGAGTCGTCAGGTGCCGCCGAACCTCGTCACGCAGTTCGCCTCGCAGCGCGGCCGATTCTGGGTTATCCATATCCCGATCCGCCGCAGCGGGATCGTGGTCGCACCGGCTGTGCCGAATCGCCCGCCGTTTCGCATCCCCGGCCTTGTGGAAAGCGATGCCGTAGACGAACGGCAGCAGGAACCGGCGCTTGCAGCCGCCGATGCTCGTCATCAGGGCCAGGCACACGTCGTGTGCGACGTCGTCACTGGTGCTGTGCGGGTGCAGGCTCGTTCCGATCCGGCGCTCGCAGTACTCACGGACGAGTGGATACGCGATGCGCACCATCTCTCGGATTGCGTGTTCGTCGCCGGACCGGGCACGTGGGGCCAGGTGTTGCAGCGACGATTCGACCTCGATTTCGTTCACGTATTCGAGTCTGCGGCGGTGATGGCGACGCCGATAGGCACCCTGGGGTGGTGGGATCGCCACCCCCTCGAAGTCCAAGTTCTGTGAAGGTACCGGTCTGCTGCAGCAGGGTGTGCGTCATCGGCCATCGAACCCTCCGGTCCGCGAAGGGCCGGAGGGCTGATGCGTTGACGTCACCGTCGAACGATCACCGGCCGCCGACGGATCCTCACCCGGCCAAGGAATCAACCATCTATTGGGCTGGTTGCGGGACGAGGCCCTCCAACGGCGTCACCGGCAATCCGCTCGGGTACGGCGCGCTGACGCCTGCCTCGTCGAAGGCGATGCGGATTCGACGACGCAACTCGCGTTCGGTGGCCCACTGCATGTTCGCGCGGGTCACCACCGTCATGCGCAGAGTCCACGCATCGGCGCCGAGATCGTTGACACCTTGCAGTTCCGGCGCGGCGAGGAGATTGGATTTGATCGGCTCTTCTGCGGCTGCAGCTTGGGCGGTTTCCAGCGCCACCCGGCAAGCCAGATCGACGTCGGCCCCGTAGGAGACCGGGAACTCCAGGAACGCGACGCCGAAGTCCTGGCTGTAGTTGCCGACCCTCATGATCTCGCCGTTGCGGCAGTACCAGATGGTGCCGTGTAGGTCGCGCACCGACGTAACGCGCAGGCCGACGTTCTCGACCGTGCCGGAGGCGTCGCCAAGGTCCACCCAGTCGCCCACGCCGTACTGGTTCTCGAACAGCATGAACAGCCCGGATAGGAAGTCCCGGACCAGCGCTTGCGCGCCGAAGCCGAGTGCCACACCGATGATGCCGGCGGAGGCGATGAACGGTGCCACGTTCAAGCCGAGGATGCCGAGAGTCTGCAGTATCACCCACATCAGCACAAGGAACGAGACCAGCGACTTGAGCACCGAGCCGATCGTGGCCATGCGCTGAGCCCGGCGTTCGTCGCGCTGCTGCTCGACACGCAGGTCCTCGGCGCTGCGCTTACGCGAGTACTTCTTCAGGAGTGCGGCAGTGAGTCCGTTGCCTTCTTCGTTGTGCAAGTCCTCGCCCTTGCGGTTGCCGTCGGGGTCGGCGACCTGCTCGGCGGAGGTCCGTTCGGCGGCCTTCTTTTCCCACCACCGCATCAGACGGGACGACGAGCCGCCGCCGTCCTGGCGTTGTGTGATGTGGTCGATGGTTCGATGCAGCACATATCGCACCACCAGTGCGACCCCGATGTAGATCGCGATGTGCACAGGCTTGTCGATGAGCCATTCCTGCCACGTGTCCGTCATTCGAAAAGCTAGGTGATTCACGGCCACGAGGCTACTGATCTACGCCGGGCCCCCGAAACCCCAGTGACGCCGATCACACGGCATGAGTTGAGATGCGTGCGGCCGTGGTCGAGGAAGGCGTCGCCGCTACTGCGCGCGAATCTCCCTTTCGTCCACCGAGGTGCTCGGCGAAGTGGCGCTCGACGGCGTGGTAAAGCCGGTGTTGGTTCTCGGGGTTCGCGAAGCCGTGGCCTTCGTCGTCGGCGAGGAGATATTCGACCGGGACCGTTGCCTTGTGGTGAGCAAACGTGAGCATGCTCGTCCATCAGGCAGTCGCCTCTTGCGGGGCGACGGTCCCGGTCCGATCAACCCGGGTCGGGTTGTGCCGGGTTGACGCTTCACAGCCTCCTG
>NZ_JBUYWD010000030.1:0-43386 GCF_055231015.1 Rhodococcus quanlei | reverse complement strand
CCCCTGCAGACGCGACCACCACCTGGTGGCGAAAGGAACGCGATCCGCGTCAGGTTTTCGTGGACTACAACCAGAACGCGCGCGATCACACCATTGCCGCTGCGTACTCGGTACGCGGCGTCCCCGACCGACAGGAACGAAGTGACTCGAACACCGAACCGCCGCCCGCAAGAAGTGGTCATGGGTCGCTGGTGGTGTTGTTGCCGTGGTCGCCTTCGCGTCTGGCACGCCGCTGCCGACGAAGATTCAGTTGTGTGTTGATTCGCCGCACAAGTTCCCCCAAGTGTTGCGCGCAGGGCGGGACCCACCGCCGACGCCTTTTCGAGAAGGCGATGTCTTACTCCTGCTCGGAAACCTGTTTGCGGAGCCGGGCCACCCCGGCGATGATGCGGCCGTTATCGATCACCCGGTGGGCCGCCTCGACCTTGTACTCGGTCGTGAACCTGCGCTTGCTGGACATGAGGCCATCATGTCCAGCGGGACCAACGATCCCGCTATCTCGATGTCCACCATCTGGGGGAACCTCACTTCTTGCGGCTTTGGGTTCAAGAACACGTCGGAAGGTCAAGCGCGGCTGCCGCGACCATGCCTCGTGCCTACGGTTATTCGAGCCTGTACTGCGGGTATGATCCATCGCCGCAGGTACTCGCGGAGTTCGACACTGGTGCGTGGTGGGGTGCCCGGATCGATGAGTAGTGACTGGACTACCCGCAGCATCGTTTCGACGAGTTCGTCGAGATCATTATCGGACCAGCCGTGTGCGTCCCAATCGACGTCGAATTGTTCGACGATCACCCGTCCAAGCGAGATGGCCTGGGGGGAGGTGACTTCGGCAATGTGGCGCCCGTGTTCTGTCGGTGCGAACAGCATGCCGAATCGTCGATGCTCCCGGAGTCGTTCGTAGGTGATCGCGATTCCCTCGACGATGGCCCGCGCCGGGTCGGTCAAACCGCGAAGCGACTCGGCGACACCGTTGAGGAACTCGTCGGTGACATGTTCTGCCGCTGCCCGAACCAGCGTGTCGGCGTCAGGAAAGTACCGGTAGACCGTCTGCCGGCTGATACCCAGCTGCTGTGCGACCTGCCGGATGTTGATTTGACCGATACCGGCGTCGATGAGTTCGCCGGCGGCCACGACGATGCGTTTGACCGCCTCCTCGTCGTCGGTCGGCCTCGCACCGGCCCATCCATGGGTGCGCATGCCGCCCCACCCTTCCCAAAGCTCCTGAGTTCAATACTTTACTGGGAAACCACTCAAGACGACGAGACATAGAACACATTTCATGTACCGTCGTAAGAGGAGGAAGGACAGCCCATGCCCACCGACTCGCCTGTCTGGCAAGAAACCCGTTGCACCCCGTTCGGGAGCGAGCTCACCCGTCGAGGACTTCAACTGGCGCTGACTAACACCACCGATATGGCTCCGAGCACGCTGCGGGTGCCGTTGGACTATTACCGCGACGACAAACTCAGTGAAATCGAAGAGACCCGTCTCTTACGTGAAACGCCCCTATCCCTGTTGGCCACAGCGCAAATACCCGAGCCGAACGACTACGTGGTGCGCACCGTGCTCGGCGACTCGCTGCTATTTACCCGCGATCGGGAAGGGACCGCACACGTTTTCCTCAATTACTGCCGGCACCGCGGAGCTATGCCTGCCTGCGGTTCGGGCAATTCTCGTCGGTTCACCTGCCCGTACCACGCCTGGGTGTACGACAACACCGGACGGCTGCGCGGCATACCCGGAAAATCGGGTTTCGACGACCTCGATCGCGGCGCCTACGGGCTGGTCGAACTCCCCAGCGACGAACGGTACGGATTTATTTGGGGCACGCTGAACGCGGACGCACCCCTCGACCTGGACACCCACCTGGGCCAGTTCGGTCCCGAGCTGGCCCGCTGGAACTATCAGAACTTCCAGTACCACGACGAGCGGTTTCTGGAATCGACCGTCAGCTGGAAAGGAGCCCTGGAAGCATTCGCCGAGGGTTACCACTTTCCCTTCGTCCACGGCAACAGCGTGATCGGGCAGAACACCATCGCCAACACCCACGTATATGACGAGTACGGACCCCATCACCGGATCGGATTCCCTTTCAACTGGATCACCGACCTCGCCGATAAAGACCCGGACGCTTCCTGGGACGACCCCGGTCAGTACATGGGACTCATCTACTGGGTGTACCCCAACTTGATTCTCGCCAACAGTCCAGTCGGAGTCGAGGTCATTGACATTTTGCCCGCCGGATCGGCCACCCGATGCACGGTCAGGCACAGCTGGATGGCCCGATACCCCGCAACTACGACTGAGCAAATCGAAATGTACGACGGCATCTTCGCGCAAGTACACGCCGCGGTGCGCGACGAGGACTTCGCCATGCTGCCCCAATGCGGCCAAGGCGTTCGCCGGGGCCAGCATGAGCACATGGTCATCGGGCGCAACGAAATCGGTGTTCAACACATGATCCGAGTCATGGCGGAACGACTCGGCGTCAGCATTACATAGGTCCCACCAAATCGTCAGGTCCGCCACGTCCGAGGGCAATGGTCTCGAGTCGGCGCTTCACCGGCCTCCGGGCGGCGTCCCCCCGGGTCCTCCGGAGGGCGGCGTCCCGCCGGGTCCTCCGGAAGGCGGCATCCCGCCGTCGCCCGGACCTTCACCCATGCCGCCGCTTGCCGCCTCCTGGGTGACACTGCCGGCGTAGTCGTTGGTCGGATCGCGGTAGATGGTGTGGACGTGACCCCAGCCAGAGGTGGTCACGCCGTCGATGTCCGCACCCGCCGAGCCTTGCTGGGCCTGGAAGGCGATGTAGACGTTCGGTCCGGAGATCGAGAAGGAGATACCGTCGCCGGTGCTCATGTCATAGGTGGTCTCACCCGACCAGGCGATGACGGTGTCACCGAGGGTCGCCTCGATCTTCGTCAGCACCGCAGCGTTCGTCTCGTCGTCGGCCATCCCGGCCCAGTTGGCGATCAGGTCCAGGAGTAGCTGCTTCTGCTCGTCGGTCAGATCGGCGCCAGTCAGTCCCGAGCCGGTGGCGAAGTCGCAGGTATCGCCGGGGGAGCACATGCTGACATCCCCGGACGTGAGTGTGGCCTGCTGCTCTTCGGTGAGGCTGTCGTAGAGCGCGAACGCCGAAGTGTAGATCTCGTCGAAGGGCTGTACCTCTTCACCGTCTTCGTTCGTGTACACCGCCGGCTGCACGCCCAGGTGGGTCGGAGCGAACGTGATTGCATTCTCGGCACCGTTCAGATCGGCGTTGATGCCCAGGTGGTGGCCGCCGAACTGGACCGACCATGCTTCCGTGTCCGATGGATCGCCGAAGAAGGCGATGTAGTACTGGCCCAAGGAATCCTCGGTGCTGGTGCTGTTCTCCAGCAGGTATTTATCGCCGTTCATGATGCCCTCGACGGTCGCGTACGCATCCTCATTGAGCAGGCCCTCGAGCACCTCGAGGGCTGCGGCCTGCTGCTCCTCGGTGAGATCGACGAGGTTCAGCCCGGCGCGGTCGACGAAGGTGACGGGGAAATTCGACCATGACGTCGACTTGGTCTCGTCCTCGTAGTCATAGACCAGGGACTCGATCTGCTCGTCCGAGAGCGTGGCCATGAATGCTTCAGCGGCGTCAGTGGTGGCTGTGATTGTCTCGGCCGTCGTCGTCGCATCGGTGGCCGTCGCGGTGCTGTCGCCGCTCGAGGCATCGACGGTTGCAGTAATCGATGATTGGGTCGTCGTCTCGCTCGTGGACGTGTCGGTGGCACTTTCCGCGCAGCCGGACAGGGCAAGGCCACCCACCACCAGCAGCGCGGCGGCTCGGAGCGTGCCCTGACGCAGTAGCCGTCGGGTCGGGCCCGGGGCAATGTCGGAGATGTTCTGTTTCATGATGAACTCCCTGGAGATGGGTAATGGATGGCCGATAGGTTGAGAGACACGTTCGAATCTCAGGGATTCGGGTAACCCTCAACTACTCCTGTGCTGTGTGGCTCAAGCATCCCGTGGGAGGAAGTTCCGGCGCGTCGCCCTGACGCAGACACCGCATACCGCATTCGCAGTAGCGTGCGATACCGCGGCGGGTCGACGCGGCATAATCCCGATGATCGGCAGACTGGAGCACATGAGCGAAGCACGCACGCCTGCTAGCCCCGGAGGAGGCGCCGATCCGGAGGGACGCACGCGCTCGGCAGCATCGGGAAGCCGGTCGTGGTGGATGGGCCGACTCGGCGACGTGGTCGCCGCAGTGGTCGTCCTGCTTGGTGGTGGACTGCTGGGCGGCGCACTCTTTCCGGGGCCGGAACTCTTCGGACCAACTGCGGGGCCGCCGATGTTCGAGCCTGGACCACCCGGTACCGGTGGGCACCCCGACTCGCCGCCCGGGTGGTCCTTTGCGACGCTGGCGCTACTCATCGTGCCCGCTGCGCTCATGCTCGTTCGCCGACAGTGGCCGATACCGGTGTTCGCCGTTGGATTCGCGAGCTTCGTCCTCGCCGTGCTGTTCGGCCTTCCCTCGCTGGGCCCGGGCATCGCGACGACCATCGCCGCCTATGCGTTCGTATTCCGTGTCTGGCGCCCATTGGCGCTGACCATGATCGCCAGCGCCACGGGGCTGGTGATCGTCCTCGCCTTCACAGCAACGGGATGGGAGTCGCTGGACCCTCGGGTGTTCCAGATCGGAGCCGCCCTGGCCATCGCGGCGGCGCTTGGAGACAGCGCCCGCTCCCGACACGTATATCTTCTCCAAGCCGAGGATCGCGCCCTGCGTGCCGAACAGACCCGTGAAGCCGAGGCCCGCCGGCGCGTCTCAGAGGAGCGTCTGCGGATCGCCCGCGACCTGCACGACACGGTGGCCCATCAGATCTCCGTGATCAACCTGCACGCGGGAGCGGCATCGGGGTACCTCGCCGACCAGCCCGAACGCGCCCAGGCCGCCCTGCGTACGATTCGTGAGGCCGCCCGGGGCGCACTGAGCGAGATCGGCGATCTGCTTCGATACCTGCGAGACACTCAGAGTGCGGACGCACCGCCACCGCAGCAGGGCCTCGACGCTCTCGACGCATTGCTTGACCGCATGCGCGAGATGGGTCTGGAGATCGAGGTCGACATCCGAGGTGACCTGACGCGTGTCAACGGGATGACCGGAACGGTTGCGTACAGGGTGATCCAGGAGGGCCTGACGAACGCGCACAAACACGGCAGCGGGCGCGCGGCGCTACTTCGCACAACAGTCGGAACGAAGCAGCTACGCATCGAAATCGACAACCCGATACCAGAGAAGGCGTCATGCGCCCAGGACATGGCTGTCGGGTGGGGCACCGGTCTCGGCATCATCGGCCTTCGTGAGCGCGTGGCCGCAGCAAAGGGGACGGTCGCGACGAGTCGGCAGGATGGCCGCCACCGACTGGAAGTAGAATTGCCCATGCAAAGGGAGGGGAAACCGGCGTGATCTCTGTGCTCGTGGCCGACGACCAGACGCTCATTCGGCAAGCCGTCGTCGGCATTCTCAATTCTCACCCCGAAATCTCTGTTGCCGATGAGGCCGAGAACGGGGCCGAGGCCGTCTCGCTCACCAGAGAACTGCAACCGGACATCGTCCTCATGGACATCCGCATGCCGGGACTCGACGGAATCGAGGCCACGGCGCGAATTTGTGCCGAACCCGGCCTGACCGAAACGAAAGTACTGATCCTGACAACGTTCGAAGAAGATGAATACGTCGTGTCGGCACTCAGAGCGGGTGCGAGCGGCTTCATCGGCAAAGGATCGGAACCTGACGACATCGCCCGCGCCGTCCTATCAGTGCACGCAGGAGAAGCGCTCCTCTCTCCCGCCGCGACCCGTGGGCTCATCCGCCGCTACGTACTTCCCGAAGCCCGAACCATGAAAATAGATCCTCAGGCGGCCGGGGCACTCGAGAAACTGACCGACCGCGAAGCAGAGGTGTTGCTGCTCGTGGCACGCGGACTGTCCAACAGTGAGATCGCCGAGCAGCTATTCATCTCACCGCACACCGCGAAGACCCACGTGAATCGGATCATGACCAAGGTCGGATCCCATGATCGCGCGCAACTCGTGATCCTGGCCTACGAGAGTGGGCTGCTCGCGCCCGGAGAATAGTCCAAGGACTCGCAAGCATGTCGGTGTTGTACCGGACGGCGTCGAGGAAGTTTCCAACGTCGTGGATTTGGATCTTGATCCCAGGTAGGTCCACCACAACGCGAGTCCGCAACAACGGTCCACGTCTTGATGCCGTTTCAGTACGACCCGCTGAGTCCTCGCCACGCCCGCCGCCTGACGTTCAGTGATCCGAAGGGAGTACCAAATCAACGACCGACGCGAAGGAGGACATGCGTGTCGGCTGCGAGCAGCAAAAGTCCTGCCTAACCCAGGCGCAGTGCGTCTTTCGTGATCTCGTCGACGGCTGCCAGCCCACTGAGACCCATCGTCAGATCGAATTCGGCGATGAGGTTCGCGGTGACGTCACGAACACCGTCGCGGCCTGCGAGCGCCAGCCCGTACAGGTGTGGACGGCCGAGCGTCACCGCATCGGCTCCCAGCGCCAATGCCTTGAACACGTCTGCACCGGTTCGGATTCCGCTGTCCAGGATCAGCGGTACCGCACCGTCGACCACCGGCACGATGTCGGTGAGGGCATCGAGAGAGGCCACCGCACCATCGACCTGACGGCCACCGTGGTTGGACACCACAAGTCCGTCCACTCCGATGTCCACCGCACGCCGTGCGTCGTCGGGGTGCAGCACGCCTTTCAACAGCACGGGCAACGACGTCCGCTCGCGCACCGTCTCGAGGTCCGCCCAGCCCAATGACGGACGTGAGTAGATGTCGAGGAAGGTTTCGACTGCGGCGCGCGGCTGCGGGGAACGGATGTTGTCGAGGAACCGACCGGGAAACCTGCGGGTCATCGACAGCAGTGACCGCACCGCACCGAGAGTCACCTCGACATCCGCCTTCGGCAATGCGGAGGCGAGGCGTTCGCGAACGATCCGCATGAACACCGGGTCCGACGTGTACTGGGCGATGCCCTTCCCCTGGGCGAACGGCAGCGAGCCGAGGTTCAGATCCTCGGGACGCCACCCCAGCATCGTGGTGTCCAAAGTGACGACCACGGCGTCCGCAGCCATGTTCTCGGCGCGTTCGAGGAGGCTGTCGACCAGATCGTCCTCGGTGCTCCAGTACAGCTGAAACCAGCGCGGCGCATCGCCCATCGCGGCCGCGCTCTCCTCCATCGGCGCGCTGCCCTGATTCGAGAAGATGTACGGCACCCCCAGGTCGGCTGCGGCAGCGGCGATCGCAACGTCCGCCCCCGGGGCGGCCAACTCGGCTGCACCGACCGGGGCCAACAGGACGGGAGCAGGCAACTGCTTGCCGAACAGGTTGATCCCGATGTCGCGCTTCGACACGTCCCGCAGCACCCTCGGCACGATCTGCCATCGGTCGAAAGCGTCCCGGTTCGCCTGCGCGGTCTTGCCCAGACCCGCAGCGCCGTGGACATACGCCCACCCCTCGGCGCTCATCTTCTGCTTCGCTGCGCGCTCGAGAGTCCCGAAATCGGTGGGCACCAGCGGCCGACGCCCCAACACCCCGTCGCGATAGATCGCGCTCTGCCGCTCACGACCGATCCCGGCTGGAGACTCCTCGGCCATCACCGTTTCACCCTCCCGCACGCACTATTGCGCAGCGTCCCAAAGCTCCTGCATACCGGTCAGAATCTCCTCTGCCTTACCGAGACCACCGAGATGGCTTTCGCCGGGCATCGGGATGAATTTGGCGTCGGGAAGCAACGACACCATGTGCTCGCCGTGGTGATACGGAATGATGTGGTCGCAGTCGCCGTGCCACCAGCGGACCGGGGTTTGCACGTCGCCGACCTGGAATCCCCAGTGCTGGGCGAAGAGCACGATGTCCGCGAACGGCGCACCCATCTGCTTACGGCCGCCGTTGAGCAGGTCGTCGAGGAACATCGCCTTGAACTCGGGACGCGCCAGCAGGCGGCGATCCCCTGCAGGGGAAGCCAATCCGTACAGATCGATGATCGGCGACGCGAAGGGACGCGCCAGGCGAATCACCGCGCTGGCTGCGGCACCGATCGGCGCACCACCCGCCGCGAGCGCCGGTGCCGCCATCACACCGACATCGACGAGCCCGCCCTTGATGGCTTCCGGCCCCTGCGAGGGAGCCACACCACCGAGGACGCCCAACGCCATCACCCGGTCCGGCATGGCGGACGCGCAGGCCAGCGCGTACGGCCCACCGCCCGAGAGGCCGATGATGGCCATCTTGTCGACGCCGAGCGTGTCCGCCACCGTCTCGAGGTCCGAGGCGAAATCGCGCACCGACCCATAACGGTGCGGTGTCGACGAGCCCACACCGGGGCGATCGATGCCGATCAGTCGGATGTTCTCTCGTTCCGCGAACGCGCGGGCTTCCATCGGAATCTGACGACGCGCCCCCGGCGTGCCGTGCAGCCAGAACATTGCCCTGCCGTGCGCCGATCCGAACTCCGCGAACCCGAGACGCCGATCCTCCCCGACCGCGACTGTGCCCTCCAGCTGAGGGCGTGCGATATCAACCATGCGCACAGCATTGCACGTGAGGATCATCACCATGCCGCGAGGTTGTCCGTACGGCCACACCGACCCGAATCACAGCGCATCATGTAGGCATGTCCGCACGAGTGCAGACGCACGACATCTATTCGCAGGCGACGTTGTCGACGGTCATGCCATCCGTTCTCGCCGCGCTCGGAGTGCCGGACGAGCCGAACGTCCTCGAACTCCCGTCCGCCACACGAATCGCGATTCTCCTCGTCGATGGTCTGGGCTGGAATCTGCTCCGCGAACACGAGGCCGACGCACCGTTCCTCTCCGGGCGCACCGGCAGACCCATCCGCGCCGGATTCCCCACGACGACCGCGACGAGCATCGCGTCCCTGGCCACGGGCCTACCGTCGGGCGAGCACGGCATCACGGGCTACCAGTCGTACGTCGGCGAGGTACACGGGGTGCTGAACTGGTTGTCTTGGCATCGAGTCGGTGATCGACGCGACCAACTCGAGCGTCTCGTCCCGGAGCGGATACAACCCCGCGAGACGGTTTTCGAGCGTGCCGCGACGGCAGGGGTCACCACCACGTGCGTCGTACCTGCGAAGTTCGACGGCACAGGACTCACCCGCGCCGTCCTGCGCGGCGGGGAGTTCACCGGTGCGATCACGCACGGCGACCTCGTCGCCCACACGGCGGCCGCGGCAACGTCCGCCGATCGCACGCTCACCTATTGCTACATCAGCGAACTCGACACCATCGGGCACGTGTACGGACCGGGAACCCCGCCGTGGCGGCACCAATTGCGCCTGGTCGACCTACTGGTACGCGAACTCGCAGACGCCCTCGGCCCATCGGTGCGCCTGTACGTCACCGCCGACCACGGCATGGTCACCGTGCCGGAGGAGGACAAGGTCGACGCAGACACCGCTGCGGACCTGACTAAAGGCGTACGAGCCCTGGCCGGCGAGCCGAGGTGCCGGCACGTGCACACCCGGCCGGGCGATACCGACGCCGTCGCCGAACGATGGCGATCGGTGTTCGGCGACCAGATGTGGATCGGCACGCGGGCCGAAGCCGTCGCAGCCGGGTTGTTCGGTTCACGCATCGCACCCGAAGCCTCGGGCCGGATCGGAGACGTGGTTGCCGTCTCGTGCGGCAGCACCGCTGCGGTACGCAGAAAGGCCGAGTCACGGCTGTCTGCACTCCCCGGACACCACGGCGGCCTCACCGACGACGAACTGCACATCCCCCTGCTGCACACCTGATCAGGCGCCAGGACCGGTGAACGTGTTGTCCGATCCGGTGTTGGTCTTCGGCGCTCCGGCACCGAATCCCCAGTCGACGAAATTGTTCGAACCGGTGACGTCGAGGACGCCGATCGTCCTGCTTGCCAGATGATTGTCATTGCCGCCGAGATCCGCGGCGACAATGTCGTCGACCTCGATCTTGTTTCCGCTCCCGGACACGTTCAGACGCTCGGCCCGACTGCCCGTCATCGTCACGACGTTTCCGCGAATCTCGGCAGTTCCGACTCTTTCCAGTGCAGTGGTGTTGCTGCGCCCCGAAACCGTGAGCGCACCGGTCTCAGTGCCCGTCACGGTGATGTCCTGACCGGTGACGATGATCGCCTCCGACCGGTCCACATTCACGGTGGCGCCGTTGGCATCCACGGTCACCGTCCCGCATGGGCCACCGAGCACGACATTGGCGCCGTCCCGGTCGATCAGAACGTCGCGTCCTGCGCATTCGCCGCTCTCGTCGAGGGTGACCACTTCGCTCGACGTCTGTGCATCGGCCGCGTCGTGTGTGTCCGCTGCGGCGCACCCGGAAAGCGCTCCGGCGAGCAGCACGAACACCGCCGAAGCGGCACCAGAAAGCTGATTCACGGAGAGCAAGCTAGCAGTGACCCCGCCGTTTTCGGTGGAGGGCGCACCGAGTGAAGCAACTCGACCGTAAACCCGTAACGGTCGACGCAAATTTTGGTACGGTGCACACGTTTGGTAGGCAATTGTGATGTTCGACAACCTCGGACATCGTGAACCGCAGGTGCACCAGCAGTGGATGCGCACGGGAACTGGGCGCCCACAGCACACCAGCTACGAGGGTAGGTACTCGTGAAACGCAGCAGATCTCTCGCCGTCGCGTCTCTCGCCAGCGTGGCCGTTCTGGCCTTGGCAGCCCCCGCATCGGCCAACCCGAATGCGATCAACCCGATCCCCGGTCTCAACGGCACCACCGGCCTCCCAACGCTGACCGGCCCCACCCAGGTAGTCGCGCAGCAGACCGGAATACTCAGCCCCAACAGCACCCAGAACACCAATGTTCTGGGCACCGACCTGGGCATCATGTGGGACAACGGCAAGGGCGAGATTCTGACGGCATTCGGAGACTCCGCCGGGCTGGGCATCCCCAACCTGCTCTCGGGCAGCTTGTGGCAGTGGCGCAGCAGTGTCCTGTTCCGCAGCCATGACCGGAACCTCACCGACGGCATGACCTTCAGCAGCACACCGCGCGGCATCCTCGGCCAGTCGAAAGAATTGATCCCCAGCCCCAAGATCCCGTTCATCGAGATCAGCCGCATCCCCACCGCCGGCATCGCAGTCGGTGACACGCAGGTCATGAGCATGATGTCGGTCAAGAACTGGGGCCCTGCGGGATCCTGGGAGACCAACCACTCGAGCCTTGTCTTCTCCAACGACAACGGCGAGAACTGGCACGAAGCACCCGAGACCACGCGCCTCAACGAAGGCGGCAACCACAAGTTTCAGATGAGCGCCTTTGTGAAATCCGGCGGCTACGTCTACCAGTTCGGCACCCCTCCGGGGCGCGGAGGAGCCGCTCACCTCGCTCGGGTGCCCGAAGCCGAGATCATGGACCTCGGAGCCTACGAATACTTCGACGGCAACGGCTGGGTCAAGGGCAAGCCCGAGGCGGCGAAGCCCATCGTCCACGGCGTCGCCGAGCTTTCGGTCAAGTACAACGACTACCTGGGTCAATACATCATGCTGACCACAGACCAATTCAACTCCGTCGTGATGCGTACGGCGTCGTCACTGACAGGACCGTGGAGTCCGCCGCGGGTGCTGATCGACACCCGTCAGCTCCCGTCCGCGTACGGGGCGTACATCCATCCGTGGTCGACGGGCCGGGATCTGTACTTCCTCACCACGGTGCATTCCAACTACAACGTACTGCTCATGCGGACCACCCTCTGAGCCTGCCCGCGTTAGCCTTCCGAGCATGGACGCGGACGCTTGGGACGAACGGTATTCAGAGAACGACCTGGTATGGGGCGCGCCACCCAATGCTGTAGTAGTCGAGCAGTTGACGGCATTGCCGCACGGGCGCGCTCTCGACCTGGCATGCGGTGAGGGCCGCAACTCGCTGTGGCTGGCCACGCGTGGATGGCACGTGACCGGTGTCGACTACTCGGGCGTGGCGATCGACAAGGCGCGGGCGCTCGCGTCGTCATCCCCGCGTTCGGTTCGTGAACGGCTCGACTATCGGACAGGTGATATCACCGACGCGGAATGGGGCGAATCCTATGACCTGGCCCTCCTGATTTACGTCCATCTACCACGCTCTCAACGAAATCATGTTGTGAGGCGTGCCATAGATTCATTGAAACCCGACGGAATCCTCATGATTCTGGGGCACGATTCGAGCAACATCGAACACGGCGTCGGCGGGCCACAGGATCCCGAAATACTGTACACACCAGATGATTTGAGACACGACTTTGCCGACTGTGTCCGCGTCGACATTTCCGAACGCCGCCTTCGCGAAACAGAGGCCGGAACGGCCGTCGACGCTCTGTTCGTCGGACGCCGCCCGACTCTTGGCACCGAAGTAAATCCCGCGTAATATCGGCAATGTTACCGACGAGTAATAACTTGGGCGGTACTTTGCAGACAGACCGCACCATCTCACTGGGAGTGACAGAAGACATGGGCCATTACAAGAGCAACGTCCGAGATCTGGAGTTCAACCTCTTCGAGCTTCTCGGCATCGACAAGGTTCTCGAGACCGGCGCGTATGGCGACCTGGACGCCGACACCGTCCACGAGATGTTGAGCGAAGCGAGTCGTCTCGCCGAGGGGCCGGTGGCCGATTCGTTCGCCGACTCCGACCGGAACCCGCCGACGTTCGACCCCGAGACGCACACTGTCACGCTCCCGGAGGCCTTCAAGAAGTCCTACAAGACCCTCGAAGACGCCGGCTGGGCCAAGGTCGCCCAGCGTGAGGAACTCGGTGGCCTCGGTGTTCCCAACGCCGTCGGCTGGGCCGTCAACGAGTTCTTCCTCGGCGCCAACCCCGCCATCTCGATGTACGCCGCGTGCGCTCCGTTCAGCCAGGTTCTCTGGGAGAACGGCACGGACGAGCAGAAGAAGTGGGCCGAGACCATCTCGGAGCGCAACTGGGGCGCCACCATGGTGCTGACCGAGCCCGACGCCGGTTCCGATGTCGGCGCAGGCCGCACCAAGGCCATCAAGCAGGACGACGGCTCCTGGCACATCGAGGGCGTCAAGCGCTTCATCACCTCGGGCGACTCCGACGACCTGTTCGAGAACATCATGCACCTGGTGCTGGCTCGCCCCGAGGGCGCAGGACCGGGCACCAAGGGTCTGTCGCTGTTCTACGTGCCGAAGACCCACTTCGATTTCGAAACCAACACCCTCGGCGACCGCAACGGCGTCTTCGTCACCGGTGTCGAGCACAAGATGGGGCTGAAGGTTTCGGCCACCTGTGAGGTCACCTTCGGTGGCCACGGCGTCCCCGCCAAGGGCTGGCTCGTCGGTGAGGTGCACAACGGCATCGCGCAGATGTTCGACGTCATCGAGAACGCCCGCATGATGGTCGGTACCAAGGCCATCGCAACGCTCTCCACGGGCTACCTCAACGCGCTGGATTACGCCAAGGAGCGCGTCCAGGGTGCGGACCTCACCCAGATGACCGACAAGACCGCCCCGCGCGTCACTATCACGCACCACCCGGACGTGCGCCGCAGCCTGATGACGCAGAAGGCCTACGCAGAGGGCCTGCGCGCCGTGTACCTCTACACCGCCGCACACCAGAACGAGGACATCGCACAGCACGTCTCCGGCGCGGACAAGGACCTCGCGTTTCGCGTCAACGACCTGCTGCTCCCGATCGTCAAGGGTGTCGGCTCCGAGCGCGCCTACCAGTACCTGACCGATTCGCTGCAGACCTTCGGTGGCTCCGGATTCCTGCAGGACTACCCGATCGAGCAGTACATCCGCGACGCGAAGATCGACTCGCTGTACGAGGGCACCACCGCCATCCAGGCGCAGGACTTCTTCTTCCGCAAGATCGCCCGTGACCGCGGCGTCGCGCTGGCCCACGTGGCCGGCGAGGTCAAGAAGTTCATCGACAGCGAGGCCGGAAACGGTCGCCTCAAGGCGGAGCGTGCACTGCTCGCCACCGCCCTCGAGGACGTGCAGGCGATGGCCGCCACGCTCACCGGACACCTCATGGGTGCCCAGGAGCAGTCCACCGAGCTGTACAAGGTCGGCCTGGGTTCGGTCCGCTTCCTGATGGCCGTCGGCGACCTCGTAGTCGGCTGGATGCTGCTCCGCCAGTCCGAGATCGCCATCAAGGCACTCGACGAGGGCGCGGGCGACAAGGACAAGGCGTTCTACGAGGGCAAGGTCGCCGTCGCGTCCTTCTTCGCGAAGAACGTGCTGCCCGAGCTGACCGCCACCCGCGGCATCCTGTCGAACCTCGACAACGACATCATGGAGCTCGACGAAGCCGCATTCTGATTCGGCCTCAGCTTCGACACGGCGCTGCCTCTTCTCATTCGTGAGGAGGGGCAGCGCCGTTTTCGCACCCACCCCTTTCCGACGAATGTCACACAGGTTCAGCTCGCGCGAACCGCTGTGACATTCGTGGGGGATGACGACGGTGCGGCACACTTACCGGGTGCCCGTTGCGCTTCGATTCGCCGGCCCCGAGGACGCCATGGCTCAGGTTCTTCTCCGCCGATGATCCTGGCTATGGCTTCGTCGACGAGACCACGCCGGAAATTGCCATGGGTGTAGTGGCGGACTGGAGGGGCCAGGGGGTCGGTCAAATCCTTCTCGAAGCGCTACTTGCGGCTGCCCGCGACGCGGGATTGGCTCGAGTCAGCTTGAGCGTCGAACCGGATAATCCCGCACGACGGCTGTACGAGCGGCTCGGCTTCTCACGAGTCTGCGATGTCGACGGCTCTCTCACCATGCTCTTGCAGCTGTGAAAAGCGCCTCGACCGCGGCACTTTCACGAATCGGCCGGGGCTGTGGGGTGGCGAGCAGATTGCGCCGAATCCGTTGTCGGCTTCGCCGCCCCGGTACCTCGTCGGGTGACGAGGTACCCGAAGGTCGTGGCAAGTACGTACATCAGGATCGAATACACCGCACTGGGGATGGCCACCTCGGTACTGCCCAGCACGCTGATCGCGATGGTCAATGCCACCGTCGTGTTGTGGATTCCGACCTCCATCGAGGTGGCGATCGCCTGGGGCTGACCGAGTTCGAGCAGGCGGGCTCCGGCAAAGCCGAGCGCAAGGCTTGCCAAGCAGAACAGGCCGGTGACCAGACCGACCTGACGCGCGTATTCCGCCACGTTGTCGCGCTCCGACAACAAAGCACCCACAGCGACGAGCGCCAGCACCACAATCGAGAAGATCCGCACCGGACGGTCTGCGCGAGCCGCGAAGGTCGCGGTGTATCGGCGCACGATCATGCCGATCACCACCGGGATCAGAACGATCGCGACGACCTGCATCACTTTTCCGAACTGCAGACCGACCTCACCGTCCGCATCGAAATACGCGATGGCGAAGTTGGTGATGACCGGGATGGTGACGACAGCCAGGACGGAATTGATCGCGGTCAGCGTGATGTTGAGGGCGACATCTCCGCGGAAGAGGTGGCTGAACAGGTTGGCGGTTGTGCCACCCGGTGAGGCGGCAAGCAGCATCACTCCGACCGCCAGCAATGGGTCGAGGTCGAACACCTTCACCAGTCCGAACGCCACCGCAGGCAACACGACAACCTGCAGGATCAACGCCACCACCACAGCTTTGGGCTCTCGCGCTACGCGCCGGAAGTCACCGACGGTCAGCGTCAGACCCAATCCGAACATGATGATCGCGAGGGCGACCGGAAGCCCAATAGTGATCAGACCAGACGAATTCATTCAGTTCTCACATTCCAGAGTGGTACTTCAGCACGAGCAACTACGGAGTGACACGCAACATCATTGGCATTCGCTATGACATCGATCACGTGAGGGTACGCCACAGGCCGTCGCTGATGCAGACACGTCCGCCCCCGACCGATGTCACAGCGGTTCAGCTGAGCCGAACAGGTGCGACATTGGTTGGGGGCGGGTGAAGCGAGGTGAGGTGCGGAGGGGTTACTCGCCTTCGTCGGCTTCAGGGGCGGGAGCAGACGTCGGGGGTACGTCCTCGGGCTGAGGTGCCTCTTCCGCAGGCGCGTCCTCGTCGGCAGGCGCGGACGCCGGTTCGTCGGGCTCCACGCACTTCACGACCGGCACCGGGTCATACGTGACCGTGCGGGTGTTCCGCGAAATCTCCGCACCACTGTCGTGGTCGGTGATCACGCGAGTGTCGCTCGAGGTGAAACCAGGCCCACCGCTCGACTCGATGCAATGTGGTCCCGCGGGAAGGGTGACCGTATCGGGCTCTGTCGGGTTGGACCGGTCACCGGTGATCGATTCGACGTCGACCGTCTTGGTACCCCAGATCTGCACTGTCACACTGGAGCTGTCGCCGAACGCCTGAATCATGACGCCCGTGTCCGACGTGTTCTTGAACTTCAGGTCGATGACGCCTTCGAACACCGTGGCCTCGCGCGCTTCCGGGTAGCGGGAGATGTAGTAGCTGTGCTCCTGATGCGCCACGTCTTGCATACCAGCGAAGTACGCGGCGTTGTACAAGGTGGTCGCGAGCTGGCTGATACCGCCGCCCACTGCCTTGTCCGGTCGACCGTTCATGATGATTCCGGACGCGATGTACCCTTCGGCGGTCCCGCGAGGACCTGTGTATCCGTTGAGTGAGAACGTGTCACCGGGTTTGACGAGGGCACCGTTGACCTCACTGGCAGCGAGACGAATGTTGTGGCCGGAGTCCGCCGAGAAACCACTCGTGGTGAACTCGCCGATCACCTCGTTGATCCCCAGTGCCTGCACTTCCTCGGTGGTCAGTGCGGGCGGCACTTCCCCGTACACGGCGTTGGTGGCGTGCGTATCCACGACGAGCTTCGGGAGATCTTCGAGTGTCTTGGGCCAGTCGACGAGGTTGCCGACCACACCGGGAACCACAGAAGGTGCTCCGCCTTCGAGGGTCACCGCAGCGTCCTTCGGCTCGGTCTCCGTTCCGACCAGTTGCGGCGCGAGAATGCCGATCGCCGCTTCTTGGGCGAAGCGCGGCTCTAGGCCACCGTTCCCATCGGGCGCAAAGCTCAGCACTGAGCCGATCTGATCGCGGGGCAAGACTGCCTTGCTGTCGTCACGGCCGGTCACGACGAGGTCGGCGGACGCAGCGGGCACCGCGATCTCGGTCATTGCCCGGTCGACAGCCGCCTGGGTAACCGTCACGGGGGCTTCTTCGACGGGCAGGTCGATCGTGTGGCCGAACACCCACTCGTCGGCGATGGCGTCGGCCGCTCCCGCACCATCGAGAACCTGGCCGGGACTCGGCGAGACCGGCACCGGGTTCGCCCCCTCGAAGACGATGCTTCCCTCACGCGTCTCGCCGTCGGTCTCGGGCCGCAATCCGTCCACTGCCTGCATCAGCACCTGATCGTCGCGCGTCGATTCGACACCCACTTCTTCGGTGGTGAAGAACGACGCCAACCGCGTGAACGGGTTCAGCGGCTGTTCCTCGGCCTCGTCGAGGGTGGCATCCCAATCGATACCCAGCCCCGCCTGCGCGGGAACGATCTGCGCCGACACGTCACCGGCCTGCACGTCCACGGGCTGTTCGGCCCTGGAATCGAGCGCCGTGTGCAATGCAGCCTCTGCGTCGGCACGGGATTCGCCACCGATATCGACGCCGGCAACAGTGACGCCGCGAGCCACGCTCCCCGACGACACCGCCAGATCGGCCACGTAACCGAGGGCGAGGACGGCAAACACGCCGCCCGCGACGAGACCGACCTTCTTCCACGGCCGGGACTGGGCCGTTGTTTCGGGATCGGCGGCAGGGACGCTCGGATCGGGGGTGGCGTTCATCGCGACGGTGGCACCGTCCGGGTCGGACCCGCTGTGCCCTGGGGCAGCCGCATACGGCGCCATCGGCATTGGGCTCTGTGACACGGCCGGAAACGATGTGGTGGGTGTGTCATCTGGCAAATCGCGTGATCCGACCGGCCCGCCCTCCGGAACTGCCTCGGTGGGTGCGTCGTCGGCGCCCGGAATGCCCGAATTCGGTGGCAGCCCCTCGCTCTTCCGATCGTCGCTGTTGCCTTCGTGGTCGCTCACCGCTGGCCTCTCGCCGATTTTGTCGTCGTACTGGGCCTCCGGACCGACACCCACTCGTGCCGTCCGTCGATGTCACATCGGTGTGCGCACCCGGCCGCGTCGCGAGTCATTCTACTTACGACACAAATGCAGGAGCCCCGCGCTGCTGCCAGGTCGGGGGTCAGGCAGCAACACGGGGCTGACATGGATATCGCCAGCAAACCCTCAGCGTTACAACCGACCCGAAAGATCGTGAAAAAGTTTCGAGGATCCGGCCACCCCTCGTAGCCGGATCCTCGATCACGCGCCCTTCAGCGGCTTTCCCGGTGCGGTGGCGACCGGAAACGCCGCTGAAGTCGAATCTTTACCGCTCGATGATGGCGGTGACGCCCTGACCACCCGCTGCACAGATCGAGACCAGGCCACGGCCCGACCCCTTCTCCGCCAGCATCTTCGCAAGCGAGGCGACGATACGACCGCCGGTGGCGGCGAACGGGTGCCCGGCAGCGAGCGAGGAGCCGTTGACGTTGAGCTTGCTGCGGTCGATGGAACCGAGCGCACCGTCCAGGCCCAGACGCTCCTTGCAGTACTCGTCCGACTCGAAGGCGTCCAGCGTGGACAGCACCACGGAAGCGAACGCCTCGTGGATCTCGTAGTAGTCGAAGTCCTGCAGGGTGAGGCCGTTGCGCTTCAGCAGACGCGGGATGGCGTAGGTGGGGGCCATGAGCAGGCCGTCCTTGCCGTGCACGTAGTCGACGGCCGCGGTCTCGGAGTCGACGAAGTGGGCGAGAACCGGAAGGTTGCGCTCTGCGGCCCACTCATCGCTGGCCAGGAGCACTGCGGAAGCACCATCGGTGAGCGGCGTGGAGTTTCCTGCCGTCATGGTGGCGTCGCCGAGCTTGGTGCCGAACACGGGCTTGAGAGTCGACAGCTTCTCGACCGTGGAGCCCGGGCGCAGGTTGTCGTCGCGGGTCAGACCCAGGAACGGCGTGATCAGGTCGTCGAAGAAGCCACGGTCGTATGCCGCCGCCATGTTCTTGTGGCTCGCCACAGCCAGTTCGTCCTGCCGCTCGCGGGCGATGCCGAACTCCTTCGCGGTGATCGCCGCGTGGTCACCCATCGACTTGCCGGTGCGCGGCTCGCCGTTACGCGGAATCTCGATGCCGAGCATGGAAGCGCGCACGTTGCCGAGCAGCTTGATGCGGTCGCCCGTGGTCTTGGCACGGTTCAGGGAGAGCAGGAACTCACGAAGCTCGTCGTTCACACCGATCGGGGCGTCGGACGTGGTGTCCACGCCACCACCGACACCGGATTCGATACGACCTGCGGCGATGGCGTCGGAGACTGCGGTGATCGCCTGAAGACCGGTGCCACACGCCTGCTGAATGTCGAACGCGGGGGTGTAGGGGCTCAGCGCGCTACCGAGAACCGTCTCGCGAACGAGGTTGAAGTCGCGACTGTGCTTGAGCACGGCGCCGGCGGCAACCATGCCGAGCTGCTCGCCCTGCAGACCGAAACGGCTGACCAGGCCGTCGAGCGTGGCGGTCAACATGTCCTGGTTGGACGCCTGTGCGTACGCCTTGTCCGAGCGTGCGAACGGGATTCGGTTTCCGCCGACGATGGCGACGGGGCGCTGCTGCCTGCCGCCGGTCTTCGGCGCCGAAGCAGACTTCGAGGTGGTACGAGCTTTGCTGGTCACTGACGTCTCCAAGGTCTGGTGCGATTACCTGTTGGCTACTATTCTTACTCAGGAGTAAGTTACTTGTCGACACCGCAGTCGAATCAGCGCTCGGTGACCGACCATCACAACGACGACAGAAGGTAGGACCGTGGCAGCCAGCAAGGGAGCTCCCGACCTCTATTCCCAGTTCCTCTCATCCGGTCCCGGCGCGTTCATCGCCGAGAAGGCCGGCCTTCCGCAGCCGGAAAAACTGCGCCGCTACAAGGCAGGTGAACCCGCTCTCGCCGGTCCCGTCCTGATCGGCGGCGAAGGCCGTCTCGTCGAGCCCCTGCGCGCGATGCTCTCCGATTACCCGGCAGCCCAGGCGCACGACGCAAAGTTCGGCGGCCTCGTCTTCGATGCGACCGGAATCACAGAGGTTTCCCAGCTCGACCAGCTGTACAAGTTCTTCCAGCCGGTCATGCGCAAGTTCGCCCCGAGCGCCCGCGTCGTGGTCATCGGCACCACTCCGGACGAAACCTCCAGCGTCGACGAGCACATCGCTCAGCGCGCCCTCGAAGGCTTCACCCGCAGCGTCGGCAAGGAGGTCAAACGCGGCGCAACGGCTCAGCTGGTGTACGTCTCGCCGAAGGCCTCCGCCGGTGCATCCGGACTCGAATCCACCATGCGCTTCCTGCTGTCGGCGAAGTCCGCATTCGTCAGCGGTCAGGTCATCTCCGTCGGCGCCGACGACTCGGTCGCCCCCGCCAACTGGGACAAGCCGCTCGACGGCAAGGTCGCCATCGTCACGGGTGCCGCACGCGGCATCGGCGCCACCATCGCCGAGGTTCTCTCGCGCGACGGCGCCCACGTGATCTGTGCCGACATCCCGCAGGCCGGTGAGGCACTTTCCGAGACCGCCAACAAGGTCGGCGGCACGTCGCTCGCACTCGACGTCACCGCCCCCGACGCCGCCGAGGTGCTGTCCGCGCACGTCCTCGAGCGTCACGGCGGCGCGGACATCGTCGTCCACAACGCCGGCATCACACGTGACAAGCTGCTCGCCAACATGGACGAGTCGCGTTGGGACATGGTCATCGGCGTGAACCTGCTCGCACCGCAGAAGATCACCGAGCACCTCGTCGCGACTGGCGCCCTCAAGGAAGGTGGCCGCGTCGTCGACGTGTCCTCCATCGCCGGCATCGCAGGTAACCGCGGTCAGACCAACTACGGCACCTCCAAGGCCGGCGTCATCGGTGTCGTGCACGCCGAAGCCCCCGTCCTGGCGAAGAAGAACATCACCATCAACGCGGTCGCTCCTGGCTTCATCGAGACGGCCATGACCGCCGCGATACCGTTCGCCACCCGGGAGGCAGGACGCCGCATGAGCTCGCTGCTGCAGGGCGGCGAGACGGTGGACGTCGCCGAAACCGTCGCGTACTTCGCGAGCCCGGCCTCGAACGCCGTCACCGGCCAGATCGTCCGCGTGTGCGGCCAGAGCCTGCTGGGTGCCTGATGGCGAGAAAAGTCGTCGCCCTCACCGAGATGCCGAGCATCGCCGACGTGTACGCGGGAGCCGTGCGTAGCGCACTACCCGTGGTCGGCACGAGCGGTGGGCGCACTCTGCCCACCGAAACGCTCACCCTCGACGGCGTGCGGGTCGATACCGACAACCTGGCCGCGTACGCCCGCGCGACCGGCTTGCGGTTCGGTGACACCCTCCCGCTCACGTATCCGTTCACGTTGGTGTTCCCGATCGTGATGAAACTGATGGTGTCGAAGGATTTCCCCTTCGCCGCAATGGGTTCCGTCCACGCCGAAAACGTCATCGAGCAGTTCCGTCCGATCTCGGTCAGCGAACCGCTGGACATCGCCGTGCATGCGGCGAACCTGCGCGAGCACCGCAAGGGACTGCTCGTCGATCTGATCAGTGAGGTTCGAGTCGGCCGGGAACTGGTGTGGCGTCAGACGTCCACCTTCTTGAACCAGCAGAAGACGTCGCTGTCGGGTGAGCCTCGCCCGGTATCCAAGCCGGACGAGGTTCCGCCGCCGCCGCTGCGTGCCCAGAAGGTCGACCAGTCGATCATCAGCAAGTACGCAGGAGTTTCCGGTGACCGCAACCCCATTCACGTGTCGTCTTTGGGCGCAAAGGCCTTCGGGTTCCCGCGCACCATCGCCCACGGCATGTGGAGTGCGGCCACCGTTCTCGGCGCCGTCGAAGGACGCATCCCGGATGCTGTCACCTACAGCGTGAAGTTCGGCAAGCCGATCCTGCTGCCCGCAACCTTGAACGTCTACGCCGACACGGCGGACGGCGGCTGGGACCTGTCGATCAAGCATCCGAAGAAGGGGTACCCACACCTCACCGCGTCACTGCGGTAAAGCCGGAAAACACGAGAGGGCCTGTTCTTCGACATCGAAGAACAGGCCCTCTTTTCGTATAGGCCGGTTCAGGCGGTGCAGAATCGGCCTGCCAAGTCAGGCGGTGCAGAATCGGCCTGCCAAGTCAGGTGTTGTCGGCCTTCTTCTTTCCCGACAGACCACGCCACGCCAGAGATTCGAGTAGATCTACGGCGGTGTCCACCTCCACCTCACCGCCGGCCACCCGGTCTGCGACGGCCTCGCCCGCACCGACGAGGGCGGTTGCCATCAGCCCGAAGTCCTGTGGCTCCCCGGGAGTCTTCGTGCTCGAGGAAAGCAGTTGGGCGGTCAGGTCCACGAGGCGGTCGCGACTGGACTGCACCTGTCCCAGAAAGGCCTGCTGGCCGATCGCCTGGCGGTACAACACCATCCACGACTTGCGGTTGGCCCCGACGAATCCCAGAAAGCCGCTCAATGCCAGACGTAGTTGCTCGCGGGGGGACAGATTGGGGTCACCTGCCGGTTCGAGCGCTTCCACGAACCGTAAGGCTTCACGCGCAATGCAGGCGCCGAACAGTTCGTCCTTCGACCCGTAGTACAGATACAGCATGGGCTTCGAAATCTCGGCCTTGGCTGCGATCGCGTCCATCGACGTTTCGTGAAAGCCTCTGTCGGAGAACACGTCGACGGCAGCGTCGAGCATTTGCTGCTCACGCACCGCACGAGGCAGTCTCTTGGTGCCGCCTGCCATGTGTCCTCCAACCCTGATCGAACCCCCTATCTTACTCTAAGGTAAGAACTGGTCGACGGAGACCTGCCCGACAGGCGACCCGCGGCAACACACCCCATATAGCCAGGTAACACCACCAACCCGGTAACACTGCGGGTTCGATCGAGATATTCCAAGCGGCGACGAAAGCAACCGACACCGCTTCCCGGATCGACATCGACAGATCCGGGTTCGGCCGAAAGTGGGGTTCACATGAGGTCACGACGTCTGATGTTCGTTTTTCTCGGATCGGTACTGATTGCCCTTGTGGGCTCGACCAGTGTCGCCGGAGCGGCACCCGTGCAGGTCGATCCGGTCGAGCAGTTGGTCGACGCCGGCGTCCCCGCTGAGGTAGCGCAACAGGCGTCCGTCGCCGACTCGGCGGCAGCGGGTGACGTGGTGACCATTTCACACCCCGGCTACCGATACTCCTTCCCGGGAACCCAGGTCGACGCCGTACTCGATCACGAACACGGCACGGTGCGCGTGATTCAGCGTTGGCTGGGCAACGGAATCGAGTCAAGACTGTCGGTGGGCTGGGTGAACTTGGCCAACGGTCGCTCAGGTATCAGCGGATTACCCGAGTCGACTCCGATCGACAACCCGATGTTTGGAAACTACTCGGACCGGGCGACCACCCTGAACACCGGCACCGGGCCGGTCGCAATCGTGGTGTGGGGTCGCATCCCGGGATGGACCGGCCTGCTTCCGCTGGCGCCCGAGTACTTCGGAATCCTCACGCCGGCAGGATCGCTTCTGCGCGTGTAGTGCGACCGCACCAAACCCCCGCCGAAACCCTCGGCCGGCACAACTCACCAAGGCCCGAGACTCAGCAGGCGAGCTCGAGACCTAGCAGGTGAGAATGCCCTTCGAACGCGCGACCGTCACCACAGCCTCGTCGACGCGTTGTTGCGGCAGGTCCCCGGATGCGACGGCATCCTCGAGGTGGTCGAGAACCTGCGGCACCTCGTCTGTCGTCAACCACAACGCCCGGTCGACACCAGCAGCGAGCGCCGCCTCGACGGCTTCGGAAATGGTGTAGCGGTCCGTGATTGCCTTCATGCCACTGAGGTCGTCCGTGAAGATCGGACCGTCGAACGGAACGCCCCCGTACCCCACACCACCGCGCAGCAAGGCCACCGCCTCCGGGCTGATACTCGCCGGCACACCCGGCTGCGTCAGGCCGGGTACGTCCAGGTGCCCCAGCATCACGCCACCGCCGGCCTGGAGCACAGTGCGGTAGGGAACGAGGTCCTTCTCCTTCAACTGCTCGAGCGGCGGTGTGGTCACGGCGCCGGTGTGCGAATCGCCGGACGCAGAACCGTGACCCGGGAAATGTTTGAAGACCGGCAAGATGCCGGCGTCACGCATACCGCGCGCGTAGGCGTCGGCGTACTGTGCGACCACGGTGGGATCGTTCGAGTACGAGCGGTCACCGATCACCGAGTTGTCGGGCTGGCTGCTCACGTCGACGTCCGGCGCATAGTTGACGGTGATCCCCAGGTCCGCGAGCCCGCGCCCGCGTTCGAGTGCCATCTGGTAGGTCTGTTCCACCGTCATGGTCTGCGCCGTCTCGCGTGCGGACGGGTCCGCACCGAGAAGGTCGGCGACCCGCGACACACGACCACCTTCCTCGTCGATGGAGACGGTGAGCGGCAGGTCGGATTCGGCGGCAACCTGCGGTACCTCACGATTCGCCAGCATGCTGTCGTCGGTCCAGCTACCGATGAAGATGCCGCCGACCTGCTCGTTGCGCACCACTTGCACAGCGTCGGCGGTGCCGCGCACCCCGACGACGAGAAGCTGCGCGAGCTTGTCCCGCTGGGACAGAGAGTCGAGCAACTCCTGACCACACACCGATGCCGCAGCCTCGGTCGCCGTCGGGGTTCCGGGCGCAGAGGAAGGCGTCGACTGCGCCTCGGACGACGTCGGCGGTGGGGGGTCACCCAGCTCTGCCGTCTCCGAGGAACAACCGACGACCAGACCGGCACAGGCGGCCAGCGCCAACGCAAGCTTCAATCGCATGATCATGACGGTAACCCACTACCGAGACGGGAACCCACCGACGATCGAGGCCCGGATCGGTTCGAAATCGCGATGCACTTGGTAATCTGTGGGTAAACCGAAGCCCCTGATCGAGGAGGTAGTGGTGCCGGGCGGTCTCATGCTCATCGCGTACGACGGTTCCGACAATTCCAAACGCGCGATCGAGTACGCAGGTCGTTTCCTGGCGTCGAATCGGGCCGTCGTGGTGACCGCATGGGAGCCGATGGTTCGGCAAGCGGCACGCATGTCGGGTCTGTCTGGGGTGATGCAACCCGAATGGGTGCCCGAAGACGACGGCGAGGATGTTGCATTCACCGATGCCAAGGTCACCAACAGTGAAGGTCTCGAACTTGCCCTGGCGGCCGGAATCGACGCGGAAGGGCGATGCGCCGAGTGCACCACGACCATCTGGACCGCCCTCGTCGAAACCGCGGACGAGTTGGACGTGGATGTCATCGTCACCGGCACCCGGGGCACCACCGGACTGCGCTCACTGCTGCAGAGCAGCGTCGCCGACCATGTTCTCCGGCACAGCCACCGACCGGTCCTGATCGTTCCGCCCGGGAAGTGAACTGCCCCACAGACCGGTCCTGAAGTCCGCCACCGCACCGCAGGTGATACCTTGACCGGAGTAATTCGACTTCGAGGACCGTGCGTGGACACCGCGCACGGCCACGGCATGACGGTGGGAGATCAAAGATGGCGAAGTTCCTTGTCCCCGGTGCAGCGAGCGCCGCAATCGGTGCCGTTGTCGGCGTTGTCGCCGTCCTGGGCGTCACCTTCGCCGCATCGGAGAACTCTCGCCCCGAGATCGACCGCAGCGGAAACGCGGATTCATCGATCTTGAACCAGGTTGAATACGGCACCCGCTGAGGACGCCGGCTCCCCGAGTTCCCGTTCGCTGTCACGGCGGTGGCTGTTCGGCGCCTCCGTCGTTGCGATACTTCTAGCCTTTTTTCAGTCTCCCGGCCGCATCGCCGCGGATACCAAGTACGACCTCACCGAGAACCCTCTCGGCTTCCTGGAACGTGCATCGCACCAATGGAGTTCCATCGCCCCCATGGGGCAGGTGCAGAACCAGGCCTACGGCTACTTCTTCCCCCACGGACCCTTCTTCGCGCTCGGTGACCTCCTCGGTCTCCCCGCCTGGATCACCCAGCGGTTCTGGTGGGCGCTGCTCCTGGTGGCCGGGTTCTGGGGTGTCGTGCGCCTTGCCGAGGCGCTGGGCGTCGGGAGCCGCAGTTCTCGGATCATCGCGGCGACCGCATTCGCGTTGTCGCCGCGAGTACTGACGACACTCGGTTCGATCTCGTCGGAAACCCTTCCGATGATGCTGGCGCCATGGGTGCTACTTCCCGTCGTCGTCGCTCTCGATCACGCACATCCGAAATCGCTGCGGCGACTGGCGGCACAATCCGCTGTGGCGGTTGCACTGATGGGGGCCGTGAATGCGGTCGCCACCGCCGCCGCCTGCCTGGTCGCCGGGCTATGGTGGCTCGCCCACCGACCCAACCGCCGGTGGATTGCTTTCAGCGTGTGGTGGTTTCCGTTCATCGGTCTCGCCACACTGTGGTGGCTGATCCCGTTGCTGTTGCTGGGCCGCGTCAGCCCACCTTTCCTCGACTACATCGAATCCTCCGGTGTCACCACCCAGTGGACGTCGCTGGCCGAGATTCTGCGCGGCACCGACAGCTGGACACCGTTCGTCTCCCCCGAACGCATCGCGGGAGCGGTGCTCGTCACGCAGCCGGCGGCGGTCGTCGCTACCGGCGTGATCGCGGCGGCGGGACTCGCCGGTCTGTGCATGCGCGCGATGCCGGCACGTGGACGTCTGGTGTTGATCCTGCTGGTCGGGATCGTCGGCCTGTCCGCCGGCTACGTGGGAGAACTCTCCTCCCCCTTCGCCGAGCAGGTGCGGCTGTTTCTCGATTCGGGCGGAGCACCTCTACGGAACGTGCACAAACTCGAACCGCTCGTCCGCATCCCCCTCGTCCTCGGGCTCGCGCATCTCCTCGCGAAAGTGCCCCTGCCGGGTTCGGTGCCGTTCCCCCGGTGGCGCGGTGCGCTCGCGCACCCCGAACGCGAACCGATGGTGGCGGTGACCAGCCTGCTGATGGTGGCACTGACCCTGGCCACCTCGCTGGCCTGGACCGGCAAGCTCGCACCTCGCGGGACGTACGAGCAGGTACCCGACTACTGGCATCAGGCGGCGCAATGGTTGGACGAGAACGCCCAGGGCGACAGCCCCGACGGGTCGGAAATGCAGCGCGCCCTCGTCATCCCCGGTGCCCCGTTCGGCAGCCAGGTCTGGGGCCTCACCCGCGACCAGCCGCTCCAGGCCCTCGCCACCACGCCGTGGGCTGTTCGCGATGCCGTGCCGTTGACCCCACCGGGCGCCATCCGGGCGATGGATTCCGTCCAACGACTGATCGCGCACGGACGACCATCCGACGGTCTAGCGGAAACGCTACTGGGCCAGGGCATTCAGTACTTGGTGATGCGGAACGATCTCGATCCGGAAACCTCCCGCTCCGCCCGCCCGATTCTCGTGCATCAAGCGATCGAGGGGTCGCCGGGAATCGAGCAGGTGGCCGAGTTCGGCGAGGAGATCGGACCGCGCACGGTGGAGGGCATCGTCACCGACAGTGATCTGCGGCCCCGTTACCCGGCGATCCAGATCTTCCGGGTTTCGATGCCGGACGGATCGCAGGCACCCAGCGGCCCATACCTGGTCAATCTGGCGGATACCCCACGGATTCAGGGGGGGCCGGAAGCGGTGCAACGCCTGAACGAACGTGACTCGCTTCCCGGCGCGGGCCCCGTCCTCCTTGCTTCCGACGCACAACGGGCCGGACTACCCGTCGACGCGGTGCGGGTCACCGACACCCCCCGCAACCGCGAAACGGACTTCGGTCAGGTGGACGATCACAGTTCCGCCCTCCGGACCCCGGATCAAGCACGCAGCACCCACAACCTGGTGCCGGATTACCCCGTCGACGGGGCACCGCTCGTGCAGGGCGAGTGGGAGGGCGCCGAGGTCACGGTCTCGAGTTCGGCGTCCGACGCCACCCAACTCGGCGGCACCTCGCCCGCGAGCCGACCGGCCGCCGCCGTCGACGGCGACCCCGCCACCGGCTGGTTCAGCAACGGCATCGAACATGCGCTGGGCCAGTGGATGCAGATCGACCTCGACGAGCCGATCACCAGCGGCTTGCTGCACATCACCACGAGCCCCGCAGCCATCGGCGCACCCGTCCGCTGGCTCGAGGTCAGCACCCCCAACGGCAGTGCGGCCGTGAAGGTGGACGAGGCCGGGGAACCCACCCTGGTCTCGATTCCCCCCGGTGAAACGCCGTGGGTACGGGTCACCGCGCTGAGCACCGAAGACGGCTCCGCGGGAGCACAGTTCGGCATCAGCGAAATCGCCGTCGAGGACTTCTCGGACCGAGACGATCCGCACATGGTGCCCATCCGGTTCCGCACCGTTCTCCCCGAAACCCCTGCCGGAGCGACCGTCACGGGCTGGGATCTTGCCCAGGAATTGCCCGGTCGCCGCGCCTGCGTCGATTCCCCGAATCGGGTGCGTTGCTCCAACGCGATCAGACTCGCACCGGAGGAATCCGGGTTGTTCGATCGGACGCTGTCCGTACCCGAACCCACGACGGTCACACCGCAATTGTGGGTACGCGGTCGCCACGGTGACGCACTCGCCGAGATTCTCACCGCCGACGATCACCCCACCGCACACGGACGAAGTGACGTCGGCAATCTGCGCGGGTCCGCCTTCGCTGCCACGGACGGCAACCCACGAACCACGTGGACGGCCCCACAATCCACGACGAGGGGCGCCGGAGCGAATCCGACACTGACCATCGAACTGCCGGAACCGACTCTGGTGACCGGGCTCGACCTGACTCTCGGACGTGGTCAGCTTCCTGCCCCGCCGACCGGTGTCGCCGTCGACCTCGGCAACGGCCCGCAGGTCCGCGCGGTCGACGCGAGCGGACCCATCGATCTGGAACCGACCGTCACGGACCGCATCCTCCTCAGCGTGACGTCGTCGGACGACCGGATCAACTACACCGCATTCGGGTTCCCGCAGCCGCAACCCACCGGTCTCGCAGAGGTGGGGGTGATCGGCGAGCACGGCGTTCTTCTGCCCGGGTCCGGTGTATTGCCCGAAGCCGCATCGACTGGACGCACCGTCACGGTTCCCTGCACCGACGGACCCGTCATCTCGATGTCCGGGCAACAGATCCGGACGAGCATCACCGCCACGGTCGGCGAACTCCTCTCGGACGAGCCGGTCCGGGCCACCCCATGCGATCTCGGCGGGCCGGTCGAGCTCGCCGAGGGCCGTCAGGACGTGGTGGTATCGCCGACGTCCGCGTTCTTCGTCGACCACCTGCGACTGAACACACCCGCGGCACAGCTCGAGCCGGGCGGCGGACACACGACCGACGTCGACACCACGGCGTGGACGGAGAACCATCGCGAGACGACAGTCGAAGCCGGCGACGAAGCACAGATCCTGGTGGTTCCCGAAAGCACCAATATCGGTTGGGTGGCGACCGGCCCGAACGGCGACGAGCTGAAATCGGTTGTCGTGAACGGCTGGCAGCAGGGCTGGGTGATTCCCGCCGGCATGGGGGGCACCGTGTCGCTCGACTACCCGACGGACCGCTGGTACCGACTCGGCATCTTCGGCGGCCTATTGCTACTCGTCCCACTACTGTTCGGTGCGCTGGCACCCATCAGACGCCCCCGCGATCACGGCGGGCCCACGCGCACCTGGGCCTCCGCCACCGTCGCCTGGCTCGGCGTGTTCGCAGCCGGGGTCGTCATGGCAGGCGCAGTCGGCGGCGGCGTCACCGCGGCACTGTCGGGATTGTGGCTGGCGCTCGCCCGCTGGAAGGGAACAGCGTTCACGGCACGCACGTTCGTCGTCCTTGCGGGGGTAGGCGCAATGACCGGTATCGCGATGCTCTCGACCGGACCGTGGCGGTCGCCGGACGGCTACGTCGGCCACTCGTTCCTGGTTCAGCTTCCGATGGCGGTGGCCTTGGTGGCGACCGGGCTGGCCGTGATCCCACTGTCACGTTCGAGCGCGGTACGTCGGGCCTGCCGGCGCTTCACCGCACGTCGGGAAGGCTCTTCCACAAGGGCGTAGCTCGCCGAGGCAACAGCGATGCTGAGAACGACGGTCAACAGCAGCACGTAGCGGAAGTTGCCGGCGAAAGGCACGAGCCCGAACACGGGGAAGATGATCGTCAGGATCGGCAGGTGCCAGATGAAGATCCCGTACGACCACCGCCCGATGGCCAATGCGGGAGGACTGGCCAAAAGGCGGTGGCCGGCAGCCGTCCCGGCGTCGGCAAGCACGAGTGGGGCCATCAGCAGGAAGCTCATGACGGCTCCGAGCGCAATCTTGACGGCGTACTGCCACGGCTCCGGCCGGACGAGCCCTTCGGGGCCTGCCAGGTCGGTGGCCGTCAGCGCGAACGCCACCATCGCGCCGAGGAGCATCCACCAACGATGACGGGCCATCTTGTGAACGAAAGTCGGCGGGGCCACGGCGAGTTCTGCCAGCAACATCCCAGCGGCGAACCACGGCAGGTAACCCGGTAGCCAATTGTCGTGGTGAGTTCCGCCCAGTGCCGGAACAGGCAGGAACGCCCAGAAAAGACAGACCACCGCAGAGACGGTGATCACCGGAATCCGCCACCGCGCACGGTCGCCACGCAGCCCGACCAATACCAACGCCAGCAGCGGAAGCAGCAGATAGAAGGCAACTTCGACGGACAGGCTCCACATCTGCGTCAGGCCACCGGTGAGCGTGTACGGGACGAACACCTGAACCAGCGCCAGGTTCGCCCACCACGTCGTGAAGCTCGAGTCGGCCTCCGGCAGGAAAGCCAGAACCAGGACCACTGCCACCCAGTAGGCGGGCAGGATGCGGGTCGCCCGGGAAATCCAGTACCGAACCATGGGCTGAGGCCGAGCCAGCCCCCGTGCGGCCGCCGCGTGTGACCGCCACAACAAGAAGCCCGAGAGAGCGAAGAACAACGCCACCGCCAGATCGAAGCGCCCGAGCGCACGCCCGAGGATCGTGATGTTGACGGCGCCTGTCTGAAAGGCGACGTGGGTGACCAATACGCCCAGCGCTGCCAACCCGCGTAGACCCTCGAGTGCGGGGATGAATCCCCGCACGCCTGTCGCCGGGTCGGCCGTTCGCGGCGCCGTAATGCTCATTCCAGATAGTGTGCCCTGCGTCGCTATCTCGTGGAAAGCGACGGGGGATGGGGGAAATGTCAGCCGCGGACTGTTAGTGTTCTGCCTCACGTGGTGTCGATGTGGGCTCCATGCGATCCGCGCAGCCCTGCTGCCGTGGGGGAAACTCACTATCGACGAACTGAGTTAGGAGAGACAGCATGGCGGAGCGCTCAGGGCCGAGCCGGATTCTTGCTTGCATTCTGGTAGGCCTCGGTGCCTTCCTCTTGGCCATCGCCATCCTCGTCCCCACCTTCACGGTGGGGCAGTTGAAGAAGACGCCGTTGGACCTCGAGGTCACCACGATCGCCGAAGGAACCGGCAGCGTGCTCGACTCCAAGGCACTTCTCGCCGGCAACGTCAAGATCGACGAGAACGTGCCGATCGTTGCACAGCGGTATGTGACCGTTCAGGAACCGTCGAACGCGGACGACATCACGGTCCAGGCGGGTCTGACGGTTCGACGCACCGACAAGCAGGGCGATACCGGTCTGCTGTCGGCATCGGTCGACACGGTCACCATCGACCGCAAGACGTCCATGCCCACCAACGACCCCGTCGGAACGATCCAGACCGAGCCGAACCAGCCGGCCGTGGAGGTACCCCGCGACGGCCTGCAGTACAAGTTCCCGTTCGACGTGGAGAAGAAGGCCTACCCGTACTTCGACCGGATCGCCGAGGTCACCAAGCCGATCGAATTCGTCGAAGAGACCGAGATCAACGGCCTGACCGTCTACCACTTCAAGCAGAAGATCGGGCCGGCGGACCTGTCCGAGGTCACCGATTCCCCGTCCAACAAACTGAAGCTTCCCGCGAAGGTCTGGGGCGTTCCGGGCGGCGACCTGCCGGTCACGATGACGCGCTACTACACCAACGTGCGCGACGTGTGGGTCGAGCCGCAGACCGGTGTCGTCGTCAAGGGCCAGGAACAGCTTCACCAGTACTACGCCCGCAACGCCAACAAGCCTGAGGTGAACGTCCTCGAGGTCACGCTCCCGTTCACCGAAGAGACCGTCGAATTCCAGACTGAGCAGGCCCGTGACGGCATGGACCAGCTGGCACTGTTCGGCCGCACCCTGCCGATCGTCGCCGGAGTGCTCGGTGTCATCTCCCTGATCGCCGGCATCGTCCTCGGTGTGCGCGGCGGCAAGGGCAAGGACCCGGTCCGTGGGGACGACACCAACGGTCCCGACGATTCGGGCGCCGCACACGCAGCAGCTCCGGCTGCCTCGGATCGTGACTGGACGACGGACCAGACCGAAGAGATTCGGGATTGGACCAACGACCGGACCGAAGAGTTCCCCCCGGTTCAGGATCCGCGTCACAACCAGTAAGTCACGGCAACACAGCCAGAGCACACCGAAAAGGCCCCCGGATTTCGATCCAGGGGCCTTTTCGTGCGTTTCCCGCGATTTGCCTACCGTGGAACGCTCACACTCGCGACACGGGAGTCCGCGGACTCCGTGATGAGCAACGTCGGCCAGTCGTCGACGTCGCGGAGGAGTTGCCGATCGTGCGTGGAAAGAACTACCGCTGCCTGGGTCCCTCCCAGAGCATCCGTGAGTTCGTCGACAAGTGTGATCGAGAGGTGGTTCGTGGGCTCGTCGAGCAGCAGTACGTGCGGTTTGGTCGCGAGCACCAGGGCCAGATCGAGGCGGCGCTGCTGACCCATCGACAGTTCACCGACCCGCTTACTCGACTCGCGGGCCCGCAGGAGGCCGAGCTGCGACAGTCCCACAGCCTCCGATGCTTCCAACGTTCCCGCCGAGAGAAGGGCGCCGACGTGGTCGGCGTAGACGTCGCTCGCCCGCTGCTGCAGGGGTAACACGGTCTCCTGGCGCAGGAAGCCGAGGCGGGCTCCCTGTGGCATCCAGACGGAGCCCGAGTCCGGTTTCAGATGGTCGGCGATCACTCCCAACAGTGTCGACTTGCCGGCCCCGTTCGGGCCGGTCACGACCAGACGGTCACGATGCGAAAGCGAAAGCGAAACCGGGCCGGACACGCGCGCCGCAACACTGATGCGATGAACGTTCAGCAATACCGCACCGGTTCTCGTGGACAGTTCCGGGAATCGGAACTGCTGCGGTGGCTCCGGCACCGTCACTGCGTGGGCCTCGAGCTGTTCTTGTCTACGATGCACCCTCTGCACCAGCCCGCCCGCACGAGTCGCGCGTCCGTGCTTGTTCGAACCCTTCTCCGGGCGCCACCCGGACACGAGGCGGTTCTGCGCCGTGCTGAGGCTCTCCTGTAATCGAGCGTGCTCGACTCGTTGGCGCTCGTACTCCTGCTCCCACCGTGCACGCTCGGCCCCTCTACCCTCGCGATAGCCGGCATAACCGGTGCCGTATATGCGCACCCGATCATCTGGTGTCGGATCGAGGTCGACTACGGTTTCCGCGACCTCCGACAACAACGCGCGATCGTGAGTGACAACGACGACACCGCCGTTACGCGCTCGAAGTCGCGCGCTCAGAAACTCGAGTCCACTGCGGTCGAGGTGGTTGGTGGGCTCGTCGAGCAGCAGAAAATCGGCATCGGCACCCAGGAGGCATGCCAGACGCACTCGATACCGCTGCCCCACGGAGAGGTCACCGAGCAGACGAGTCAGGTCGGTTTCTGCGTCGAGTGCCTCGAGAGCGACCTTCACTCGCCGCTCGGCATCCCAGGCATCGAGCAGTTCGGCATACTCCAGCGCGACCGCGTATCGCTCGTCGGCACCGGGAGCACCGGCCGAGAGTGCGAGGGTCGCCGTGCCGAGCGACTCCAGCGCTGCGAGCGGTTCGGCTATCGCCTCCGCCACGGCGCCACCCACGGTTCGATCGTCGCCGGCCGGCATTTCCTGTTCCGCGACACCCAGTGTGCCGATGCGGTGAACCGTGCCGCGGTCCGGCGTGAGGGTGCCGTCGAGCACGTGGAGCAGGGTCGACTTTCCGCGACCGTTCTCACCCACGATCGCGATGCGCGACGTCGGCGTGACGGTGAGGTCGACATGGTTCAGGACAGTCCTCGCCCCGCGGATCACGGTGACGTCCGAGGCGATGAGTTGCGCGTTCTGACGCGCCGGTCGAGGGTTGGTCGGGGTAAGCATTCGTATCCTTCGAGAGGACGCACCCAATAGCCCAGGGACTCATGGACTCAGGGACTGAGAGTGCGCAGGTGACGGCGACCAAGAGAGGTCGAGAGCGAACGGCCGCCGCAAGCTCGGATGACTCGACGAGCGCGGTGGGCCTTGATTCAGCCGTCACAGGAAGTACAAATGCATGTCTCCTTGGTACCGGACACCGCACGGGTCCGCAAACGAATTCACCGAGAGGTCGATACCGTCGAACTCAGTCGTGCTGCGGCACGCGGGCAGCGCGCACGGACAGGACGCTGACGGTCAATGCGGTGACCGACGCCACCGACACCGCGATCGTGATCATCTGCCCCACAGTGGAAGCGGTGGTCACCATCACGGCCATTTCCACGAGGAGACCCACCCAGGCAACAGCAGCGAGGTGCGTCCGTTCTCCGGCGATGGCCGACAGCAAAGCGCCCTGAAGCACTGCCAGGCAGGCACCGTGCAACGCAAACGCCCACAGCAAGGACTGCACGGGCGCGTAATCGGAGCCCACGAGCATCGGCACGATCGGGGAGGCCACCGCCACACCGAGGACGAGGACACTGCCGAGTCCGACCAGTACGGCGAGCGCGGATCGGACAGCACCTGCCGAATGGACGGGATTGGCCATCCGGGGGTACAGCACCACACCCACCGCCTGCGGCAACCAGAAGGCGACCTTGGTGGCGACCGCGCCGAGCGCGTACAAGCCGGCGTCCTCGTTGGTGAGGACCATCCGTGCGATAACCAGGTCCATGGACGACAGGGCGATGAGGGCTAGTTGCACCTGTGAGGCCGCCAGAACAGCGCCTACTTCGATTCGGCTCGGAGCTGCACTGTCGGGCTCGGCGGCGCGCTCTCCGGCCCCGGCGAACTCTGCGCCGGCGAGCGCACGGGCGGTCAGCGCGACCACAGCGGTGCCGACCGCACTGGCCACGAGAGCGAACCCCGCATCGCCCCCGAGTGCCAGGACGACGACGGCCGGGAGCACCTTGCCGATTCCGGCGCCGGCAAGAACGACGCTCAGTTCCCCGAAACGGCCACCGCCCTGCAGAATTCCCTGCTCAGTGGCCAACAATACGAGCATGGGCGCGGTGACGAGTGCAGCGAACGTGGCCCACAATCCGGTGTCCAACGCCCAGGAGACGACGGGCACGAGCGCAATCGCCACGACGACGACGATGGCGGTGCAACGGCCGCCGAGTGCCCGTACCGCATGAACGCTCCGGCCGTGCACCACTTCTCGTGCGGCCACCGTCTGTAGGGCGAGCGCCGGCACCGCCAACACCAACTGAGCCGCGAGCAGACTCGCGAACTCGCCGTAGCCGACCGGGCCGAGCCACCGACTCGCCGGAAGATGCAGCAGGTAGGAGGCGATATTGGCGATCATCGACCCCGCCGTCACCATCGTCACTCCAGCGACGGCAGAGTTGGTGGACGGTCGCTGCGGCATGTGGCCAATGATGCACCACGTATCGTGCCGCACATGACGTCGCGCCGCCTCGCACCCGCTCGAGCGGCGTCTCGAAGAAGCGCCGTGGCCGTCTCCGCGTACAGCCTCGGGTTGTCGCTTCTGATTCTCGGCCCGCTTCTCGGTCCGGGGTATCTGCTGTTGCGCGATGCGGTGAGTACGCCTCGCTCCTACCTGTCCGATGCCGCGCTCGGCCTCTCTGACGCCGCGGCTCGGGCGGTGCCGCAGGATTGGCTGCTCGCAACCCTGAGCACGGTCGTCGACGGCGGGCTTACGGTGAAGGCGATCCTGCTGGCCTGTCTGTGGCTCGCCGGTACCGGTGCTGCCCGGATGGTGCGGACCCTGCTGCCGACCGCCACAGTGGGACCACAACTCGTCGCGGCGACCGTCGTTCTGTGGAATCCGTACATTGCCGAACGGCTTCTACAGGGGCATTGGAGCCTCCTCGCCGGGTACGCGGCCCTGCCGTGGACGGTATGCGCCGCCGTGGCGATTCGTCGAGGTGCACGTTCTGGTTGGTTCGTCCTGGCGGCATGTGCGGCCGGTGCCGGACTCACCCCGACCGGCGCGCTGTTGGCTGCGGCTACCGCCGTGGCGGTGCTGTCGGCCCCAGGTGGGCACTCTCGGCGTTCTGTGCGGCTCCTGGGCACCCTTGCGCTCTTCGTGGCAGCAGGGTCACCGTGGCTGATCGCCACAGCCGTGTCGGAGGGAGCCGCGGAGGGCTCCGATCCGGCCGGGGTGGCAGCCTTCGCCGCCCGCGCGGAACCGGGGCTCGCCACCGTCGGCAGCCTCCTCGGGTTGGGCGGAATCTGGAACTCGACCGCGGTACCCGACAGCCGCACCACGGTGTTCGCCGTCGTGGGGACGGCCGTGTTGCTCGCTGTCGTGATCGCCGGAGCACCCGCGCTGTGGCGGCGGCGCCGGAACCCGGTGATCGGTGCGCTCGCCGCACTTGCCGCCGTGGCCGTTCTGGGCCCGACGCTCGGCGCCACCGCCTGGGGTTTGGCCGTCGGCGAGTGGGCGGTGCAGGCGATACCGGGTGCCGGGCTGGCGCGGGACGCACAGAAGTGGGTCGCGCTTGCCGCGCCCCTGTACGCGCTGGCGGCGGCTGCCGCGGTGATGCGTAAACAGTTTACGCCCGCGTGGTCTGCGGCGGCGATGCTGGCCGTGATCATCGCGCTGCCGGACCTGGTGTGGGGCGTCGGCGGTGCGCTGACGCCGGTGCGCTACCCGGATTCGTGGAATCGGGTGGCGACGATCCTCGAGCAGGACACGAGTCCCGGAGACGTGGCGATTCTCCCGGCCGGCATGTTCCGCAAATTCGACTACACCGGGCGTGCTCCGGTACTGGACCCGGCGCCGCGCATGCTTCCCGACGATGTGCTTCGAACAGGCGCGCTCCCTGTCGCAGGCGGCACGGTCGCCGGGGAGGGCGCGCGAGCCGAGGACGTCGAACACGTCCTGCTCTCCGGTGGGTCCGAAAGCGCCCTCGCCGACCTGGGCGTGCGGTGGGTGCTCGTCGAGCGCCGCACTATCGGGGAACTCGGAGACTCAGCCAGAACCCTCGAGCAGCTCGACAGCACGTACGAGGATACGAACCTGGCGCTCTACCGAGTCAGCGGCGACGTGAGCGTCGAATCAATTTCCGCTACCAGCCGCGTCGCAGTGCTGACGGCGCACGCGCTGTGGGCGGCGCTGTTCGTCGGCGGTCTAATCGGTGCGGGCGTACTCACCCTCGCCGACAGGCGGCAACGGAAGAACCGGTGCGACGAGCCCTGACGTGTGCCTCCCGGCGGTGGTCTGCACCAACACGTCGTGAACGCCCTTGCCGGTGTGCTTCCACGAGAACTCGCCGGCCCGCACCCGCGCTTTCTCCCCCAGCAGGGTGCGCGCCTCCGCGTCGAGCAACAGGGTGCTGATCGCTTCGGTGAGAGCGGCGACGTCGGTGGATGAGACTTCGGTGCCACCCACCAGAATCCCCGTCACACCGTCGACGATCGAATCGGTGAGCCCCTTCGAACTGCGGTAGCCGACCGTGGGTACCGCGTGCTGCGCAGCCTCGATGACCGCCAGTCCCCAGCCTTCCTTCCTCGACGGCATCACGTGAACCCATGCCCGCCCGAGCAACTCGTGCTTGCGCGCCTCGTCGACGTGCCCGTGGAACGTGACCGCATCGCCGATTCCGAGTTCGTGCGCCCGCTCGCGAAGGTTCTGCTCCCACCAGCCACCGCCCACCACGTCGAGATGCAGACCGGGCACGGTCGGCCGCAGCGTCGCAACCGATTCGAGTGCGTCTTCGATCTGCTTGTGCGGCACCAAGCGCGACAACACGCACACGCTGGGATGGTCGGTTCGGCTGTGATCGCCGCCGGCGTCGACACCGAAAGGAAGATCGTCTGCCCCGTTTCGGACCACGGCGATTCGGTCACGATCGATACCGAGATCGACCAACTCGTCAGCAGAAGGCAAGGACACCGTCAGATACTGATTGTTCTTGTGAGCGCGCGGCGACAACCACGACTCGACCCACCACCCGATCTTGCCGACCAGCTTGCCGGCGACCGGCCACTGTTCACGGTGGCAGTGGTGCACGAGCAAAGTCACCGGAGCACCGGACACGGTGCGGGAGAAGAACGGGATTCCGTTCTGGGTGTCGATCACCGCGTCGGGCCGAATGCCCGCAAGCGGACCGAAACCGAGACGCCCCGCCGCAATCGCCGCAAGCGCACGTGGGTAGACGCTGTACCGGCCGCCGGCCCGGCTGATCTCGATACCGTCGATCGTTTCATTGCGCGCCGCCCCGCCGTAGCGCGCCGTCCGCAAAGTCACCTTGATACCGCGAGCGGCGAGTTGTGCGCCGACCTGCTCCAGGTACCGCTCACTGCCGCCACCCTGGGGGTGTCCGGTGTCGCGCCAGCACAGCAGCAATACCTCTCGCACTGTCGTGAACTCCTGTAGTCGCCGATCGAACCTGCCGGGCACAACCTGTACCAGGCGGTAGTCCCCCGCACACCCTAACCGTTCGGCACGGCCCGGAAAGGGTCGCGGAGACTGCAACAGTAAGGTTCACTTCCGTGAGATCGCGCGCCGTGACACGTCGATTCGGTCGACGAGCAACCCTGAAACGCTCGTTCGGCCTGCTCAGCGACTTTCGGCACGAGCAGACGGCCCCCGAACTCTTCTACGGTGCGCTCGCCCGCGACTCCCTCGAGTTGATTTCGGACCTCTACTTCGGGCTGACCGAATCCGACCTGACCGGGGCGACCGTCCTCGACGTGGGCGGCGGTCCGGGATACTTCGCGGAAGCATTCACCGAGGCGGGGGCGCGGTACGTTCCCGTCGAACCCGATCCGTCCGAGATGCATGCCGCCGGTCTTGCCGTCGGAGGTGCCGTACGCGGCTCCGGGCTCGCCCTGCCGTTCCGCGACTCGTCGGTCGACGTCTGTTTCTCGTCGAACGTCGCCGAACACGTGCCGCAGCCGTGGGTGATGGCGGACGAGATGCTGCGTGTGGTCAAGCCGGGCGGTCTGATGGTGCTGTCGTACACGTTGTGGTGGGGCCCGTTCGGTGGTCACGAGACGGGCCCCTGGCACGCTTTCGGTGGTGAGTACGCCGCCCGCCGCTACCTGCGCACAACCGGCAACGAACCGAAGAACCGTTACGGAACCTCGCTGTTCAAGGTCGGCGCCGCCGACGGACTGCGGTGGGCCCGCAGCGTAGAGAGCGCCGAGATGCTCGCCGCTTTCCCCCGCTACCACCCGCGGTGGGCGTGGTGGATGGTGCACGTACCCGGGGTCCGGGAATTCCTGGTGAGCAACCTCGTGCTCGTCATGCGGAAGAAGTAGGGGACCGCGGTGCGCCTCGCGCTCGACGTCGGCGGGACCAAGTTTGCCGCCTGCCGCGTCACCGACGACGAGGTCACCGCGACGGGAGTCCAGCACAATGCCGTCACCGCCCCGACACCCCGATCCGATGTGTGGGGCGCCTGCTCCCGTCTGTTGCACACTGTCGCCGGCGGCCATGAGGTCACCGCCGTGGGCATCGCGAGTGCGGGGCCGGTCGATGTCGAGCGAGGAATCGTCTCACCCCTCAACATCGCCGAGTGGGTGCGCGGTTTTGCGCTGGTGGACGCGATACGCGGGCTGTTTCCACGAGCCGAGATCCAGCTTGCTCTGGACGGCACCGCGGTAGCCCTCGCGGAGCATCGTCTCGGCGCCGGACGCGGTTGTGCCGACTTGCTGAGCGTCGTGGTGTCCACCGGCGTCGGCGGCGGACTGATTCTGGGCGGAAAGCCCGTGGCGGGTCGAACCGGAAACGCAGGGCACGTCGGGCACGTGGTGGTCTCGGTCGGCGAAGACCGGTGCGCCTGCGGCGGTGTCGGCTGCCTCGAATCGGTGGCGAGCGGTCCTTCAGCTGTCAGGTGGGCGCAGGCGCACGGCTGGCACGGCTCAGACGGTCGCGATCTGGCCCGAACTGCATCCGACGGTGATCCCGTGGCGATTGCGGCCCTCGACCGCGTCGGGTCCGCGTTGGGTGAAGCCTTTTCCTCCGTTGCGGCGCTCGTGGACCTGAATCTCGTGGTGGTCGGCGGCGGATTCGCCCAGGCCGGGCCGGCGATGTGGGACCCGCTCCACGCGGCTGTGGCTCATCATGCCGGTTTGTCGTTCACGCGGGATTTACGGGTTGTGCCCGCCGCACTCGGTCCCACCGGCACGCTCGCCGGGGCCGCGATCATCACTGCGGAACTCTGAGGACGGTCCGACTGTTCCCTTTCCCTGTAACGTGTTCTAGTGTCCAGGGTCACACCATTTCGTCCGACTCTCCGCCGCGGCCACGACCAGGAGGAACGAAAACATGCCCGATTACGACCAGCTTTACATCGGCGGCCAGTGGGTACCGCCGCACACCGACGAGGTTCTCGAGATCTTCTCCCCCGCCACCGAAGAACGTGTCGGCGTCGTACCCGTCGCGTCTCCCGCCGACATCGACAACGCGGTAGCCGTCGCCCGCCGCGCCTTCGACGACGGCCCGTGGCCGCACACCACGCCGTCCGAACGCGGCGAGATCCTGGCCAAAGCAGCCAAGCTGATCGAGGAGCGCAGCGCCGAACTCACGTCTGTCCTGTCGTCCGAGATGGGCCAGCCGCCCGCCACGGTGGGCATGATGCAGCAGACCCCAGCGCTCGCCACCCTGAACTTCTACGCCGGTCTCGCGAACGACTTCGAGTGGGACCAGACCCGCACCGGAATCTTCGGTCAGGCCCGCGTGCTGCGCGAGCCGGTCGGCGTCGTCGCCGCCGTGCTGGCCTGGAACGTGCCGCTGTTCCTCGCCGTCAACAAGCTCGCACCGGCACTGCTCGCGGGCTGCACGATCCTCCTCAAACCGGCACCGGAGTCGCCCCTCGCCACCAACATGATCGCCGAGATCCTCACCGAGGCAGGCGTTCCCGAGGGCGTCATCTCCGTACTGCCCGGCGGCGCCGAGACCGGCGAATACCTGGTGTCGCACGCCGACATCGACAAGATCACCTTCACCGGCTCGAGCCCCGTCGGCCGCAAGATCGGTGCCATCGCCGCCCAGAACCTGAAGCGTTGCTCGCTCGAGCTCGGCGGCAAGTCCGCCGCGATCATCCTCGAAGACGCCGACCTCACAGCCACCATGCCGATGCTGGTGATGTCCGGCCTGATGAACACCGGCCAGGCCTGCGTCGCGCAAACACGCATCCTCGCACCGCGCTCGCGCTACGACGAAGTGATCGAAGGCCTCGTTGCCGGCTCCGCCATGATGACCGTCGGCGACCCCAGCGATGCCGCAGCTCAGCTCGGGCCGCTGATCTCAGAGAGACAGCGCGAACGCGTCGAGGGCTACATCGCGAAGGGCAAGGAGGAAGGCGCCCGCGTCGTCCTCGGCGGCGGACGCCCGGCCGGATTCGACAAGGGGTGGTACGTCGAACCCACGATCTTCGCGGACGTCGACAACTCGATGACCATTGCCCGCGAGGAGATTTTCGGCCCCGTCCTCTCTGTGATCCCCTACGACTCTGAGGACGAGGCCATCAAGATCGCCAACGACTCCGACTACGGTCTGGCCGGTTCGGTGTACACCACTGACGCCGAGCACGGCCTCGCTGTAGCCAAGAAGATTCGCACCGGCACCTACGCGATCAACTGGTACGCCTTCGACCCCGGATCACCGTTCGGGGGCTACAAGAACTCCGGCATCGGACGCGAGAACGGCCCCGAAGGACTCGAAGCCTTCTGCGAAACCAAGTCTGTACTCATGCCGCCCGGCTATTCCGGGTAACCCGCACCCCTTTCCGACGAATGTCACACACGTTCAGCTCACGCGAACGTGTGTGACATTCGTGGGCGTCGGGTCGGGTGGTTTCGGTCAGCCGACGCTGCCGGTCCCGATTCCGTCCAGCGGGCCACCGACGAAGATGATCTGCGGGAAGCTCGTTGCCGGATTCGTCAGATCGAGCACGCTCGCGCATTCACCGATCACGGCATACACCCCGTCCACCAGTTCGGACGTTACGTAATCTCTCGCGGCGGTTCCGTCGAGGTTGGCGCCGACCCGGTCGAGCGGATTGATCGTTCCCCAGGCAGCGAATCCCGGTTCGAGGATCTCCAACGGATTCTGCAGTACGGCCGGAATCTTCATGGCGTCGATGACATAGGCGCCGCAGGAGGGGTTGAGAATTCCTTCGTTCGGGTTGGTCACGGTCAGGTTCAGGACGTTGTCGTCTGCCGCGACGCTCACGCCGGGAGCCAGAACCCCTTCGGCCGCCGAGGCGGTTGCCGGTGCTGCCAGGGCGATGCCCGCTGTGGCAGCGGCAGTAACCGCCGCACCGGCGACGACTCGCTTCATACCGCCACGTGTCGATGTCCGCATATGTAGTGCCTTTCGAAGAACCCCGACGACAATTGGTGCGGCTCGAACACTATGTGACGCAAGTTACCCATGTGACAGTTCGGGATGGACGGTCATCGAATAGTCACCGAACGGTGACCTGCCACCCACCCCTTCGTCGACGAATGTCACACTCGTTCAGCTCACGCGAACCGCTGTGACATTCGTCGACGACGCGAGGCACGCGGCAGATACAGTGAGCTCCGACGACAGTCCTCTTCTTCAGCCCCGGAAGGTGTCACCGTGAACCGTTTCCAACAGGGTGCAGCCGCCTTCAACAAGGTGATGCGACGACTCATCGAGGCACCGCTCGTCGGCCGATACCTCTCGCGTTCGATGACGGAGGTCTCCTACGTCGGACGCAAATCCGGTCGCCGATTCTCCTTGATCGTGGCGTACAAACGACGCGGAGACGAACTCACCATCGGAGTCGCGATGCCCCAGAAGAAGGGATGGTGGCGGAACTTCCATCCGAACGGCGGACCGATTCTCGTGCAGCTCGACGGGATCGAACGCACCGGTACAGCCGTCGCGCATCGAGACGGAGACGACGTCCACGTGAAAGTGGCACTCGACTGAACCGGCGCATCCCTGAACGACCGATGTCACACTCGTTCAACTCGCGCGAACGTGTGATGCTCCTATGTTTCGTCAAGGGGTGTTTTGGGGGTTGGGGTGGGTCAGGAGTTGGTAGATCTCGCGGGCGACGGCGCGTTTGAGGCAGCGGATGATCTCGCGTTTGGTTTTGCGTTG
>NZ_JBUYWD010000029.1:0-49171 GCF_055231015.1 Rhodococcus quanlei | reverse complement strand
ACCATGCTCAACCCCGAGGCACGGGTGTATGCGTGCGGGTTCACCGGACCCGGCGAAGCCGAAAAAGTACGGGCGTATGTTGCCGTGCGCGGCCCGCACGCCGTCCTGATGCGGCAAGACCCCGGCCCGGATCACGGATGCGGCGGCGCCGTGCATCTTTCACGCCTACCGCACGGGCGTTGCGGCGACGCCATCGCCCATGCGCTGCCGGACGTCGACCCGGGACGACGCGCACGCATCGACGTCGACCGACGCGACCTCGAAAACGAACCGGGTGGCGAGTTCGACACTCCCACATCGTGGTTGCGTGAACCCAGCCGTCAGGCCACACCGAAACAGGAACTCGAACAACTACTGGACTGCCCTCGTGTCGGGGTCGGGCGCGTCGAAGTGTATTCCGGGGCGACGATCGGTGCACGCGACACCGGCCACGTGCGCGAGGTGCGGTGGGTCGACGTCGCAGACGACGGCCGCTACCTCGTTGCCTCGAGCCCGCGCACCGTCTCGGTCATCCCGGGCCGCGACGATGCCCTGTCGACCCTGGTCCAGAAACTGGTCGCTGCCGCCACCGAGGAAAGCCGCAGCGAACTGACCGCCTGATCCCCTGCGAGTGGTTGACGAGTCTCTACCCTCGTCAACCACTCACAGGCCGTAGGCCTTGGTGGCGTTCTCTGTGGAGGCTTTCGCAAGCTCGTCGGGATCTTCGCCGCGTAGTTCGGCGAACGCGCGCACTGTGTACGGCAGGCAATACGACTCGTTGGGCGCCCCCCGGAACGGGTGCGGAGTCAGGAACGGGGCATCGGTCTCGAACAGAATCTGCTCCTGCGGTACGAGCAACGCAGCTTCCTGAAGAGCTTTCGCATTCTTGAAGCTGACCGTGCCGGAAAAACTCAGCAGGTAACCCGCGTCGACGCAGGCTCGGGCCATGGCCGCATCCGACGAGAAGCAGTGAAAGATCACCGTTTCCGGTGCACCTTCCTCCCCGAGGACTCGGAGCAGATCAGCATCGGCCTCGCGGTTGTGGATCATCAGAGGCTTCGCCAGCCGCTTCGCCAGATCGATGTGCCAGCGAAAACCCTCGACCTGTTCGTCCAAACTTGCACATCCGTCGAGCTTTCCCGGCCAGTAGAGATCGAGCCCCGTCTCCCCTACCGCTACGACGCGCGGGTCGGCGGCGAGTTTCTCGATCTCGGCACGGGTGGAACCGTCGAGAACATTGGCCCGCGTCGGATGAATGGCTACGGCGGCGTACACACGGTCGTCCCAGTATGCGGCATCGACAGCGAACGTGGCGGCCGCGAGGTCGTCGGCGACGGTGACGACGCGCCCCACTCCGACGGCCGCCGCGCGATCCACAACGGCCCGCACACCCGCCGCGTCCTTTGCACCACACGCGTCCAGGTGGGTGTGTGCATCGACCAGAGGCGACAAGGGTGACGGAGCTTCGGGCGCGGGGCGGTCTTTGCTCATGGCGCCATTATGGCGATACGTTCGAGTCGATCTCGGGCCGCCTCGAACAAGGCCACACAGACTGCCGTCAGTTCGCTCGGATTCTGCTGTCGACCGCCGAGCAACCAATCGACGAGCAGGTGATTGACGGCGCCGGCCAGGGCCACACCCATCGATCCCGCGAAGGGGCTATTCCCGGCCGTCAGATTCTGGAAACCAACCGTTGCCACAAGTTCCGCGAAGTCACTGAGCACACCGTGACGGTGCTTCTCGAGTTCCGGTGACACCCCCACCACCTCGATCATGACGATCTGGGCGCGTTCGGGGTCTGCGGTGAAATGGTCCACGAACGCGGACACCCCCAGCGATACCATCGCGTCGGGTTCGGGCGCGGCCTTCAGCGCGGCGAGCGTCACGTCCTGCACCTCGTCGATGATTCCGCCGTATACCGCGATCAGGCAGGCGTGCCGATCCTTGAACGATTCGTAGAAGTACCGCTGCGTGAGGTCTGCTTCCTGGCAGATCTGCTTCACGGTCGTAGACGTGTACCCCTGGGTGCCGAACAGGTGAATGGCCGCGGCGGTCAGGGCACGGCGCCGGGCGGCCTTGCGCTCCTCGGGTTCGAGACCCGAATAGCGTCGTCCGCTACGGGCGATTGAAGGAGTCATTTCGTGGATTCTCGCAGTCGGATGTGAAATAGTGGACCATGCATCTGACACACCATCGTGTCACATTGAACTCGGGGAGAAGTAGCTAAGTGAACAACATTCAACTCAACGGCAAGGTCATCGCGGTCACCGGCGCTGCACAAGGCATCGGCCTGGAGATCGCGCGTCAACTTGCCGCAGCAGGCGCCACCGTAGCCATCGGCGACCTCGACGCTGCCGGTGCGCAGGCTGCCGCAACGAAGATCGGCGGAAGCAACGGCCGAGCGATCGGCCTCGATCTCGACGTCACCGACACCGAATCGTTCGCCGCATTCCTCGCCGGCGTCGAAGAGAAATTGGGCCCACTGGACGTCCTCGTCAACAACGCCGGGGTGATGTGGGTCGGCCCCTTCGACGAAGAACCCGAATCGGCCACCCGGCGCCAGCTCGAGGTCAACCTGCACGGGCCCATCCGCGGAATCAAGCTGGCCGCGCCCGCGATGCGCGCCCGCGGCCGCGGCCACATCGTCACCGTGGCCTCCGCAGCCTCCAAGCTCGCACCCCCCGGCGAATCGACCTACGCCGCGACGAAGCACGGTATCTTCGGCTACCTCACCGGCGTACGCGCCGAGCTCTTCAAGAGCGGTGTCGAACTCTCCGTCGTGATGCCCGGCGTCGTGGACACCGAACTCGCCGCGGGAACGACCTCGGGAGCGGCCAAGATGCTCAAGCCCGCGGACGTCGCCGCCGCGGTGGTCGATGTCATCGGCAAGCCCAAGTTCGAGGTTCCCGTACCCGCCTTCATCGGCCCCGCCGTCCGGTGGGTGAACCTCCTTCCCCAGCCCCTGCGCGACCTCGCGTTCCGCAAGATGGTCCCGAACCAGGTGACCTCCTCGGACCGGTCTGCCCGCGCAGCCTACGAAGCCCGCGTCGTCACCAACAAGAACGAAGGAAAGAAGTAATGACTACCTCGCCCGAGCTGGACGAAACGACGACCCCCGCCGGTCTGCGTCACATCCCCGAGTTCGACGGTGTCCACGACGTGTGGCCCCGCGGCGACCGTCTCGGCGCGGTCCGGGAAGGCGCTCGCAAGTACCGGGAGCGTTTCCTGAAGCAGGGGCAGGTCAAGGCGATCAAGAGCTTCGACATCGTGGCCGCCCCGTACCCCGCGCGGTTCGCCTTCCAGGGCTACAACCTGAGCATCAACCCGTTCATCACCATCATCAACCGCATGTTCGTGATCCAGTTCGAGGGATTCGACGGCAAGTTGAAGACGATGGTGTGGGAGCCGACTGTGCCCGCCGGATCTGCGGAGTCGCCGTTCTACCACAAGCTCGACGAGTTCTCGAAGAAGCTCAAGGTCGACAAGTACTTCGTCAAGTACTACAACGATCCGGACAACATCCTCCCCCGCCTGGGTCTGCGCAACGAGGACGTCGACTACATCAGCTTCGATCACCTGCACGTGCAGGACATGCGCATGGTGATGGGCAGCAAGGAGCCGATCGAGGGCGAGACCACGCCCCGCGAGCCCATGTTCCCCAACGCCAAGCTGTTGGTGCACCGCAAGGAGCTGGGCACCTTCGAGTCCATGCACCCGATGCAGTGGGCCTGGTACGTCGAGAACGGCATGGCCGGCGTCCCGGACGATCGTCTCGAGATCTTCGAAGGAGACGTGGAGTTGGGTGTGGGCGTGAGCCTGCTCTGGACGCCCGGTCACACCGACGGTAACCATTCCCTGTGCGTCAACACGCCGGACGGCGTGTGGATCTCCTCCGAGAACGGTATGGCTCCGGACAGCTGGCAGCCCGAACAGTCCAAGATCCCGGGCGTCAAGGCGCAGTCCTCGTTCTACAATCGTGAAGTCGCCCTCAACGGCAACACCCTCGAGGATTCCCTCGACCAGTACGACTCCATGGTGAAGGAAAAGACCATGGCGTCGCGTTCACCTCGGGATTCACGCTGGCTGCAGATCATTCCGTCCTCCGAGTGCGCGAGCTGGAAGCGTCAGTGGCCCGTCATCCCGACGTTCAGTCACGGTGGCCTCGATTACGGCACCATCACCATTCCTGAGCGCTGATCATCACACACCTGCTATCTGCGCGCCGCGAACCCGCGGCGCGCAGATAGAGTGGTCGCACCATGAATGCTGCTGACTCCACCGCCTCGAGGCCACCCTTCTACCTGACGACGGCCATCGCGTATCCCAACGGCGTCCCGCATATCGGTCACGCTTACGAGTACATCTCGTCCGACGCGTTGGCGCGGTTCAAAAGGCTGGACGGGTTCGACGTCTTCTTTCTCACCGGAACGGATGAGCACGGCCTCAAGATGCAGCAGACGGCTGCAAAGGAAGGTATCGGCGTCCGCGACCTGGCGACCCGGAACTCGGATGTATTCGAGGCGATGGACAAGAAGTTGAACATTTCGTTCGACCGATTCATCCGCACGACCGACGCCGACCACGAGGAAGCCAGCAAGGCGATCTGGCAGCAGATGGTCGACAACGGCGACATCTACCTCGACACCTACGCCGGCTGGTACTCGGTCCGCGACGAGGCCTTCTACACCGAGGCCGAGACCACGCTGCACGAAGACGGCTCGCGGCACTCCACCGAGACCGGCACCCCGGTCGAGTGGACCGAGGAGTCCACCTACTTCTTCAAGCTGTCCGAGTACCAGGACAAGCTGCTGAGCCTGTACGAGGACCAGCCGGACTTCATCGCACCCGCAACCCGGCGCAACGAGATCGTCAGTTTCGTCAAGGGCGGCCTCAAAGACCTGTCGATCTCTCGCACCACCTTCGACTGGGGCGTCGAAGTCCCGAACCACCCCGAACACGTGATGTACGTGTGGGTCGACGCTCTCACCAACTACCTCACCGGCGTCGGCTACCCGAACACCGATTCAGAGACATTCGGCAAGTTCTGGCCGGCGAATCTGCACATCATCGGCAAGGACATCACCCGGTTCCACACGGTGTTCTGGCCGGCGTTCCTGATGTCCGCGGGCATCGAACTGCCCAAGCGCGTGTTCGTCCACGGCTTCCTTTACAACAAGGGCGAAAAGATGTCGAAGTCGGTCGGCAACGTCGTCGACCCACTGACCATGGTGGAGCAGTACGGTCTCGACGCCGTGCGCTTCTTCCTCCTGCGCGAGATCTCCTACGGTCAGGACGGCAACTACAGCCACGACGCGATCGTCACCCGCATCAACGCCGATCTGGCCAACGAACTCGGCAACCTCGCTCAACGGTCACTGTCGATGGTGGCGAAGAACCTCGACGGCAAGGTTCCGAGCCCTGGGGAACTGACGGACGACGACCGTGAGCTACTCGGTCTCGCCGACGGGCTGCTCGAGCGTTGTCGCACGCAGTACGACGTTCAGGCACTGCATTTGGCGCTCGACGCAATCTGGTCGGTGCTCGGTGAGACCAACCGGTACTTCTCTGCGCAGCAGCCATGGGTTTTGCGCAAGACCGACCCGGAGCGCATGGCGACGGTTCTGTACGTAACCCTCGAAGTGGTTCGTATCGTGGGCATCCTGGTGCAGCCGGTGATGCCCGACTCGGCTGCCAAGATCCTCGATCTGCTCGGCCAGAATGCAGAGCAGCGGCAGTTCATCGATCTGAAGAACCGCATCGTGGCGGATACGCCACTGCCCGCACCCTCGGGGGTGTTCCCCCGGTACGTCGACGAGGAGTAACGCCCGGGGCGCCATCACGCCTCCGGTTCGAAAACTGTGCCGAAAATCTGTCGGACCCCTGGTGCACACTTGCCGTCATGACAGCGAATAGAACATACTTTCGAACGAATACCGGACGGCAGAGGGGTGCGGGTGTGTTCGACGACGAAGTGAGCGCCGCGGCGGTGGAGACCGTGAAGCGCATGTTGTCCGAGCTGGCAGACGCATACGAACGCGGTTGGCGGCCCGCAGACCTCGTCCATCTCGGTCGCCGTTCCAGGGAACCACACGAGGCGAGCCTGGCGGCGACTGCGATCCTCCACGATGCACGGAGCAACCAATCCTGGGATCGTGCGCCCGAATCGTGGCTTCAGGAATTACGGGCCATCGCCGAGCAGTACCCCGCCAGCGCAGTCGTCGCCGAGCGTGCGGGCGGATCGGCGGACGAGTTCCGTGCTCTGACCGCCGGTCTCCTGTTCTCCGATCCGTACCATTCCATGTACCAGATCACCGATCTCACCACGTCGTGGATCACGCTCGCGACGTGGTCGATGCTCGCTCCCCCGCCGTCCATGTGGTCCGGATCCCGTACGGAAGGCGCCTACACGGAGCCTTCATTGGACAGCAAGATCGGGAACAAGATCCGGGGACTGCTGGCGAAGGCCGAGGCCACCGAATTCGCGGAGGAAGCCGAGACGTTCACAGCGAAGGCGCAGGAGTTGATGACACGGTATGCCATCGACACCGCGTTGTTGTCGGCGCGAGGCGGACAGGAATCGGCGAATGCCTCCACCACCGTCCACAGCCGCCGCGTCCACCTCGAGAATCCCTACGTCAAGGAAAAGGTCCACCTCCTGACCGCGATCGGTGAGCCGAACCGGGTTCGCACCGTGTGGTTCGACAAGATCGCGATCGCCACCGTGGTCGGCACGCCGGTCGATCTGCAACAGGTCGATCTCCTGTTCACGTCGTTACTCGTGCAGGCCACACGCGCGATGCAGTTCGCCGACGCCGCCGGACGAACAGGCTCCCGCACCACGTCCTTCCGGAAGGGATTCCTGGCAGGATTCGCGGGCCGTATCGGGCAGCGACTCCGCGATGCGGACACCCGCGCCACTGTCGACGCCGCGGACGCAGAACAGATCGACGTGGACGATCTTCTGCCGATTCTCGCGACCAAGTCCGAGGCGGTGGACGCCGAGTTCGACCGATTGTTTCCGAGAACCAGGAAGGCCCGAGGGCGATCGGTCGACGCGGACGGCTGGCATGCGGGTCAAGCTGCTGCGGACAGTGCCACGCTCACGCCGAACGATCGCGCGACACTCGGGCGATGACACGGTCGGGATCGCTCAGCCGCGCCGCGCCGCCAACACCGCTTCGTACAGTTCTCGCTTCGATACACCGCTGTCGGCGACGAGGGCACATGCGTCTTTGAGCCGCCTGCCATCGGCGACCAGGCGTTCCACCTCGTCGACGAGATCTTCGGGATTCGACGCGGTAGGGGTTGCGCCCTCGAGAACCACGGTGATCTCGCCACGGACGCCGTCGGTCGCCCAGTCGGCCAGCTCGGCGAGCGTGCCGCGACGCACCTCCTCGTAGGTTTTGGTCAGTTCGCGGCACACTGCTGCTCTGCGCGCGCCACCGAGCACGGAGGCGGCATCGGCAAGGGTGTCGGCGAGTCGGTGCGGGGCCTCGAAGAACACGCACGCACGCTGTTCGGTGGCCAGTGTCTGCAACCACGTCTTCCGCTGACCTTGTTTGCGCGGTGGGAAGCCGTCGAAGCAGAAGCGCTCGACAGGAAGCCCCGACAACGCGAGCGCGGTGGTCACCGCGGACGGGCCGGGCAGGCAGGTGACAGGGAGTTCCGCGGCCACGCATGCCGAGACCAGTCGGTACCCTGGGTCACTGACGGACGGCATGCCCGCGTCCGTCACCAGCAACACGGTCTTTCCCGACTCGATGTCGCAGACGAGAGCAGGCAACCGGGATACCTCGACTTGGTCGTAGAAGCTGACGACGCGACCGCTGATGGTGACCTCGAGTGCGGATGCCAACGCCTTGGTGCGCCGGGTGTCCTCGGCAGCCACCACATCCGCGGTCCCGAGGGCAGAACGCAGCCGCGGCGAGGCGTCACCGACGTCCCCCATAGGCGTTGCAGCGAGCACCAAGCGACCAGTCATGTGCCACAGCCTACGATTGTCGGGTGAGCATGCTGACCGACGAGCGCCCTGTGCCCTCTTCACCCTCGTCTACGAAGGTCAGCCCGGCACCGCTGGTCCCGGCATCCGATTTCGGTCCGACCGACCGGTTGCGCGGCTGGGTGGTGACCCTGTTCCTCACCACGGTCGCTGCCGTCACCCGGTTCACGATGCTGGGCTACCCCACCGACGCGGGCACCCCGGTGTTCGACGAAAAGCATTATGCGCCACAGGGTTGGCAGGTTCTGACGGGCGGGGTCTGGCTTGCGGACAATCCGGGTTACGGCTTGGTGGTGCATCCACCGATCGGTAAGCAACTCATCGCCATCGGTGAAGCGATCTTCGGTTACAACGGCTGGGGTTGGCGCTTCGCCTCTGCTGTCGCCGGCACGATCATCGTGTTGCTGGTCATCCGCATCGTCCGGCGCCTCAGCCGCTCGACCCTCATCGGTGGGTTGGCGGGCATTCTGATCATCGCGGACGGAGTGACCTTCGTATCCTCCCGCCTCGGGATGCTCGACATCTTCCTGGCGTTGTTCGTCGTCGCGGCTTTCGGTTGCCTCGTCGTGGACCGCGATCAGGTCCGCGAACGGATGGCGCGTGTGCACGCCGAAGGCAGGATCCACGTCACCGAATGGGGGCCGCGCCTCGGTGTCCGATGGTGGCGCTTCGGCGGCGGAGTCCTGCTCGGGCTCGCCTGCGGCACCAAGTGGTCCGGCGTTTACTTCATCGCGTTTTTCGGCCTGCTGTGTGTCGCCTTCGATGTGTCGGCGAGGCGCGCGTACGGGGTGCGCAGGCCGTGGTTCGGCACCGCGGTACGAGACATCGGTCCGGCGCTGTACGCACTCGTCGTTGTTCCCCTGATCGTGTACTTGGGCTCCTATTGGGCCTGGTTTGCAAGCGAGACGGGCGTCGACCGGCACGCTGTGGGCGACGAGATCGGCACCGGCGGATTCTGGTCGTTCCTGCCGGACGCCTTGCGATCCCTTTGGTACTACAGCGGAAACGTCCTCGAGTTCCACTCGGGCTTGACCAACTCGGCCGGCAATCACCACCCGTGGGAGTCGAAGCCGTGGACGTGGCCGATGGGCCTACGACCGATGTTGTACTACTTCGCCGACGGCGAGAGCGTGTCCGGCTGTGGCGCGGAGTCCTGCGTCAAGGCGGTCATGCTCGTCGGCACACCGGCGATGTGGTGGCTCGCGGTGCCCGTTCTGGCGTGGGCGTTGTGGAGGACCCTGGTACGCCGCGACTGGCGATTTGCGGCCGTCCTGGTCGCGTACGGCGCCGCGTTCCTGCCGTGGTTCGTCACGCTCGACCGCCAGATGTACTTCTTCTACGCGGTGGCCCTGGCGCCGTTCTTCGTGATGGCAATCGCACTGACTCTCGGCAGCATCCTCGGAAGCGCGGATGCATCAGCCGAGCGCCGTGGGACCGGACTGTTGGTGGTGTGTTTGTACGTGGGTCTCGTGGTGGCCAACTTCGTGTGGCTCTGGCCGATCCTCACGGCCGTTCCGATCACTCCGGAGACCTGGCAGGACCAACTGTGGCTGCCGAGCTGGCGCTGACCGGCTACGACGCCCTCACGGTTCGAGTAGCCCGTCGATCCAGGTGTTCAGTGCGGTCGTGAACTCGGACGACAGTGGCAACGGGAGCACCGCGTCGAACTGGCTCGGCGGCACCGGCCCGAGTTCGCCGAGGCCGTGATTCGTCGTCGTCATGTGTACGAAATCGAGGTCGGTGTGCTCGAGCGCCTGCCGCAGGCCTTCGACCTGCTCGCAGCTGACGTTGAGGTCCTTGTCGGAGCAGCTGAGCAGGTTGTGACTCGATTCCGGTAGCTCGGCGGCGAGTTCACGCGGATCATATTTGTCGGCTTCGGCCAAGAAACGGGCGTTGATCGGTGAAAGTCCCAGCTCGACCAGCATCGGGTGCTGCTGTTCGGGAACGGTACCTGCGCTCCGCAGCGAGTCGATGCTCTGTTCGAGACTGACGCGAACACGTTCCGCTTCCGCCTGCTCCATCTGCCCCGACCCCACGGAACGATCGACGATCGCGTGGATCTGAGCCCGGAAGAGGTCGAGGTATCGCATCGGAAGTGGTTGCAGCAGCCCGAGTCCGCCCACTGCCTCCGGGTGCCGCTCGCGCAGAACGAGTGCGGTCAAAGCTCCCTCACTGTGGCCCACGATGGTGGTGTGCGCGCCGTCGGTTCCCGCCAGCGTCGTCAACTCGGCGAAGGCCGCACTCGCATCGTCGATCTGCCGTTCGAAGCCGTACTCGGCCTTCTCCTGCTCTGATTCCCCGGCCGTGCCGGTCTGTCCGGTCCCGTACTTGTCGAAACGCAAGGTGGCCACTCCGCGCGCCGCGAGTGCATCGGCAAGATGCGCGATGGTGGCCGCCCGGAATACACCGGCAGTCACTCCGTTGCGGTCGACGGGCCCACTTCCGGGCAACAGCAGGGCGGCTGCCTCCGGGCTCACGGACGGGTCCGCCGGACCCCGGTAGGTGCCGTAGTAGGTGTGCCCGCCGGACTCGAAGGTGATCTCCTTGTCGACCATCGCGGGCGCTGCGCTTATCCCAGGAATCGCTGGAACCGGCAGTGCCGGAACCGGCACCGGAGCTGCGGAGGCCCCAGCGGCACCAATGGTCGCACCAACAGCACCGACGAGGATGACTGACGACAGAACGGCGAGGACACGCTTCACAGTGGACATCGCCAGCCACCCTACGACGGATCGAACTCGTCTGGTTACTCGACGGCACTCTTCGACTTCTTGGGCGCCTTCGCACTCTTGCGTGTTTGCTCCTTACGCTCTTTCGCGGCCATTCGCCGCAATTCTCGTCGCATCGCTCGTGCGTCGAGGATGAGCGGGTCACGCGAGAGATCCTTGTAGAGCGACACGCACAAACCGATCATGACGATGACGAACGGTGCCGCCGCGATGATCGTCATGGTTTGCAGACCGTCGAGGGCGTTCTCACCACCGGTCCACAGGATCAGCGCCGCAACCCCACCGGTGAGCGAACCCCAGAAGACGACCACCCAGCGTTTCGGCTCGAATGTGCCCCGCTGAGACAGGGAACCCATCACCATCGATGCGGCGTCGGCGCCGGACACGAAGAAGATCGAGACCAGCACCATCACCAGAATCGTGGTGAAACCTGCGAGCGGGAGATTGTCGAGCATTCCGAACAGTTGCGCTTCCTCGCTGTCTCGTGATGCGAGGTCGATCCCTTCGCGCTGCTCATCGATGCCGGCGCCCCCGAAAATCGAGAACCAGACGAGGCTCACCGCACTCGGTACTGCAATGACGCCGATGATGAACTGACGAATGGTCCGGCCCCGACTGATGCGCGCGAGGAACATGCCGACGAAGGGGGTCCATGAGATCCACCATGCCCAGTAGAAGATCGTCCAGGACGACAGCCACGTGGTGGTCTCCGCGTCACCCGAAGCCCCGGCACGCGCGGACATCTGTGCGATGTCTGCGGCATAGGCGCCGATAGTTGTGGGCAGCAGGTTCAGGATCAGCACGGTCGGGCCGAGGACGAACACGAACAGTGCGAGGATGAGCGCCAGCACCATGTTGGTGTTCGACAGCCATTGAATGCCCTTGGCGACACCCGACACCGCGGAGGCGACGAACGCCAATGTGAGCAGTGCGACGATGGCCACCAGGAGGAGCGTGCTCATCTGGTCCATCCAGCCGACGACCTCCACGCCGGAACCGATCTGCAGGGCGCCCAGGCCGAGGGATGCAGCCGTACCGAACAGCGTCGCGAAGATGGCGAGGATGTCGATGAACTTGCCGATCGGCCCTTCGGCGCGGCGACCGAGAAGGGGTATGAAGGCCGAGCTGAACAGCTGCTTACGCCCCTTGCGGTAGGAGCCGTAGGCAATGGCCAGGCCCACCACCGCGTACATCGCCCACGGGTGCAAGCTCCAATGGAACATCGTGGTGGCCATCGCGGTTCCGATGCCGCCGTCCGTGTCCGGGGGCGGGGTGACGAAGTGCGCGAGCGGTTCGGCCACACCGAAGAACATGAGGCCGATGCCCATGCCTGCGCTGAACATCATCGCGATCCAGCTGACGGTGCGGAACTCGGGTTTCTCGCCGTCCTTGCCCAGCGGGATCGCACCGAACTTGCTGATCGCGAGCCAGATCGAGAACAACACGAAACCGGTGGCCGCCAGAATGAACAGCCAGCCCATGTTGGTGACCAAGCCGCTCAGGATGTCACCGGTGACCGAGTGAAGATTGTCGGGCGCCACCAGGCCCCAGACAACGATCGCCAGAACAGCCGCCGCAGCGACTGCGAAGACGACGTAGTCCGTACGTACCCCGACCTGCGCCGATTCGGTGTTCGAACCAGGCGCTCCGTCATCCGCTGTATCGCGGTCCGAAGTGTCAGTGTTCATCGCCATGATGTTTCACAGTCGTGGAGTTCCTTCGCAAATGCAAATGAACGCGCGCGTCGTCACCCAATCGCGATGCACTGATCACCGTCGATCGTCCGATTCTCATTCTGCGACCGCACCCCATCCAGAGCTCCTTCCGATCAATCCGTCGATGCCGAGTCGACCGGCCCCCGACACGGCCAACAACAACGCTCCGGCTCCGAGCCCCACCACGAGTTCGTAGCCGCCCTCGGCGACGAACACACCCTTGTCCACATGGACGATCAGAAATGCGCCCAGCATGACGAGGAACAGCAGGAAACCTGCGAGCGACGTGAGGAGACCTGCGATCAGCGCCACTCCCCCGCCGAGTTCGACGGTGGCTACGGCGATGGCCGTGATGTCCGGAAGCGGAACACCCATGTCACGGAACGAGGCCTGCGTCGCGTCCACGCCGTAGTCGAAGAACTTCTGCCACCCGTGGGCTACGAAAACGACGCCGATGCCCACCCTGGCGACGAGAATGCCGATATCGCGAAACAATGCGGATGCCATCGGTGTCCCTTCTGTGGAGGCGTGTTCGCCGGTTCGAGAGCCTCAGTCGGCACCCTCGAGCGCCGACCGGACGAATCCGAGTACAGCTTCGTCCGTCATCCCCAGGTTGCGCAGTTCTCGAACATATTGCGTGGCGGCGCGTTCCGCATGGGTTCGCGTGGGGTCGCCGCCGGCGGCGATGAAGGTGCCCTGCTTTCCACGAGTTTCGATGACGCCCTCGCGGCCTAGTTCTCGGTACGCCTTCGCCACGGTGTTGGGCGCCAGATTCAGCGTCGACGCCAAAGCGCGAACCGTCGGAATCTTCGTTCCCGCGATCAGTTCACCTGCACGAACCTGCTCCATGATCTGCAGTCGCACTTGATCGAACGGGGCCACCGTCGATTCCGGGTGGATGCTCAGGTGCACCGCACCCTCCCTTCTGTCGCACTGTTCGTGTCATACGCTAGGCGAAATGAGTGCGTTCGGCATGCACAATGACTGCTATGGCCAAGAATGCAACGATCTACCACAACCAGCGCTGCAACACCTCCCGCACCGTACTGAAGATGATCGAGGAGTCGGGTGTCGAGCCGACGGTGATCAAATATCTCGACACGCCGCCCTCACGTGACGGCCTACGCAAACTGCTCGACGATGCGGGGCTGAAGCCGAGTCAGGCGATCCGCAAGCGCGAGTCCGTATACAAAGAGCTGGGTCTCGCCGACGCCACAGAAGACGAACTCCTCGACGCGATGGTCGAGCACCCGATCCTCATCGAGCGCCCCATCGTAGTCACTGACAAGGGCACCGTCCTCGCGCGCCCCGCAGACAAGGTCGCCGAGATTCTGTAGCCGCACGGTGCGGGTGCGTGGGAAGCCACGGTCACCGGCTGTCGACGTGAACGCACCGCTGTCGGTGGGTGGGTATATACAGTTCTGTTGGTCTTCGTCGAGCAGAACAGGCAGGTAGCGGTACCCGTGATCACTGGTGACATCAAGAGCAAGGTCGACGCCGTCTGGGATGCATTCTGGACGGGTGGCATCTCGAATCCGCTCGAGGTGATGGAACAGATCACCTACCTGCTGTTCATCCGCCGCCTCGACGACGAGCAGACCCTCGCGCTGGAGAAAGCGAACCTGCTCGGCACGCCACTCGAGGGCAACCCGTTCCCCGAGGGCGACGACGAACAGGGCCGGCCCTACGACGACCTGCGGTGGTCGGTGTTCAAAGACCGGCACGCCGACGAGATGTTCGACATCGTCGGGCAGCGGGTGTTCCCGTTCATCAAGGAGATGCGCGGCGAAGACTCCACGTATGCGCACTTCATGAAGGATGCACGGCTCACGATCCCCAATGCGGGCATGTTGCAGCGGGTGGTGGATCGGCTGGACACGGTGCCGATGGGAAACCGCGACACCAAGGGCGACATCTACGAGTACCTGCTGGCGAAGATCGCATCTGCCGGGCAGAACGGCCAGTTCCGGACGCCACGGCACATCATCGAGTTGATGGTGTACATGACGGCCCCGAAGCCGGGCGACACGATCGTGGACCCGGCGTCCGGTACGTGCGGCTTCCTCGTGGGTGCGTCGGAGTACATGCGCAGCGTCCACGCGGATGCGATCAACTCCGGCAGGGGACGCACGCAGTATCACCACGAGATGTTCCACGGCTTCGACTTCGACAACACGATGCTGCGAATCGGGTCGATGAACATGCTGCTGCACGGCATCGAGCAACCCGACATCCGGTATCGCGACTCGCTGGCGGAGGCGAACACCGGTGATGCAGAGGCGTATTCGCTGATCCTCGCGAACCCGCCGTTCGCGGGCAGCCTCGACTACGAGAACACCGCGAAAGATCTGCAGCAGATCGCGAAGACGAAGAAGACGGAACTGCTGTTCCTGGCGCTGTTCCTGCGTCTGCTCAAGCCCGGTGGGCGGGCGGCGGTGATCGTGCCGGACGGGGTGCTGTTCGGATCATCGAAGGCGCACAAGGAATTGCGGCGGATTCTGGTGGAGGATCAGAAGCTCGACGCGGTGGTGAAGCTGCCGTCGGGGGTGTTCAAGCCGTATGCGGGGGTGTCGACGGCGATCCTGTTCTTCACCAAGACCAACTCCGGCGGCACCGACACCGTGTGGTTCTACGACGTGCAGGCCGACGGGTTCTCGTTGGACGACAAGCGCAACCCGCTGCTGGACGAGGGCAAACTCGGCGTGCTCGCGGAGGTGTCCGAGAACGAGCACGTGAAGAACAACCTGCCGGACGTGCTGCGGCGCTGGAGTCTCCGGGGTTCCGACGAGTTGGAGCGGGCGCGGACGGAGCAGAGCTTCTGCGTTCCGCGCGAGGACATTGCCGCGCAAGGGTACGACCTGTCACTCAACAGGTACAAGGAGATCGTGCACGAGGAGGTCGAGCACCGGAAGCCGGCCGAGATCCTCGACGAGCTGGACCTGATCGAGAAGGACATCGTCGACGGCATGGCGCAGCTGCGGGAGATGTTGGCCGGAGGTGCGGCGTGAGTGGGTGGCCGATGGTGGCGCTCGGTGAAGCCATGGTCAAACGTGCCGGTTCGGTAGACCCGTCGAAGTACCCGGACGAGGTTTTCGAGCTGTACAGCATCCCCGCATTCGATCGCGGTGAGCCCGAGGTGGTGGCTGGTTCCGAAATCGGATCGACCAAGCAAGTTGTAAGCCATGGTGACGTACTGCTTTCGCGCATCGTTCCGCACATTCGCAGGGCATGGGTCGTGGGCAGGTGCGCGGAGCACCGCATCATTGCTTCAGGCGAATGGATGGTGTTCAGGTCTGACGAGATCGACCCAGGCTGGCTACGCCATGTTCTCGTAGGAGACAGGTTCCATGCACAGCTGATGCAGACTGTTGCGGGAGTTGGTGGATCGTTGATGCGAGCGCGGCCATCCCATGTGTCCACCATCGAGATTCCACTCCCACCGATCGAGGAGCAGCAGCGGATTGCGGCGATCCTCGACCACGCCGACGCCCTCCGCGCCAAGCGCCGCGAAGCCCTCGCCCGCCTCGACGAGCTGACCCAGTCGATCTTCATCGACATGTTCGGTGCACGAGAGGCTTGTCAACTTGGCGAACTCCTCGACTTCGTCACGAGTGGGGGGCGAGGCTGGTCGAAGTATTACGCCGACGAGGGCGAGGTGTTCGTACGATCGCTTGACGTACGCATGAACCGTATCGAATCCGAAGACGCCGCCTACGTGAATGCGCCGGACAACGCCGAGGCTAGACGTACTCGGACGAGAGATGGTGACGTACTGCTCACCATCACGGGGTCACGCATCGGCAGGGCCGCTCCAGTGGGAGAGACGCTTGCGGGCGCGTACGTGAGTCAACACGTTGCGATTCTCCGGCCTCGCCCGACGGTGCTTGAGTCACAGTTCTTGTCTGCATTCCTGTGCCATCCGGAACTCGGTCAACGGCAAGTCTCGAAGGCTCAGTATGGACAAACCAAGCCTGGACTGAACTTCGAGCAGATACGCGCATTCCAGATTCCCAACGTCTCGCAGGCGCTTCAGAGGGCCTACGTGGATCGCGCGACCGCCCTGGACTCACTGAAATCGCGGCATAGGGCCGCCCTCGCCGAACTCGACGCCCTGTTCGCGTCCCTCCAGTCGCAGGCGTTTCGGGCGTTTCGGGGGGAGCTCTGACCGTTGCTGGTCCGGTGTCGGAGATGCCGGTGTGGTCGGGGTTTCTCACTCCGGTGCTCGAAGTGCTCGCGGGCGGTGGGGTGTGGGGGAAGCGGGACCTGCACGCGGCGGTGGAGGTTCATGTCGGGCTCACTGCCGAGCAGCGCGCGGAGGCCCTGCCATCGGGGCAGAGCCGCGCCGACAACCGGATCGGGTGGGCACTCAGCGGCCTGTACCGCGCGCAACTCGTCGACAAGCCCGCGCGGGCCGCCTTCACCATCACCGATGCGGGCCGCGCACTGCTCACCGCACACCCCGATGGGATCACCGACAAGGTCTTGAAAACCCTTCCGGCGTATCAGGATTATGTCCCCACAAAGCAGACGCACTCCGTCACGCCCGCTGCCGAGACGGATCCCGACTCTGTGGGCGACCCTGTTGAGCAGATCGAGGCCGGTGTCGCACGACTGCACGCCGAGGTCGCGGCAGACCTGCTCAAGCGGCTGCGGGAACAACACCCGGACTTCCTCGAACAGTCGGTGCTCGACGTACTCGTTGCGATGGGATACGGCGGCACCGAAGGCCGGGGCTGCCCGGATCGGCGGCTCGGGCGACGGCGGTGTCGATGGCGTCATCGACCAGGACCCGCTCGGACTCGAACGCATCTACGTGCAGGCCAAACGTTATGCCGCGGACAACACCGTTGGTCGCCCCGAGATTCAGGCGTTCGTCGGTGCCCTGCACGGCGTCGGTGCCGCCCGCGGTGTCTTCATCACCACCAGCGCATTCACCTCGGGTGCCCGCGAGTACGCGCAGAACATCGGCACCCGCATCATCCTCATCGACGGGCAGCGCCTCACAGAGTTGATGATCCGGTACGGCGTCGCAGTGCAGACTCGCCAGATCTTCACTGTCGTCGAGGTCGACGAGGACTACTTCGAATGAGCCGGCGAGCGGGGACTCCCGTCCAACTTCATCAGTGAGGTCCTCACTGTATATAGAGACACCCTCACTGAGGTGATGTCGATTGCCTACGCCTCGATTCCGAACGACTCCAGCGTCCTTCGTTGCCGTCCTCGACCGGTTCGGACTCCTGAACCCGGATACTCGGGACTGGCTCGACCGCATCGGCGGCGGCCCTCGCAGGCGCGAAGGCGATGCAGCCCTCGCGCTGATCCACCACCTCGGCTCGGTGACGGTCGGTGAACTGCGTCGCCAACTGGGTGTCGACACGACCGTGGCGCAGGTGGCCCTCGATTCTCTAGTGCGGGAGGGTGTGATTCGAGACGAGGGCGGAACATACCGGCTGGCCGTCACGCTCCCCGCGGAGCGTCCACGGACGGGGCACGAGGCCCGGATCGTCGAGACGCTGTCGTCGGGGAGCACGATGACAGCACGGGAACTCGCGGACGCCGCAGAAACCACGGTCAACACGATCCGACCGTTGCTGCGGTCGCTGGTGGCCGAGGGCACGGTCGAGGCCACCGCGCCGGTCACCAGCCGCAACCGGGCGTACCGCCTGAGCGCGCACTGAGTGAGATCAGTCGAACTCACAGTTCTTGTCGGAGGGCCCCGCTACGATTAGAACATGCTTTCGAACGCGGGGAATCGAGGGAACGACCGGGTGGAACACCACCTGGCCGCACTCGATGCCGCCGTCGAAGGCCTCCTCGCCGAGCCGCTGACGGGCCTGTCCGAGGCCGATGTCGTCGCAACGCTGCAACGAATGGAGGCTTCCCTGAGGAAGGCATCCGCCGTCGGGCACCGGCTCGTCGTCGAATCCGTCGAACGGTCCATCCCCGCAAACCTGGCCTGCCGCTCCATCAACGATTTCCTCGCCTCGACCCTTCGCATCTCGGGAGCCGACGCCGCGAAACGCGTGAAGGGTGCCACCAAGACAGGCACTTGGCACACCCTCAGCGGGGAGGCGATGGACGCTCCACTGCCTGCCACCGCGACGGCCGTCCGCGAAGGCACTATCGGGCCGGATCACGTCGCCGCGATCGCCAGAACCATGCGGAAACTCCCGAGTTGCACGTCCGCCGACGAAATCGACGTCGCAGAGCAGATCCTCGCCGACACCGCCCGGTCCACCACCCCTGAAGACGTAACCAAGGTCGGTATCCACCTGCTCGCACACCTCAATCCGGACGGCGACCTCCCCGACGAACGGGAACGCAAACGTCGCCGCGGACTGCGGATCGGGAAGCAAGGCACCGACCTCATGACCCCGATATCCGGACTGCTCGACCCGGAGGCACGAGCCCTGCTCGAACCGGTGCTCGCGAAACTCGCCCGCCCCGGCATGAACAATCCCGATGACCCCGAATCACCCGCTGGGGATGTCGATTCCCCGAATCTGGACTGCACTGCAATGGCGCAGGCAGCCGCCCGCGACACTCGCACAGCTGTGCAACGCAACCACGACGCACTGAAAGTGGCCCTGCAACAGTTACTCTCGTCAAATACACTGGGTAGCCACCGCGGCCTACCTGTGACCGCGATCATCACCATGTCATTGCACCAACTCGAAGCCGCAACCGGTGTGGCGACCACCGCGACCGGCGGCGTTGTCCCGATCCGGGACGCCCTGCGAATGGCTGAGTCGTCGCACCCTGTACTGGCACTCTTCGACCACAACGGGCGGCCCCTGAACCTCGGCCGCAGCCGCCGCCTCGCGTCCGCCGATCAGCGACTCGCGCTCATCGCCGCGTCCCGCGGATGCACGCGGCCCGGCTGCGACGCCCCGGCCACCCTCACCGCCGTTCATCACATCACCGAATGGAAGAACGGCGGCTGCACCGACATCACCAACGAGGACCTCGCCTGCGATCACTGCCACGCCCTCGTCCACGACGGCCCCGGCGGCTGGCAGACCCGAACGGCGGCAGCCGAATCCGCCCATCCCGGCCGCACCGAGTGGATTCCGCCCCCACACATCGACCCCGAGCGGCGCCCCCAGGTCAACCATCGCCACCACCTCGACCAACTCGTTTCAGGTGCACTCGACCACCACCGCTCCCGCCTGGACGCAGCACTGCGCCACCGGCAGAGGTACGCCGGCGGCGCAGCAGAATGCGATGACGAAGTCCCCTGACCGGCTAGTCGGCAGGGTGCTGGACGCGTGCTCAGTAGACCGCGTCGGCTCCGTACTGCGCCTGCGCGTTCGTGAAGCCCTCGTACACCAACTGCTCGATCAGCCCCGACTTGGAGAACGATGTCATCTCCAGATACTGCTGGGCACTCCGAGCGGCCTGCTCGTTCCAGTCCACCGTCAGGCTGTCCACCGCGGATGTCGCATCAGCAGTGGAAAATCCCTCGTACTCCAATTGGTCGATCAGCCCACTCCGGGAGAAGGCGGCCATGTCGATGTATTGCTGGGCAGAGCGGGTGGCGTTCCGCTGACCGGAGCTGACCTGCGGCTCGGCCGGCGCAGGTACGGGCACTGTGGTGGTCACCATAGGGAGGCTGGGCTCCGGCGCGGTGGACTGCGGAGGCACAGCGGGTGCAGCCGACGCGACGGGGGCGGTGACGCTCGGAACGGAGGTCCGGGTGCTGAGTTTCGGCGCAGCTGACGCGGTCGACATCGCCTCACTGCTGGGTGCCGCGGCATCGTGCTCGGTCAGCGGGTCCGACCTTCCGGCCGCACCGATCCCGATACCGATCAGCAGCGCCGCAACCACGGCGATCACCCACGGCCAGCGCTTCGGTCGAGTCGGGGCCGGTGCGGGTGCGCCGAACCCCGTGGCAGAAAAGTGCTCGCTCATGTCGTGCTCCTGTGAAGAAGGTGCGTCGTCACCGACGCGTCTCGCATCTGCGAGAGCCGCACAGCATGACAGGACCCACCGACAAGCAGCTGCCGTGTCGGCCCGTTCGACTACCGTCGGTCGGCTTCGCACCCGGCGAAGGCGGCATATGCCAAGATCAGGCGGAACAGACACGAGGAGGACCGCAGTCCATGGTGGGGAACTTCGAATTCTTGCAGGCCGAATGGCCGCATCTGCACGCCGAGGCACGCAAGGCCGAACGGGACGCCCTGTTCGACCCGCGCACCACCTGTTTCTACGCGCGCCGCACCGTCGAACACACCGTCAAGTGGATCTACCGCGCCCAGAACCTCCCCGAACCGTACAAGTCCGATCTCGCCGCCCGGCTGCACGACGGGAAGTTCGTCGCCGTCGTAGGCCACCAGCTGGTCACAAAAATGGATCTGATCCGCCGTCTCGGCAACGCCGCCGTCCACGAGGCACGGCCTGTGCCCAAGGACGCCGGACAGAAGTCGTTGGCCGAACTGTTCCACATCCTGTCTTGGATGGCCCGCACCTACGCGACACAGCAATCGAGCAAGCCATCGCCGCAGCAGCAGTTCGACCCGAACCGACTGCCCAAACCCGGCGGCGGCGCAGTGGTCGCGAAAACCGTCGCTCAACTCGGCAAGCTCGAAGCCGCGATGGCCGCCAAGGACGCGCAACTCGAGCAATCCGAAGCCGAAAAGCAGGACCTCATTGCGCAGGTCAAGGCCCGCGACGAGGCCGCGGAACTCGCCGAGCTGGAGAAGGCCAGCCGCGACCAACTCATCACCGAGCTCCGCGCCCAGATCGCGGCGGCGCAGCAGTCCGGTGCGGCGACACCCGATACCCACGACTACGACGAGGCGCAGACCCGCCGCGACCTCATCGACCTGCTGCTCCACGAAGCCGGGTGGCCGCTGGACCAGGAGCGCGACCGTGAATACCGGGTCACCGGAATGCCTGACGGCAGAGACGGATTCGCCGACTACGTGCTGTGGGGCGCAGACGGGTTGCCGCTCGCGGTGGTGGAGGCGAAGAAGACGACCGTTGACCCGATCGTCGGGCAGCAGCAGGCGAGACTGTACGCAGACAGTCTGGAGTCGATGACGGGTCGGCGCCCAGTTCTCTACTACACCAACGGATTCGAGCATCACTTCTGGGACGATCAGCGGTACCCGCCGCGGCAGGTGGCGGGTTTCCACACCCGCGACGAACTGGACCTGCTGATCGCCCGTCGCACGTCGCGCAGATCCCTCGCCGAGCTGCCCGTCCCGCAGAACATCGCGGGCCGTCCCTATCAGGAGAAGGCGATCCGCGCCGTCGCCGAACGCTTCGAGCACGAGAACCAGCGTGCCGCGCTGCTCGTCATGGCCACCGGCTCCGGCAAAACCCGCACCGTCGTCGCGCTCACCGACATGCTGATGCGCGCCAACTGGATCAAACGGGTGCTGTTCCTCGCCGACCGCAAGGCCCTCGTCAAGCAGGCCGTCGGCGCGTTCAAGACACACCTACCCGACTCGTCGCCGGTGAACCTGTTGACGGACAAGAACACCGAGGGACGAGTCTACGTCTGCACCTATCCGACGATGATGGGCCTGATCGACGACGTGGACGGCGGCACGAGACGCTTCGGCCCCGGGTACTTCGACCTCATCGTCATCGACGAGGCGCACCGGTCCGTGTACCAGAAGTACCGGCACATCTTCGGCTACTTCGACTCGCTGCTGCTCGGGCTCACCGCCACCCCGAAAGACGAGGTGGACTACAACACCTACCAGCTGTTCCACCTCGAAACCGGTGTCCCTACCGACAACTACTCGCTCGACCAGGCCATCGACGACGGCTACCTCGTCCCGCCGCGTGCGGTGACGGTGCCGCTCACTTTCCCGCTCCAGGGGATCCGGTACGCGGCCCTCAGCGACGACGAGAAGAAGCGATACGAGTCCATCGACTGGGGCGACGACGTCCCGGATGACGAGATCCCCGACCACGTGCAGGCCGAGGCCGTCAACAAGTGGCTGTTCAACATCGACACCGTCGACAAGGTGCTCGAAACCCTGATGACGCACGGGCACCGGGTGGCAGGCGGCGACCGACTCGGCAAGACCATCGTCTTCGCCAAGAACGAACGGCACGCGCAGTTCATCGCCGAACGCTTCGACGCCAACTATTCCGAGTTCAAGGGTTCCTTTGCACGCGTCATTACCCATTCGGTGAACTACGGCCAGGACCTCATCGACAAATTCTCACTGCCCGAACAAGAACCGCACATCGCGATCTCCGTCGACATGCTCGACACCGGCATCGACGTCCCCGAGGTGGTGAACCTCGTCTTCTTCAAGCCGGTGCGTTCGAAGTCCAAGTTCTGGCAGATGGTGGGGCGCGGGACACGATTGCGTCCCGACCTCTACGGTCCGGGGCAGGACAAGACCGACTTCTTCATCTTCGACGCCTGCGGCAACCTCGACTACTTCGACCAGCACCCGGACGCATCCGAGGGTGCGCTGGCACCGTCTTTGTCCGAACGGCTCTTCACAGCCCGGACCGAACTCGTCGCTGGACTCGACCGGACCGGTGGCGCCGAGCGCCTGCGCCACGCCACAGCGGATACGTTGCACGCGCATGTCGCCGGAATGCGACCGAACAACTTCATCGTCCGAACGCGCCTGCGCGCGGTGGAAAAGTACACCGACCGCAACGCTTGGGAGTCGGTGACCGAACAGAAAGCAGCGGAGATCCTCGAGAACCTCGCCGGCCTTCCGAGCACCGTCCGGGACACCGACGAAATGGCCAAGCGGTTCGACCTCGTCGTGCTGCGCAGCCAGCTTGCCGTGATCGTGGATATCGATGCCCTCCCTCGACACGAGAACACCATCCGCGACGTCGCCGATGGGCTACTCGACGAAGGACTTGCGATCCCCAAGGTGAAAGCCAAGGAGGAGCTGCTGCGGGAGGTCGCCGGCGACGAGTGGTGGCAGGACATCACCGTCGAGATGCTCGAACACGCGCGTCGCGAACTGCGTTCCATCGTCGGACTACTCGAAAAGAAGAGGCGTGCGATCGTGTACACCGACTTCACCGACACATGCGGTGAGATCGTCGAACGCACCATGCCTGAGATGCGGTCCGGAACCGACGTGGAACGTTTTACCGCGAAAGTCCGCGACTACCTGCGCCACCAGCCCGACAATCTGGCCTTGCAGAAACTGCGCTCGGGCAAGCCCATGACACCCGCCGACCTGGAGTCCCTCGAAGAACTGCTGACTCGCAGCGGAGTCGGCGAACCCGAGGACATGGACCGCGCCGCCGCGAGTTCCCACGGGCTCGGGCGCTTCATTCGGTCCCTCACCGGCCTCGATCGGCAGGCTGTACAGGACGCGTTCGCCGAGTTCCTCGGTGAACGCACCGCCACCGCCAGTCAGATCGACTTCATCAATCTCGTCATCGGGCATCTCACCCGACACGGTGAGATGGACCCGGCACTGCTGTTCGAGGCCCCGTTCACCGACACCGCGCCACAGGGCCCTACACAGCTGTTCGCACCCGATCAGACGAAACGGCTCTTCGGGGTCATCCGGTCGATCAGTGACTCCGCCGAGGCCACCGCATGACCCGCTGTTAGAGGCGATCGCGGGCCACCGGGCAGGACATACACCGGGGTCCGCCTCTGCCGGAGCCCAGTTCGGAGCCTGCGATCGGCAGCACCTCGATGCCGGATGCTTCGAGTCGGGCGTTCGTTTCGACGTTCCGCTCGTAGGCGACGACCACTCCAGGGGCGAGGGCGAGCGTGTTGTTGCCGTCGTCCCATTGCTCACGTTCGGCGGTCACGTTGTCGAGGCCCGTGTCGATCACGCGTAGCTTGCCGATGCCCATTGCGTCGGCCGCCGCCTCGAGGAACGGGTCCGCGCCACGAATGCTCACCTCCCTGTCTTCACGATGAATCGTGAACGCCGACAGGGTGTGCTGAACCGCCGGGTACATCACCACCGCGTCCACATCGACCATCGTGCACACGGTGTCGAGGTGCATCGACGCACGTTGCTGCGCAATGGGAACCACCAGCACGGTGTGCGCCAAATCGTCCTCGAACACGCTACGAGCCAACGCCTCCGCCCCGGCCGGGGTCGTACGTTCGCCTACTCCGACGGCAACGACGCCCGGCGCAAGCAGCACCACATCCCCGCCCTCGACGGGCGCCGTGTGCGATTCGTAAGCGCGGCGCGCGCCGAGAAACCTCGGATGATGGGCGTAGATGAGGTCCGTCAACGACGTCTCGCGGACCCGGGCCGGCAGCGCCAGCGACGTGATCGCCACCCGCGGCCCGATCCAGAACGAGGAATCTCTGGTGAACAACAGATTCGGCAGGGGGTCGATCACGAAGTCGCCGCCGTGATGCATTCGCCGCACGAGCGAGGACGAGCTCGCATCGACCGGCAGTTCGTCGAAAGTCATCCCGGCAGTGAGGAGGGTCGACAGTTCGGATGCCTGCACCCGACGTAGGTGATCGGAGAGTTCGTGAGCCAGAGTATGGCCCAGCTTCTGCGGGTTCACGGCCGCTCCGATGCCCTGCATCCGGGCCGCCCCACTGACGGTCAGGGCCTCCGTCAGAAGGTCGGACAGCAGCATGACGTCCACACCCCGGCTACGGAGCAGGTCGGCGAAGGCGTCGTGTTCCTCTTGTGCACGATCCACCCACGGAAGTCCGTCGAACAACAGTTGGTCGTTGTTGCGCGGCGTGAGTCGCTTCAGTTCGTCTCCGGGCCGGTGCAGGAGCACTGCGCGCAGGGTGCCGACTTCCGAATTCGCGCCCAAGACTGCCTTCGCGTTCATGATTCGACGGTAGTTCGCCGAAGCCCGCCAGGACGACGAATCGACTCGACCTCGAGTATGGTTCGGGTACCCGAAGTGAGGTTGCCGCGATGGAAATGCCCGAATGGTCCGCAAAGGAACTGACGCCCGGTCAACTGTCCGAACGCAGCGGCGTCGCAGTGTCGGCACTTCACTTCTACGAGCGTGAGGGCCTCATCAGGAGCCGTAGAACGAGCGGAAACCAGCGCAGATACCAACGGGACACCTTGCGCCGCGTGGCGTTCGTCAGAATCTCTCAGCGTGTCGGAATCCCTCTCGCCCAGATCAGGGAGGCGCTCGCCACCCTCCCCGAGGAACGCACGCCGACCCGTAAGGACTGGGCTCGGTTGTCAGCGCAGTGGCATTCCGAACTCGACCACCGAATCGAACAGCTGGTGCGCCTGCGCGACAACCTGACGGGATGCATCGGCTGCGGATGCTTGTCCCTGAGCAGCTGCAAAATCGTGAACAGCCACGACAAACTGGGCGCGGCCGGACCAGGTGCTCGCAACCTCGACGTCGACCTACAGGATGAGCCTATCGGGTGAGCCAGTCGTGAATCTCGCCGCCGTCACGTCCGATCAACTGCATCACCATTTGTTTGGCGAGCGACTCGATCTGACCACCTACCAGCGGAATCTTCACCTTCACCAACCCATCGACGTCGATCACACATCCCGAGTCGGTCCTGCGGAGCACGAACTTTCCTTCGATCTTTGCCGGGAGTGCGGTGGTACTACCGCCGAAGTGCCCCTGCGCACGTGAGTCGACGAGTGGGCCCCACGAGTCCGTCCGTTCGATCTTCATCGGTCCGCGAATTACGGCACGGACCACCGCCGGGAACTTCTCGGGATCGGTCGTTTCGACGACTTTCACCGACAGCGCACCATGGCCTGGCGATTCGATGGTCATTTCGGCGCTGTCGCTCTCGCGCAACCGATACTGCCAATAGGCCTCGTCCGTGAGTGCCGCATGAACGGCCTCGACGTCGTGCTCCAACTCGATGGTGGTTGCGAAACTCTTGGGCATTGGTGCGACGCTACAGGAGGCCGAATCAGAGGAACTTACTGAACTGATCGTTCGCCTTCTGCATGACGAATTCGTACGGCGGCGAGAACTTACGCGCCCACCAATAGCCGAACCGAATGTCGTTCGATGTGTACACGAGAAAGCGGTTCTTCTCGATGCCCGCCAGAATGCAGTCGGCGACCTTCCGAGGAGAAACTGCCCGCTTCTCGAATCGATGGACGAACTTGTTCACCCGCGGGTCTTCACGGTCGATTCCTGCGATCTCCACGGTGCCCACGAGAGGGGTCTTGACCGCGCCTGGCACAACGAGGCTGACTCCGATGCCGTGCCGCTTCAGGTCGAACCTCAGCACCTCGGACACACCTCGGAGACCGAACTTGCTCGCACTGTATGCCCCATGCCAGGGAAGGGCGAGCAGTCCCGCCGCCGACGACACATTCACGAGGTGCCCACCTCTGCCGGCACGCACCATCGGTGGCACGAAGTTCTCGATGACGTGAATCGGGCCCATGAGATTGACGTCGACCATCGACTTCCAATGGCGATGCTCGAGGTTTTCGACGGTGCCCCACGCGGAGATCCCCGCCACGTTCATCACGACGTCCATGCTCCCGAATTGCTCGTGAACGTCGTTCGCGAACCGGGTGACGGCGTCGAAGTCCGACACGTCGAACGCCCGAGAGAAACTGACGGTGCCGCCTCGAGCGCTCACCTGCTCGACCGTCTGCGCAAGCCCGACCTCGTTCACATCGGTCAGGAACAGCTGGGCACCTGCGTCCGCCGCACCGAGAGCGGTCGCGTGGCCGATCCCACTACCGGCACCTGTGATCAGGCACTTCTTACCGTCCAACGTCTTGATCGCCATCGTCTCCGACTCCCCGTCCGCCTCGGTCACCGTGCGCACGAGAGTCTACGCACGCGGCAACCCGACGGGTGGGAACGACAAGTCCCCGGGACCCGTTCGGAGATCGGTCCCCGGTCAGAGCCGATGCGACATCTCGTCCTGGTAGCCCTTGATCGAGTCTTCGATCGTTGCCACGGTGCTCGTGTCACCGTGTTTCTTCGCGTAGTCGGCACGGTCGCGCAGGGTGCGAATGGCCTTGCGCAACTCGGCGTCACTCATCCTGTGTTCCATATCACAATGATGGCCGAGAACGATCCGGAGGGCCAGCGCCGACCGGTACGCAATCCGGGCGAGATTCACCCTGACGCCCCAGTGCTGCGCGCTCGATCGGCAACCACCGGAATCCCCATCCGAACCGACCGAAACAGCACCCACTCCGTCCGCCATCGCACCGCCGCCGGCTACCCGTGAGTAGAATCGACAGGGACGAGGGTCACGTCGAGCGACTTTCGGTAAGTTGCGCCACCTCGCAGACACGACCGGCCTGAACAGGACAAATGTCCAAAACTTCGGATTTCCGCTTGTGAATCACGCCTGGAAGCAATCAATCAGCAAACTTCATTGTGATGTCGGATACATCCAACCCGGAGATATGACGAAGATCTCTCGACGGCCACCGAATCGGCCCCGAACGTCCAGTTGCCGCGTTGCAGACCAACCATTCGACGGAGCCGGACGTGACACCCCGACCCCGGTTCGTGACGCCCGCCGAACCGACAGCAAGATCGACCGAGATCCGGCATCCCACATGAATCACGAGTTATCCACCGGTTATTCAGATGGTAGTCTGCTCGGGCTCCCCTGACGGCGCTCATTGAGAGGACAATGGCAGCTCACATGGCAGATTTTGCTGAGCGGTTGAACACGCTCTTCGACACGGTTCATCCTCCAGGACGCAAGCCGCACACCAACGCCGAAGTTGCATCGGCATTGATCAGTGACGGCCACCAGATCTCGAAGCCGTACATTTCGCAACTGCGCTCCGGCCAGCGAACGAATCCTTCCGACGAAACCGTCGCAGCGTTCGCACGCTTCTTCAAGGTCAAGCCGGAGTACTTCTTCAACGACATCTACGCAGCCAAGATCGACCACGATCTCGAGTTGCTGTCCCAGCTTCAGGGGTACGGACTCCGCAAGCTCTCGAGCCGCGCGTTCGATCTGTCGGAGGAATCCCAGGTTCTCCTCACCACGATGGCGGAGAAGCTCAGGTCGAGCGAGGGCCTACCCGAGGTTCCTCCGGACGCATCCCGATAACACCTCGTTGGCCCCTGTCACCCGACCGGGACAGCGATCTCGTGGGCGCCGCGGTCGAACTCGCGTGCGACCGCGAGAACCCAACGACGAGGTGACATCCCGTCGGGTGGCGCTATCCACCGCGTATCGATCACCTCACTGTTCACGGGATCGCGCACCCAACCGGCCACGATCCGCGCGTGCTCGCCCACATCCTTCGGCGGGCCGTCCTTCGTCTCGAACATACCGGCACCCGACTGGATGTACATGGCGTCCATGATCTGGGCGATCGAATCGGAAGCGCGCAACACACTCGACCGTGCATTGCCGACACTCTCGACGACCTCGGGGAATCGTTCGACGAGGGTGCGATGGATACCTCGGGTGTACCGGATGACCCGTCGCGCGCGAACCCATCTCTCTGCGAGCAACCACACTGCACCGGTCGAAACGAACAGCGCTGCTGTGGCATATACCCCTGCCGCCTGGATTCGCTGCTCCGCCGCTCCCGACAACTCGCCGAAGAATGCGACGGCCACAGCCACAAACAAGATCGAGGTTCCGACGACGATCAGCGCAATGCTACGTCCGAGAGGAGTCCAGGCGATGTGCTTCACGCCGGTGAAGATCGTCAGGGCAAGTGCGACAGCCATACTGAAGAGCACCGTCGCCAGTAGATCCAGCCACGCCGCGACGCCGAGTACGAATGCAGCACCCAGCACGGCCACGCCGATATGCCGCATCCACCGGCGTGGCACGACGGACCATACCGAGATCGCGCCCATTGCACTTCCTGCTGCGAAGACGAGCCACGCCAAAAGGGTGATCATTCGCGGCAGGCCGTTTCCCGGTGACAGTTCGTCGACCATCGCCCATACATCCGGGATCACGATCGTAGAGGCCACTGCCGCGCCCACGACAGCGATGACCATCGCAGTGCGCAGAGCTGTCGGTTGGCGCGCGAGCACACGTCCGATGCGCGCACCTGCCGCGATCCAGACGACCAACGCCACAATCCAGTAGATCATCCGATCGCCTCGTCATAGCGGAGCACCGAAACGGGTTCTCCGCGGCTCCTCATGGTCTGCAATCGCAGAAGGATCATCGACGCGAACGTTTCGGCTTCCCATTCCGCGATCTCGTCGGATGTCGACTCGTCGTTCTTGCGTAACGACCGTTGACTGAGCATGTAGGCAATCAGGTCGTCACTCACTTCCAATGTCGCGGAGGCAGCCTCGGCGCCCTCATGTCTGAACACGATGTGTCCGAGTTCGTGCGCCAAGGTGCGATCACTGTCGGGCAGGTCCGGCGCGAGCACGATGACGTCTCGATCCTCGTACGCCCGGCGCTGTCCGCACACCCCGGTCGCCAAGGCGGTGTTGCGGTCGAGTTCGATGGGTCGCTGACGGTGCCGAGCAACGGACTGCACGATGTCCACCAAATCAACGGCTTCCGCCTCGACCGCTGCATTCAGAACCGCATCCACTGCGGACGCTACGCGACGATGAGATCTCCGGGAAGGCATCACTCACGCACCTCCACTGTTCGGGGTCGGGGCCAAGAATTCTGCACGCGCCGCCATGACACGCGCCTGCTGTGCCCTGGCTCCTCGGAAGCTCACAACGCCGGCGCCCCCCGCACACACGAACAGCACGCCGATGCCACCGACCGTCGCCGCAATGGGCAGCGCTTCTGAATAGGCAGTGGGCATCGCTGTCGGGTCACCTGACCCCGGATCACCGGTGCCCTCGAGTGCCGGGACGTTCGGTGGTGCAACGTCCACTGGTACCCGTTCCAGGTCCGGCGGTGTCGGAGCATCGACAATCGACTCGGGGTCTGTGACGCCCGGTTCTTGCGGAGCGCTGGGAGGTGCCAAGGCGGGCGCGGATCGCTCATCGGTCATCGGCGTTTCGTTCTGCGCACCCGGACTCGGACTCGGATCATCGATACCGGGTGACAACGGCGTGCCAGGCAGCGACGGGTTCGGCGGCGAAGGAGTGTCTGGGGATTCGGGGAGCTGAGGCGTCGGCGATGATTCGTTCGACCCGCTGGGAAGCTCCAACAAACCCAACAAGCCAAGCAAGCCCAACAGACCGGCACCAGCCAGCGAACCAGAACCTGACGACCCCGAAGACCCCGACGACGAACCCGACGACCCGGAACCCGACGACGAACCCGAAGACCCCGACGACGAACCCGACGACCCAGACGACGAACCCGAAGACCCCGAAGACCCCGACGACGAACCCGACGACCCCGACGACCCGGAACCCGACGACGAACCCGAAGACCCCGACGACGAACCGGACGGTTGTGCGCTGGCCACCGCCGGTTGCAGGCTGAGTGACGTGGAGGTGATTCCTGCACAGAAAAGGACAGCGAGACCGCCGGCCGCGAATCTGCGGGTGGCCCGACGAGTTGTCATTCCGTTCCCCTCTCGAAGTGCCGACGCTCGAAATCGCGACTCGTGAATTCCCTGGCTGTCGAAGCCCCGTGCTCTCGAATTCCCTGGTGCCTCATGGCCGATCCGTGCAATGGTAACGATTCCGCATCAGGGAGGAACTGGTGGTGCCGGAGTCGGGGGGTCCGGCACCACCAGCGAGACCCGGGCCAGGTGGGCCCGGGGGTCCTGAGCAATCGGTGCATCGAAGAGCGGGTGGGCATCACCAGATAGTGACGCGCCGTTGCTGAAATAGACAACTCGGCAACAGGTGCCGACTCACAAGCTGTCTGTCAGCAACATGGTTACAGCGATGATGGCAATTACGGCCACAGGCGCGAAAGCGCTTGACATTCGGTCGATCAATTGCATTCTCACTGCCCCGCTCATCGGTATCCGTTGCGAACATCTGCCATGTAACACCATCCAGTTACCTAACAGCAAATTGAACGCGCAACATTGTTGTGATTGCCGCCCGAGAGTCGCGACAATGCAGTTCACGAAGTGAAGGATCGCGGCGACGCAGTGGTCCGCCATGCGCCACCAAACCGATTGCACCCGCGGAGCGGCCGGGAATCGATCTCGAGCAGATGGGAGACGGAGCCCGCACCACTACGTGCCCGTGGTTCGACACTTGTCCCGGATTCCGGCTTGCCAACACACCGGGAGGAATCGCACTCATCGACAGTGCAAGTTGATGTAATGCGCGGAAGACTCCTCGAACGAGGACCGCGCTGATGTGAAGAAATGGTGGAGCTGAGGGGAATCGAACCCCTGACCTCTTCGATGCGAACGTCAACCGCCCCGATTCGGTGACCACCAGCGACCCCGGTTTAGGGTATCTGACCATTGCATATACGTTCCCGTTCGATCACGTCCGAAACCGCCTTCGAACACTCATCTTGTCCAGAACTTGTCCACCCACACTCTTCGACGCTCAACCAGCAGCCCACGACCCGGTCACATTGAGTCTGGCTCAAGTTGAGGTCATGAACACCGCAACTGGGCCGATGAACAACACAGTGAGGCGACCAAGGTGCCCGGAGTTCGACTCCGACCGTTGCCCGAGAACAATGCAGCCACTGCACACCCAGAGCTGATGTAAGCCAGACTTAGGGCAGGGAGACACAGAGTCCATGCGCCGCGAAAGTGCGGACCTTCTGACCTACTGTCGATCAGATCGAGGGCAGGCGAAGGTACTCGCTGAGCGAGTACCGTCCGCGCGCGCTGTGAACTTGAGTCAGGCTCAATGTCACCGGGTCGAGGCCATCTGCCAGATGGACACCCGTCAGCCCGCAGACCCCGACCAGCGTTCTCAACATCCGCTGGGCGGATGCCGGCCTCTCAGCTGAACCCGCAAGGCTCCCCACCAATCGGGGACCGTTGCCACGGTTCGCACCCCGCGACGGGGTACGCAAAAGTGCCTACCCTCCCGTCGCACCCGACGCACCGTGCGTCGCCCCGAGGAGACCTCCGCCTGACGGACAACAGATGGGGTGAGTCTGACTCAGGGCATCAGATGGGGTACGCCAACGTACCCCGGAAGGTGCTGAGCGCCCTCGTTGCACTCCGAAGGTGCCGAAGGTGCCACTTCTCGTGCACGGGCACCTTCGGCACCTTCGGGATGATTCCGAATCAACCCACACGTCCGAAGGTGTCACGAAGGTGTCGAAGGTGTCACTCTCCGTGCACGGCGATACCTTCGACACCTTCGTGACACCTTCGCTGAGTCAGGGACGCACGGTGTGACCGTCGCGGAGTGCTGCCTCACGCAGTTTCTCCGCCGATGTGGTCAACCGGTACCGCGTCGTGGACAGCGCCGATTCGAGCGGTTGCGTCGCAGCTGCGTCGCGGTGACGCACCACCAACGCATCGAGTTGCGCCACCGACGCGTCGATGGATTGCAGGACCGACGAGAGGTCCTCACCGAGACTGATCGTGTGCGGTGACGCCGCACGGTTGAGCCGGTCTGCCACGTCGTCCAGATCGGACGGGAACAGTGACGCGTAGATGTTGAGAGTCATCGCAGCGTTCTTGTGACCGAGCATCGCCTGCACCGCCTTGACCGTCGCGCCCTCCGAGATGGCCAGTGACGCGGCCGTGTTGCGCAGCTTGCGCAGCGTCACCCGGGGGAAATGCTCGTCAGCCGCGATCACAGCAGACAGGGCCTTGTCGAAGACCCGCTTACGGAAGTTCGAGACCCGCAGCACACCACCTGACGAATCGGTGAACACCACCGAATCAGGGCCCTTGCCGAGGATCAGGCGTTCGATATCGGGTGCGAGGAACTCCGGGAAGGGCACAGAGCGGCGCGTGTGCGTCTTCGTAGTGGACCACACGAGCTGCCCTTTGACCTCGGTGACACCCTCGATGACCTCGAATCGGCGCGCCGGCATGTTGAAGCACTGGACCTTCAGTGCGGCGAGCTCGTTCCACCGCAACCCGGTGTAGGACAGGAACAGGACCACGATTCCGTAACCGGTCGCGCGGGCTTCGACAGCCTTCGCGAGCTGGGCAACACGTTCGTGCGATAGGCACATCAGGTGTTTGTGCTCCCGTTTCGGGAGTTTGACCCCGGTGCACGGATTGGTTGCGATCCGCCGATCTTCCACCGCCGTGGCCATGACCTGACGGAGCGTGCTGTACGCGTTCTCGATGGACTCGACACCGAGGCCGGCCTGCACCATTTCCGCGATCCAGGAGCGGACGTGCCCGACACGGACCGAGCCGACTTCCTTCGAACCCCAGCGTTCGTCGACGCGCTTCCAGCTGGTCTCCGTGTTCGCGATCGTCGACGCCTTCAGATGCGCGCGCGCCGCCTGCCACTGCAAACCCACCTCACGAACCGTCACCCTGCCCGCAGTGGGAGCCACGTACTCGCCGCGCTGTTTCGCCGCTTCCATCGACGTCCGCCACGCTTCCGCCTCACGCTGCGTCTCGAACCCACGCTTACGCGTCGTCCGATTCAACTCCGAGAGATACCGCACCTCCCAACGCTTCCCACGAGGGGCGCTCTTCGCCGGGTACGAACGTACGACCGACATTCAGTCACCCCGCGTTGCGTCTGGCTCCGAACCGGCTTCCCGCTCGTGGTGCATCGCGCTGAGAATGCGGTTGTGGGGATTGGTCACAGTGTCATCGGGAAGCCTCTCGTGCTTCTCCACGATGATGTTCTTTCGCTTCGCGGCCGCGATCCAACGAGACGCCTTCTGCTTCGGGATGTCGTAGTCGTTGACGAGCACGCCTACTGGCTTCTGGCCGGTCGCCATACAGAAGGCGTAGATGCGAGCAACACCTTCGAGCGTCTCCTCGGTGGGACCATTCTTTGCGAAATCAGCTGGTGGCAAGTCGATTCCAGACTCCCACGGTCGTCCGAATTCAGGGTGCTGTGGCAACCTTCCAACCTGGTGGAATGCGGTCGCGGCTACCAACGCGACGTACTTACCCACCGCAATCCGTTGCAAATGCTCGGTTGCGACTGCTGGCCCATCAGGGGCCGGCTCGACCGTCAACTTCGTGCAGACCACACGTCCGTCCCTGACGTCCAGTGTCATTTCCACGACGTACGGAAGCGGGTCCGGGTCATCGACTGTTGGCGTAATAACGGCCTCGACTGGAACCGGGGCAACAATCCGCCCATCGTATAGCGACCAGCCACCGCGCACCTGGCTTGTGATCTGAACGTTTGGCATTGGGGAAGTGTGGCACAAGGCGGGCGCGCGCCCGCTCCCCTGTAGTCCTCCGACATGCACCCTTGCGCTCCCATCCGTATCGTGTATCTTCCTAATGGACCTTATATTAAAGAGTCCATTAGGAAGTCAATCGAGACGAGGAGCAGATATGGAAGACCGATGGCTTACGCGAACGCAGGTGGCAGACAGGTGGTGTCTGCCGAGGAAGACCCTGGATAACTGGGCAAGCCAGGGCATCGGCCCCAGGTACGCCTTGATTGGGCGGTCTGCGCGGTACCGGCTGAGTGACTGCATCGCGTGGGAGAACGCGCAGTTCAAGGGTGGTGCCGCCTCGTGAGCGCCACCGAACGCGGGTCGATGGCGACTCGGCAAGAGGTGGCCGACTATCTCGGTGTGACCTCGGCGTATCTGGCGAATCTGCGATACCGGAAGGAAGGGCCTCCACTGCTGCAACTGGGACCCCGGACCGTTCGCTACCGCTGGGAGGACGTGCACGCCTGGGAGGAGTCGAGGCGGATCACGGCGGAGACCGCCTGATGGACCCGAGCAAAGGAAATGCCCTCAGCGGCGGGAGCAACCGCGCTGAGGGCCAGGAATCCAATCTACCAATGAACAGGAGTTCCGTGTCTACCGTACCTATCGCCACCGACGGCGACCAGTCCGCACCGACCCCGACGGCCGATGTTGCGCCGTTCGGAGTGGAGACAGTGCAGCTGAGCTGCGACATCACCCGTTGCGACCGTGTTGCGCGGTTCACGGCCACCGTGCACAACGGACGTGACCACAGCATGGGTTCGCTGATTCTGTGCGCTCGCTGCGTGCGCTTCTACCTGACGACTCCGCTGCCGACGCACTGCCTCGACTGCGGGCAGCGCTTCCACGGCCGCGACGATCTGGTTCGTAATCTCGTGCCGTTGGGTGGTGAGTGCTGATGGCCGGCCTTGGACGACCGGGACCGGCACCGAACAACACCCCGGTGAAGTGGCGAAAGTACCTCGACCTGTTCGCCGACGAGATGAAAGCGGCCCGATTCAGTGCAGGCACGCTACGGGTGAGACTGAATCACCTGCGGCAGCTCGCCACCGAGAACAAGGGATCCGATCCGCTCACGGTCACCCGCGACGACCTCATTGCGTACACGGGTCGGCATACCGAGTGGAAGCCCAACACGGCCCGCAGTGTGCGGGGGACGTTCCGGGAGTTCTTCCGGTTGCTCGAGGAAGAAGGGTATCGGGACGACAACCCCGCGCTGACATTGCCCGTCGTGCGGGTGCCACGTTCTCGGCCGCGTCCGTGCCCGGATGACGTGGTGATGGCCGCGTACATGGGTGCAACGGAACCGACAACGCGGTTGGCGATTCAGCTTGCCGTCGAGACCGGACTACGCAGGGGCGAGATCGCAGCACTGCGGACCGATCAGGTCGAACAAGTGCACGGCGGTTTCGCGCTGCGAGTGCGGGGCAAGGGCGGACACGAACGGATCATTCCGATCACCGACGAGTTGGCTCACACGCTGCGCAGTATCCGGACACGGCATGTGTTCCCCGCTCCGGCGAAAGGGCAGGCGATCACTGCCGATCACATGGGGCAACTCATCACCCGTGCCCTGCCCGGGAGCTGGACAACGCACACACTCCGGCACAGGTTCGCCACCCGCGCTTACCAGGCGTCGGGGGACCTGCGTGCAGTCCAGGAGCTGATGGGCCACTCGTCGCCCGCCACGACCGCGATCTACACGCAGGTAGCCGACGAGTCGATTCGCTCGGCCGCGAGCGCTGCCCGGATCGACTTCGGAGGCACCCAATGAGCCTGACGGAGTTCGCGCTGGCAGTGACCCTCTTCACCGAGAACGTGGTCATCCTCGCGGCGGGCGTCGCGAAATACACCGACCACTGACTACCGCAAGGGGCACGGGAGAGTACGAAACCTCCTGTGCCCCTTGCGGTCTATGAAAGGCAACACGAATGGCAGCTACGAAGAAGAAGCCCGATCACGAATGTGACAATGGGTGGCTCGAGGACAACGAGGAGGGCCTCGCAGTCCCGTGCCCGATCTGCAAACCAGCGGACGGGAGCTACTACCGCGTCGCCAAAGATGCCGGCAGTGTCGAGCCTGCCCGTCCTGCGCGGGAGCTCGTTCCGCTGTTCGCCAGCAACGTGAAAGTGCGGCGGGTGCGTTGGCTGATGGACTCCTGGATCGTCCTCGGAGGGCTCAATCTGCTTGCTGGCAGGGAAGGGCTCGGCAAGTCGACACTCGCCGTGGACATCGCCGCGAAGGTCACGCGCGGAAAGCAGGCGGGCGAGCTGTACGGGACACCTCGGAACGTCATCTACCTATGCACGGAGGACGACCCTGGCTACACGGTCGTACCGCGACTGAAAGCGGCGGGAGCGAAGCTCGAGCGGGTCATCTTTCCGCAGATCCACACCGAGCATTCGACGGAGGGCAACGTCGTGCTTCCGCTCGACCTCGAGGAGCTCGAGCGTGTCATCGAGGAGCACGACGTTGCCCTTGTCGTTCTCGATGCCGCCACCTCGGTGATGGCAGCCCAGCTCGACGGGCACGACGACCGCAAGGTTCGCCAGTTCCTCGAGCCGCTCGCACAGTCAGCGGCAAAGCTGGAGTACTCCGCACTCGCGGTCTGCCACTTCGGCAAGCGCGACGGGGCCGACACGGGAAAGCTCGTCCTCGGGTCCATCGCATGGTCTCAGGTCGCACGGTCCGTTCTGGCGGTAGCACAGGACCCCGACAGCGAAGACCTGGTGATCACCAACACCAAGAGCAACCTTTCCGCTAACACCAAATCGATGTCCGCTCGTCTCGTGTCCGCAGAGGTAGCCACCGACGACGGACCGACCAGCGTCGGACGCATCGAATGGACCGGTAACACCGACCGCGACGCCCGACAACTCCTCGGTGCCGACCCGGACAACCCCGACGAGCCGGGAGGTAACCCGGCGCGCGCCTTCATCCTCAACTACCTGCATCGAGACGACGTCGGGGGAGAGGCTGCGGCGGGCGACATCCTCAAGGCCGGCCGCGCCGCAGGCTTCAACGACAACGAACTGAAGAACGCTCGTGTTCGGTCGAGGAAACCTCGGATCAAGTCCCGGAAGGCGAGCATGGGCGGCAGCTGGGTATGGGCCATCGACACCGAAGGTGTCACCGAAGGTGTCGAAGGTATCCCGTGCACGAGAAGTGACACCTTCGACACCTTCGTGACACCTTCGGAGCCCACCGAGCACGGTTCGGACGCCCGCGTGTTGCCGTTCCCCGAGTCGCACAGCACCGAGTCGGAGGCGCAGCAGTGACCGGCAGGCGTAGGCGTGGCCTACCGCTCGACGTGACCGCGTTCGCCAACTCGTACTGCTGCCCGGACTGCCAGTCGCGCGGGCAAGTTCTGAACCCGTCGCCCGGTGTGTACGGACTTCGGGTCATCCATCAGCCGCACTGTCCGCAAACTGTCAGCAAGGGGAAGGTGTCATGAGATACGACCGCACCGGCGAACCGATCGACACCGACGAGACACAGACGGGCGAGCTACCCTCGTGCCGCTGCACTCGAGGGTGGCTACCGGGCGACGGAGAGCACCCGTTGCCGTGCCCGCACTGCAAGCCGCACCTGACGAGGACCACTGACCTCGACGGGATGGAGCGGTGGATTGCGCGCCGACCGAACGCAGGTAAGCGATGACACCGCCGAACGCTGTTCAGTGCCTCGGTGCCGCCGTTCTGCTGCAGGGACCGGCACTTCTCGCCGCGCAGTACGCGTGCGAGGTTGCGCAACGAGGCCGACTACGCCACGGCCACGCACCGATCAGCGTTCTGGACGATCTCTCACGTGCCCTGAGCGCAGCGCGGGCCGCTACCAGCCAGGCGGACGACCGAGCACGCCTCGCCGCCGCAGAGTCGGAGCCGGAACTCGTTCACCCGATCACAGTCGTAGAGGCTGCGGAAATCCTCGGCCTCTCACAGCGGCAGACACGCCGCCTCGCACCGTCACTGGACGGGCGGCGCAGCGGCGGCAGGTGGCAGCTGGACCGGGCGACAGTCACGCAGTACGCCAACTCCCAGCAAGAAAGGCAGTGAAGTGGCTATTACTCTCGTCGAGGCAGCGAAGCTCTCGCAGAACCAACTTACGCGCGGCGTCATCGAAACGTTCGTGCAGGAATCGTCGATCCTGGACCGGATTCCGTTCCTGCCGATCGAAGGCAACGCCTACGCGTACAACGCCGAATCCACCCTTCCCGGTGTGGAATTCCGTGCCGTGAACGGCAAGTACACCGAATCGACCGGCACCGTGGTCCAGGAGACCGAGACCCTGTCGATCCTCGGCGGCGACGCCGACGTAGACCGGTTCATCGCCAAGACGCGCAGCAGCGTCAACGATCAGCGCGCTGTGCAGACCGCGATGAAGGTCAAGGCCGCGTCGTACAAGTTCCAGGACACCTTCTTCAACGGCGACGTCGAGGTCGACACCAAGGCATTCGACGGACTCAAGAAGCGCCTCATCGGAGGCCAGGTCCTCGACGCAGGTACGAACGGTGCACCGATCCTCGGTGCCGACGGCGCTGCGACGTACGACTTCTTCGACACGCTCGACGCCCTGCTCTCCCAGGTTCCCGGCATCGACGGCACGAACGGTGCGATCTACGCCAACGCGAATGTGTGCGCGAAGCTGCGGTCCGCTGGTCGTCGTATCGGTGGCACCGAGACCGTCCGTGAGGACATGACCGGTAAGCGGGTGCTGCAGTACAACGGCATTGCCGTGCTCGACGCTGGAGCGGACGCGGCCGGTAACCCGATCCTGCCGCAGACCGAGACGCTGGGAACCTCGAGTCTGACGTCCTCGATCTACGCGGTGAAGTTCGGCCAAGACGAGGGCGACAAGGCCGTGACCGGTCTGACCAACGGCGGCGTCGAGGTGTACGACCTCGGCGAGCTCCAGGAGAAGCCGGCCTACCGGACCCGCATCGAGTTCTACACCGGCTTGGCCACCTTCGGTGGACGTGCAGCAGCTCGCCTGCGCGGCGTCCTCAACGCATAGGGAGACAAGACCATGAACCGACAGAACGTCGAGGACTACCTGTCCTCCCTCACCGAGGCAGAGCTGACGCAGCTGCTGACCGACGCCCGAACGACCGGCACCGAGCCGGACAAGACCGAACCCGACGCCACGACCCCGAGAGACCGCCTCTCGGCGGGCTACGCCCAGGCATCGCCCGACCAGCGCAGACGGGACAACGTTGCTGCCACGTACAACCCGGCACGTGATCAGCACTTCGACCACATCGCCGCAACGGAAGGCACGTCCTCGACCACGAGGATGTCTCTTGGATACCACCTCGGAGCCAAAGACGCTGCGTCGCAGCAGGAGAAGGGAAACCACTGATCATGGCTGCCAAGAACACGCTGACCGACGACCAGCTCGCCGCACAGGTAGCGAAGAACTACGCCGACGCAGCACGCGCCAATGAGGAACTCGAACGCCGACGAGCCGCCGACCAGGACCGACTTCTCGAGGCGCAGCGCGAGCATGACCTCCTCGTCATCAGCAAGGTCAAGGAGCACGACGGCAAGCTCGAACAGCGCCAGAAGGCCGCGGAGGAGGCAACGCGTGAGGCCATCCGAGCCGCCGACATTCAGGCCGCTTTCGAGCACTTCGCCGACTACCGTGCTGCCCGTTCCTGCCGGTACACCCTGCGTAACGATGCCGAGAACGCCGAGATGCGTCAGAACACCGGCACACCCATTCCGCCGGCCACCGACCGAATGCTCTCCGGTGGATTCGGATTCTTCGATCTGGTCAACTCCGGTCTGAACGGAGCCGCCGCCTCCCGAGTCGAGGACATGCTCCGCAACATCGTCGGTAGCGAACGCCCCACCACGATCGAGGACCTCGAGGAGCGGTCCTGATGGCTGTCGACGCATTCGACCCAGGCCCGAACGGGGACTACCCGTACATGCCACGCAAGGCCGACGGAACACCCGATATGGAAACGGGGGTCAAGTACCAACGCACCCCGGACGGGCGGCTCGTGAAGATCGATCTGAACCAGAGCATCGGAAACGGTCTCCGGATCAGCGACATACCGCCGAAACAGCCCGAATAGCACCTGATTTCCCCATGAACCCGGGGGATGAGTGAGACGAGTTCCATCGCGCTCGAATCCTCAGCCCCTGATGAGAAAGACCCCCGACGAGTGACGAGGCGTCGGGGGTCTTTCGCTGTTCTGTGGTCCGTGAGATGTGATCATTCCCTGCTGCGAACCAGGTGACCGTAACCATTCCTGTCGAGGCTGCGCATCAGGCAGGCGGACGGCTCGTTCGAGGCGAGCCACGTCGAGATTGCACGCTCTTGCTCGGCTCTCGACCCCTGCTCAACCTTCAGTCTCACGGTCAGAGAGCGGGTGAAGTGAGGGGCCGGCCATTCGGCACCGGGCCGGAGGATGGTCGAATCGTCGACGAAACGCTCCGCATACGACATCAGATCACCCTCCGCGTTGGCCTGGTCGAAGTCCTCGACGTCGTAGACCTGGCTCATCAGCAGATCCTGCCTTTGTGCGAACTGCGCTGACTTCAGCTCCGCGAGTCCTACTGCGGAGTATCTGCCCTGCACAAACTCGGAAATCTCGCTGCGGTGCACAGCCTCCTGTACGTCCAGTTCGCGCTCCTGGGCCTCGATCAGCTCGTGGCGGCTCTGGGTGTAGGTCATCGATAGTCCGTTCGTCAGTCGGTGGGTGGAGTGAGGCCGGCCTTCTCATATGCCTCGATCTCGACTCTGGGAACAGGAATCGGCCGGCCGATGAGCTTCTCGGTGTCGCGGCGAATCCTCGTCCGCTCCTCCGCAGGCACGTCCACGCGGCGAAGGTACAGAGGTTCGTTCAGTGCTCCCATGGATCGAGGATATCCCGGGGAGTGCGGTCACCGCACACCCTTCCCGAGGTCATTCTTTCCTGGTCAAGGCCGAATCTTGAACCCGCCGCACCAAACAGAGCCCTCCCCCGCGGCAGAGGAGACGGTCTCGTTCGAAGGGGTCCCCCCACCCCGCGATTTCTGGGGTCACACACGCTGAATCGGTCGGTTCCGGTGGCCGGCTACCTGATCGTGGACGCCATCGGTTTAGACGAGGAGCAGGTTTCGGTCTTGTCCATTCCTTGTCCACCGACGAGCCGGAACGCAGCGAGGGCACCTTCTCCGAGTGGAAAAAGTGCCCTCTACCTGGTCTAACGTGGTGGAGCTGAGGGGAATCGAACCCCTGACCTCTTCGATGCGAACGAAGCGCGCTACCAACTGCGCCACAGCCCCTGATGCCGCCCCGTAAGGCTGCTCGGCAACCTTAGCAGGCAACGAATGACGCGGTGAATTCGCCCCGCCGTTCACGACCTGTAGAAAATGAGCAGGGTGCTACTCGCCGGCCGCGCGACGGATGTCGGCCCGAGCGTAGACAGGTTCACGCTCGAAATGTCCGAGCTGATCGAATTCAGGATCCTCGTCATCGATTTCGAGCACAACGGAACCGGGCCGCCGCAACCTCGACGGGACCAGTCGTAGTTCGTCGTCGCTGCGCGATTCGACACCGAGCCGAGATCTGGTCAAGCGAGCGGTACGACGGCGGCGAATCTCCTGCTCGATCTGAACCTGACGGCGAAGATATGCCAGATACCCGACGGTGCCGACAACTGCCGCCGCGAAAACCCACCACATCAGTGGTGTCAAGATCAGTGACAGTGCGCCGGACATGAGCGCCACGAACACGAGCGCCAGCAACGCGCGCTGACGGAATCCGTAACGCGCTTCCCGAGCCAGCGCATCCGCTTCCGGATCGAACCCGCCGCGACCACGGCGTGACGAAACGTACTCGCTGACGGGTGCGCGCTCGACCCGGTGCGGGTCTCGGTCCGCGTACGGGTCTCGGTCAGAGTACGGGTCTTGGTCGGCGTCGAGGTCATGGTCCGCACGAGTGTCCACCTGGTCCTCCGAGGGGTATCCGTCGTGGTCCGGTTCCGGTTGCCAGTTCGGATCAGTGCGGTGCCCCGCTGCGGGTCCTCGCTGGACGGGACGTTCGTCTCCGCGGTGCAGCACACGTGTAGCAAGCGCTGCATCAGTGGTCTGCCGAATCCGGGGGCGGTTGTTGACGAGCATCGGAACCAAGACGAACAGCCACACGACGACAAGGCCGATCCAGAGAAATGAATTCGGCATCCTGCAGCCCCTCCTCCCAATCGTCTGCCAGCACTTACACCGCCGTTGACCTGTTCAGGTTAGCGGCTCCCCTGTACGCATCTTTGCAGACGCGCCGACCCCACCATACCCAACTGTCACATCTGTAACTGAAAAAGCGGCGTTGGATACGGTCGCGAGCCGCCACGGAACGGAGATCACCCGGACCGTATCTCGCACTGGACTAGCGTTCAGTTAATTTTCGGTAGCTGAAGTGTAGCCGCGGTTCAGGCCCAGTGCGCCCTGCCGGTGCGAATCAGCGTGTCCGAGACCGTCCCAGGCACGTCCTCGATCGTCATTCCGACCAGATTGTGGTCCCGCCACTGTCCGTGGACATCCAGGTACCGCTTCAACAGGCCCTCGTCCCGAAACCCCACATTGCGCAGAACTGCCCGACTGGCTTCGTTCTCCGGGCGCACGGTCGCTTCCACCCGGTGCAATCCGACCGGGCCGAAAGCGTGATCCAAACCCAAGGCCAGCGCCGCCGTCGCCACGCCCTGCCCATTGACGTCGCTTGCCACCCAGTAGCCGATCCACGCCGATCGCAACGCACCACGCACGATGTTGCCCAGCGTGATCTGGCCGCAGTACCGGCCGTCGAGGTCGATGACCATCGGCAGCATGCGCCCTTTGCGAGCCTCCGCACGGAGACTGCCGCATACACCGGGCCAGTTGGTGACATGATGCCGCGCATCCCACGACGACTCCCCTGTCGGCTCCCACGGCTCGAGATGCTGACGATCGCGGATTCGCAACCGGCTCCATGCCGATGCGTCACGCAGACGAATCGGACGAACGGTCACCACTCCCCCGGCAACCCGGAGCGGTCCGAGGTGTGCCGGCCAGCCTGGATGTGAGGACACGCGGTCTACCCGCGCTGAGCGAGGAACGCGACATCTACTTCGTCGCCCGTGCGAATGTCGATCACCTCCGGGTCGATGAGCACGAGGCAATTCGCCTCGGCGAGCGTGGCAAGGAGATGGGACGACGAACCCGGGGCGCCACCGAGCGCCTGAACAAGGTACTCGCCGGTGGCCTCGTCACGCATCAACTGGCCACGCAGAAAGCCCTTGCGGTTCTCGATCGAGGTGATCGGTGCAACGGTGCGCGCCCGCACCACCCGACGCATTGGCTGCCTGCGGCCCAACGCAATTCGGATGAGTGGCCGCACGATTACCTCGAATACCACGAGTGCACTCACCGGATTGGACGGCAGGAGAAACGTAGGCACTTCGTCACGACCGAGCTGACCGAAACCCTGCACCGATCCGGGATGCATGGCGACTCGGCCGACCTCGACGTCGCCGAGTTCGGCGAGAGCGTCACGCACTTCTTCGGACGCTTCGCCACCGACGGCGCCGGCGATCACCACGATCTCCGACCGAATCAACTGCCCTTCCACCACTTCCCGCAGTCGGCGACTGTCCGTGGCAGCGATCCCCACCCGGTTCACGTCGGCACCGGCATCGCGAGCCGCAGCGGCAAGAGCATACGAATTCACGTCGTAAACCTGCCCGGGCCCCGGGGTGCGGGCGATATCCACCAATTCACCGCCGACGGAGATCACCGACAGGCGCGGCCTCGGATGAACGAGAACTTTGTCGCGCCCGACTGCGGCGAGGAGACCGACCTGGGCGGCTCCGATGATCGTGCCCGCACGAACTGCGACATCTCCGGGCTGCACGTCGTCGCCGGTTCGCCGCACGTAATCACCGGACCGCACGGACTCGAGAATCTTGACGCGCACCCGACCCGAATCGGTCCGATCGAGCGGCAGGACTGCGTCCGCGAGCGTGGGCAGGGGTGCGCCGGTGTCGACGCGGACCGCCTGTCGAGGCTGCAACCGGATCGGTTGCCGCGAACCTGCACTCACCTCACCCACGACGGGCAGACTCAATTCGACTGGCGCACCGTCGTCGTCACGGACGTCGGTTCCGGCGGCCCGGACGTCGACACTTCGCACGGCGTATCCGTCGATGGCGGCCTGGTCGAAACCCGGCAATGGACGTTCCGTGACGACTTCTTCTGCGCACAGCAGGCCTTGAGCTTCGGAGATCGCGACGCGGACCGGCCGCGGTGCCACCGCCGCCGCAGTCACGATGGTCTGTTGCTCCTCGACCGACCGCATGTAGTTCTGTCCTCCCGAAGTTTAGGAACCCGCCCGTTTCAATCGGTCGGTCAACCAGTCGCGCAGCGACGGGCCGTACTCGTCGCTGTTCAATGCAAAGTCAACCGCAGCGCGGAGGTAGCCGCCGGGATTTCCGAGGTCGTGTCGTGTGCCGCGGTGAACCACCACGTGAACGGGGTGCCCTTCCGCGATGAGAAGGGCAATGGCGTCGGTGACCTGCAACTCGCCGCCGGCGCCCGGTTCGATCCGTCGCAGGGCATCGAAGATGGCGCGATCGAGGAGATAGCGACCCGCCGCCGCGAAGGTCGACGGCGCATCCTCGACCGCGGGCTTCTCGACCATCCCGGTGACCTTGAGTACGTCGGGATTGATGGCGTCGGGCACCGTCTCGACCTCGAAGACGCCGTACGCGCTGACCTGTTCCTTGGGCACGTCGATGGCGCACAGAACGGTGCCGCCGCGCTTCGCGCGCACGCGGGCCATGGTTTCGAGAACCCCGCGCGGCTCCACGAGATCGTCGGGAAGCAGAACTGCGATGGCGGTTTCGTCGTCGTCGAGCACCGATTCGGCGCAACCGATCGCGTGACCCAACCCGAGAGGTTCTTCCTGGACAACTGATTCGACACGCAGAAGCCCGGGCGCCTTGCGCACCTTCTCGAGGAGATGATGCTTGCCGCTGGCCTCGAGTTTGCTTTCGAGTACGAGATCCTCGACGAAGTGGGCGACCACGCCGTCCTTGCCCGGCGACGTCACGATGACGAGGCGACTGGCACCGGAATCGGCTGCCTCACCCGCCACCAGTTCGATCCCTGGAGTGTCCACCACCGGAAGAAGCTCCTTGGGGACGGTCTTGGTCGCAGGGAGAAACCGCGTGCCCAATCCCGCTGCGGGCACGATAGCCGTGCGAAAGGCCTTGTCGATGTCCTGAGGGGCTTCTGTCATTCCCACACCATAACGGTGTAACCTACCGAGGAGTCACTTAGACCTTAAGGTTGCCTGCATGGGCGCATACACGAAAGACGAGTGGCGCAGCCGGGTACTGACCGCCCGTCGGGCGGCGAGTTCGGAACTCCGGGCAGCCGAAGACCGCGCGCTCGAGCACCATGTGAGGTCGATCGTCCGACCAGGCACGACCGTATGCGCCTACGTCCCCACCAGACTCGAACCGGGTTCCAGCGACTTACTGGACGCGGTTCGCGAGGTCGCCGGAAGAGTTCTGCTCCCCGTGACCGGCGAGGAAGGCCCCTTGAAGTGGGCCGAATTCACCGGTCACGAGTATCTGATGCCGGCAGCCCACGGGCTGAGCGAACCTGCCGGGCCCGTGTTCGACGCGGGTGAAGTCCGGGCAGCCGACACGATATTCGTCCCCGCTCTCGCTGTGGACGGCAGCGGAGTTCGCCTCGGCCGCGGTGCCGGGTACTACGACCGAAGCCTGGTCCTGGCCCGGCCCGACACTCGGCTGATCACCATCGTTCGAGATTCGGAGTTGGTGGACGAACTGCCCGAGGATTCACACGATGTCCGAATGGGATGGGCGATCACACCCGGCACCGGCCTCCGGCGACTGCCTGGGGAATAAAGGATCGATTGGCGCCGTTGGCACTGTCGACGGTAGAGTGCCAAGACCTGAGGTGTGATGTTCAGGCCTCAGGGTGATTTACACAGTGCGGAGGAACCCGAGTGCCCACCTATTCGTATGCATGCACGGAATGCGACAACCGCTTCGATATCGTCCAGTCCTTCAGTGACGATTCCCTGACGGTCTGCCCCGCGTGCTCGGGCAAGCTCCGCAAGCTGTTCAACTCCGTCGGCATCGTCTTCAAGGGCAGCGGTTTCTACCGCACCGACAGCCGGAGTGGATCGAACACCGCAAGCGAATCGGCGAAGTCCGATTCGACCCCGGCCAAGTCGGAGTCTTCGTCATCTGGTTCCACGACTACCGGTGCATCCGGGGGCTCTTCTTCCACGTCGGCCGGCAGTTCCACGTCGGCCAGTGCCACGTCAGCGAAGGCCGCCGCCAGCTGACGCTCCCCGCCTGTCCACAGGCGGAAGGTTCATCCACAGGCCACCGTTCTCGAGGCGGTGGCACACTCGCGCCCCCTTAACCTTTCGGCATGCCCCCTGTGCTGCCGAAACGGCCTGCCTTACCGCAGCGGCCGACTTCACCAGGTTCCACCGACTCGCTCGAGCCCTCTCTGATCGATCGACTCTCCGAACTACGGCGTCCGGAATGGCTTCGTGCGGTACTCGCACGCCGTATTGCAGCAGCCGTGCTGGCGTCGGCTGCCGTCGTCCTCGCGCTTCGAGGAGATCCCGGCTCCGCTCAGGTTGCCGTGGTGGTCGCCGCACGCGACTTGCAACCGGGGGTGGTACTCACCGAGCAGGACCTGGAGATCGCCGAACGCGACGCCGATTCGATCCCGGAGGGAACGCAGCCCGGCATGATTTCGGTGGTCGGCCGCACACTCGCAGGGCCGGCTCGCGCCGGAGAGCCGCTCACCGACGTCCGCGTCCTCGGACCGAGACTTGCCGACGCCGCCACCGGGATTCAGGACGCCAGAATCGTCCCCTTGCGGCTCGCAGACCCTGGCGTGGCCGGCCTCCTCAGGGAGGGTGATCTCGTCGACGTCCTCACGGTTGCGCCTGAGACATCATCCAACGGGGACGAGAATCCCGGCGCGGCAATCATTGCGGCCGGAGCGATTGTGGTGCTCGTCACAAGCCCAGAAAATGACCACAACCAGGCAGAACGCGTTGTCATGATCGCTCTCCCCAAAGCAGAGGCCACCCGAGTCGCGGCAGCATCGCTCACCGATGCCATCACAGTTACATTTCAGTAATCTAAACTCTTCAGCTAGCCTGTTCTACATTTCTTTCACAGCCAGCCGGTGCTGGACGACCTTGCTGATCACCAGAGGAGATGAACGACATGCTCAAGGGTTTCAAGGACTTCCTGCTTCGAGGCAACGTCCTCGACCTCGCTGTTGCCGTTGTGGTGGGCGCTGCTTTCACCGCCATCGTCACGGCGTTCACCACCTACGTGATCAACCCACTGATCGCCGTCCTCGGCGGCGGAGACGAGATCGGACTCGGTTTTCAGCTCGGCAACGAGGGCGACGAATCTACATTCGTCAACCTGGGTGCGGTGATCACCGCGAGCATCAATTTCGTCATCATCGCGGCTGTCGTGTACTTCATTCTGATCGTGCCGGCCAATGCGGCGAAGAAGCGGTTCGCCACCGAGCCCGACGACAAGGAAGCCAGCGAAACGGACCTGCTCATCCAGATCAGAGACATCCTCGAATTGTCGACCGGTCGCTCCGACACGGGAGCGCACGCCAAGACGACACTCGAATAGACCGGCCGATTCGACACAATCGGGGCCCACACAGCATCTGCTGTGCGGGCCCCGATCGCATGAGCACCGAAAGTCAGCCGATGCTGAAGGGCTGACCCCACAGAGTGACCGTGCTGTCGACCCGATCGGTCGACACGGCCACCTTCACGTAGGAGCGGGCCTGAGCGTAGCCGGCGCACCCGGACACGGCGAAGGTCTCGTCCGAGTAGGTGATGCCACCGTTGTTGCCCTCGAACTTGAACTTGCTGGTGGTCGACGAATGACCGTGATCATCAGTGTTGGTTATCGCAAGGATGGGAACCGCCTTGGCCTCGCCTGGACCGATGCTCACGCCACCACCGAGCTCACCCGAAGGATCGGCAGTGATCGTTGTTTCACCGGCATCGTCGGTCGAGGACGACAGGAGCGCCCCACCATCGGCACCAGCGTCGGCGCCGAAGTTGAACTGGCACGCCACGATGTAGCCCGCGTCGATCGATCCACCTTCGGCCGTACCGCCCTCGAGCGTCACCTCGACGTTGCCCGACACCCACACGTTGCGGTGCAACGGCGTCGAACCCATCGACGGACTGATGTTCGCCGTGTTGCCCGTCTGCGTCACCGTCACCACCGTGCCGTCGATCAAAGTCTGCGACACCTCACCATCTTTCAACGGCACGAAAGTATCCGCACTGGCCGCACCAGCGGAAAGAAAGCCGAACGCGATGGTCGAAGCAGCCACCACACCGGCAGCCTTGGCGCCGTAGCGCACAGTCTTGCTATTCATTGTCTTCCATTCGGGAGTCTCGAATTCGCGTCAGCGAAACGTTTGAAAAATATTGCTACGCAGCGACACTCAGCCGATGCTGAACGGCTGTCCGTAGAGGGTGGTCTTCACGTAGTGATTACCCGGAACCACGACCACCGAGTAGGCGCGAGCCTGCGCGTATCCGCCGCACCCCTGAACCTCGATCTCCCTGT
>NZ_JBUYWD010000028.1:0-66878 GCF_055231015.1 Rhodococcus quanlei | reverse complement strand
GATCGTGCGCCAGTTCCAAGAACGGCACGACATAGCCGGGGTGGAGATGGTGATCGCCGCCGACGCCGGCATGCTCTCCGCAACCAACCTCAAGTCTCTCGACGAGGCCGGGCTCAAGTTCATCGTCGGCTCCCGCGTCACCAAGGCCCCGGGCGATCTCGCCTCTCATTTTCATTGGAATGGAGACGTTTTCACCGACGGGCAGATCATCGACACGGTCACACCCCGGCACGCGAAGAGCACGGTCAACAACGTCCGACACCGCGCCGAGCCGGTCTGGCGCCCCGATACTCATTCGAAGTCGTGGCGGGCGGTCTGGAAGTACTCGAAACGACGCGCCGTCCGCGACAAACAAAGCCCCAAAGTCCACCCGGTTCGTCAAGACCACAGCCAAAGGGCGCAGCCTCGACACCGCGAGCATCGAGCGAGCCCGATCGCTGGTCGGGCTCAAGGGCTACGTCACCAACCTGCCCGCCACGATCATGGGATCGGCCGAGGTCATCGGCAAGTATCACGACCTCTGGCACGTCGAGCAGTCGTTCCGGATGTCGAAAACCGACCTGAGAGCGCGGCCGATGTTCCACCACACCCGAGAGGCGATCGACGCGCACCTCACAGTCGTGTTCACCGCGCTCGCCGTCGCCCGCTACCTGCAAGACGAGACCGGGGCCTCGATCGGGCACGTCGTGAAGACCTTGCGCCCGCTGCAGGAAATCAGGCTGACCATCGCAGGCCACCCGCACACCGCCACCGACCCCATCACCGCCGATGCCACGGCCATCCTCACCGACCTGAACATCCCACATTCGTAGTCAGCGTTGGCACACTAAATCTGTGCAAGTCAGGTCGGATTCGTCGATTCGTGTGACGAGATCACGGGAATGTTCCGTCCCGGCGAACCGTCGCGCCCCGGTCTCGCACAACGAATTCTCGCGAACACGGATGTGACCCGATTCGGAGGCAGCAACTACGGCACCGCGTTCGAGACCTTCACCGATCGATATCTGGACGCCATCGGCGACCGTACCTCTGTGGTCGTACTCGGGGACGCTCGTACCAACTATGCAGACCCGAATCTGGCGGCGCTCCGGAGAATGCGCACGAAAGCGAAACACACGTTCTGGCTGAACCCGGAGCCTGCGCGATCCTGGGCATTGGGCGATTCGGCCGCCGACGTATACGCGCGCGAAGTGTCCATGTACGAAACGGGAAACGTTCGCCAACTGGCAGACGTGGTCGGCCGGATACTTCCCACCTGAAGTCGCGCCAGTTCAGCGGGCACCCCGGGCCGAGAAGCTAGTTCGTCGGCAGTTCGAAGTCGCCAAGACCCGGGAAGCAGGCTTCGACTGCATCCGTGATGTGCCCTCGCTGGTCCGAGGACAGTGCTTCGAACTCGCCGAAGTCGAAGCCGGCGTTGTCCAGCTCATCGACCATGCACTGCGTATCGATGGCCCCAGCGGGCGCTCCCATGCTGTCGAGGTTCGCGTCGAGTTCGGTCTTGAACTCGTCCTTCGTCATGGAACTACCTGAAGCTCCGCAGGCACCCAAGCACACTGCCGCTGCGACCAATGCCACTGCTGTTCCGACCCTGCGCACCCCGTACCCCGTTCACTTGACCGAATAGTTCGGAGGGAACCTATCGCAGCGCTCGAATCCCGGGTACAGAGGCCCCTGCTTCACAGCCCTGCGTTTCGGCCAACTCGGTCTTGGAGAGCCGAGTCCGATCCTCTCGACAGGTGCGGTGTCGAAAGGTCAATGCTCGTTGCGATCTGGCGGCTAGGCTTCGGCGCGTGGCCTGACCCAGATTCGGTGCGCGCAGGCCAACAGCATCAACCAGACAACGCCGACGAGCAACGCCACTCGGGTGTCGGATACGACGGCGAGAATGGCAATCACGAAGCCGAGAAACGCGATGGCCGCAATCTGGGCGTACGGCCAAAGCGGTACCGGGAACTTCAGGTTGGCCGCCTCGTCGTCGCTCATTCTGCGGCGAGCCTGCAGCTGTGACAGCAGAATCATCAACCACACGAAAATTGTGGCGAAGGTGGCGATCGACGCGATCAACAGAAAAACGCGGTCCGGGATCAGGTAGTTGAGGAGGACACCGACCAGCAGAGCCGCCATCATGATGACCACCGTCATCCAGGGAACCCCATTACGTGACACTCGCTGCATCACCGCGGGAGCCTGCCCGGCACAAGACATCCCGTACATCATGCGGCCCGCACCGAAGATGTCGCTGTTGATGGCCGAAAGGGCCGCGGTGATCACCACGATATTGAGTACCGTGGCAGCAGAACCGATTCCGAGTCCATCGAATATCTGCACGAACGGGCTTTCGTCCGAGCTGATCTCCTGCCAAGGATTGATCGCCATGATCACGGCAAGAGTCAGCACATAGAACAAAATGATGCGGACCGGAACGGTATTCACTGCACGCGGAATCGTCCGCGCCGGATCCTCTGCTTCCCCGGCAGTGATCCCAATGATCTCGGTTCCGCCGAATGCAAACATCACGATGGCAAAGCATGCCAAGAATCCGCCGATGCCGGTGGCGAAGAATCCTCCGTCCGACCACAGATTCGAGACGCCGGTCGCCGTGTCATGAATTCCGAACCCGAAGACGATGATGGCTGCCCCACCCACGATCATGCCGATGATCGCCACGACCTTGACCAGAGTGAACCAGAATTCCAACTCACCGAACGCCTTGACGCCGACAAGGTTCACCGCACCGACGAAGAAGACGATCGACAGCACCCAGATCCATCTGGGCACGTCCGGAAACCAGAATCCCATGTACACGCCGAACGCGGTGACGTCGGCCAGACACACGATGATCATCTCGAACGTGTAGGTCCACCCCGTCATGAACCCGGCGAGTGGGCTGAGGTGACGGGTCGCGTACTCACCGAAGGAACCCGACACCGGACTGGCCACCGCCATCTCGCCGAGCGCCCTCAGCACGATGTACACGGCGGCCCCGCCGATCAGATAGGCAAGGAGGACAGCAGGTCCCGCTTGATCGATCGCCTCGGCGGAACCGTAGAACAGGCCCGTCCCGATCGCCGACCCGAGTGCGATGAATCTGATGTGCCGGGCTGTCAGCGCCCTGCGTAGCCCCGTCGATTCACCCGTCACATCGGGTGCGGCACCGGTGTCTTCCATGTTCTCGTCTCGTCGAAGCTCGTCTTACGGGAAGATCAGTGAGCTGCCTTGAACGCCTCTTCGATCTCTGCCGGAATGCGTCCGCGCGAGGACACGTCGTAACCGTTGGCGGCAGCCCAGTGACGGATGGCCTTGGTTTGCTCGCTGCTACGCCGAGAGGAAGTGCCGGCAGAAGCGGTGCCACGCTTTTTGACATTGCCCAACTTGGCTGCATGTTCGATGTAGTAGTCAAGTTTTCTATGAAATTCTTGGGCGTTCTTGTCGTTCAGATCGATTTCGTATTCAGTACCGTTGACCGCGAAAACAATGTGCTCCCCCTCGCCGTCCGCGATCGGAGTGTCATCGAGATCGTCCACTAGTTCGACAATTACTTTTCTGGCCACGAATCATTCCTGTCGTCGGTGAAATTCGACGCCAAGATTACGTCTCCCGACGGGAATTCTGCAAAGCCCCTGATTATCATTCGCCGGGACCATCCTCGTCGCCCCTGCACGCCGGCGGGGGCGGGCCGACCGCCACAGCGAATCTGTACGAAACCGCCACACTCGGAGGCAGTTCTTGGCATAGTAGGCGTCGCCTCTCAGCACGGAGTGGGGTCTACCAGGCAAACAATGGGGTCGAAGCATGGGTTGTCGAAGCATGGGTTCTCGCATCGTTCGTTCATTGCTCGTGCTGGCGGTCAGCCTCACATTCGGCGCCGCCTTCGCCGGAGCCGGGCCGGCCGCTGCGCAACCGCATCCGGCTCCCGGTTCGGTACTCGGGTTACCGACACCCGACCCGGACCCCTTCTACGCGCCGCCGCCGGACCTGGCCGAACGCAAGCCCGGTGACGTCCTCAAGGTCCGCCAGATGCCGCCCAACCTCTACTTTCCCGGCAGCGCGGTCTGGGAAGTCCTCTTCCGCACCACCGACTCCCGCGGACTTCCCATCGCCGCGAACACCACGTATCTCCTGCCGCCGAACCACCAGCCGGACGGCCCACTCACGTCCTACCAGCACATCATCAATTCGCTCGGCCACAAGTGCAAGATCGCAACCGAGCTGTACACCACCGACCCGTTCACGCAGATCCGCGAGGCTCCGGGACTCAATATCGCTTTGGCCCGCGGCTGGGCTGTCGCACTGCCCGACCACCTCGGCCCTCGGATGGCCTACGGTGCCGCCAAACTGGGTGGTCAGATCACTCTGGACGGAATTCGCGCCGTCAAGAACATTCCTGAATTCGAGGTGACCAACAGCAAAGTCGCCCTCGGCGGCTACTCGGGCGGCGGTATGGCAACCGCATGGGCGGCCGCGCTGGCCCCCACATATGCCCCCGAACTCGACATCGTCGGTGTTGCCCACGGCGGCACGCCGATGGATCTGACCACAATGGCCGAGGTTCTGGGTGGCAACCCGCATCCCGCGTTCGGCCTGGCGATGGCCGCAGCAATCGGACTCGACCGCGAGTACCCGGACCGAATCGACCTCGGTAGCCAGTTGAACGGCCGTGGACGCTGGTTACGGAGCATTATCAGCAACGGGTGTACCAACGAAATCATGTTCTGGGGGGTGGGCCGGAGCGCTTCGAACCTGACCAGCAACCCGGATTTCATGAACAACCCCGAGGCCTGGGAGGTTCTCCGGGAGAACAGTCTCGCGTTCTACCCGGGCATCCCAGAGGCCCCGACTTTCGAATGGCACAGCCCCACGGATGTCCTGATCCCGGTCGACGCGATCGAAAGGACCAATGCGCGTTACTGCGCCAACGGTGCATACGTGACGTCGATGCTGACGCCGAGCCCAGACCACCTGTCGGCGGCCGCACTGGGCCTGTTCCCTGCACTCGACTGGATCGACGCACGCTTCCGCGGGGTGCCGCTGCCCGACCACTGCTGACCCGGCCTGGCCGGCTGACAAGCGTCACACCGTCGAGCCGGCAACCTGTTTGGTGCTGACGTTCAGCCGATTCCAGGCGTTGATCGCAGCGATCTGGATCAGCAGCGCCGACATCTGGGCCTCGTCGTAATGCTGCGTGGCCTCGTTCCACACATCGTCCGGCACCGCATCGGAGCGATCACTCAGGCGAGTGACCGACTCGGTCAGAGCCAGCGCCGCACGTTCGGCAGCGTCGAAGTACGGCGTATCGCGCCACCCCGCGACTGCGTGGAGCCGTTCGTCGGTATCGCCGTCCTCGAGAGCCTCTTTGACGTGCATGTCGACGCACACACCGCATCCGTTGATCTGACTGGCCCGCAAGTGCACCAGGTGGATGGTCGACGCGGGGACACCACCGTCGTCGGTGGACGTGCTCAGCGCGTAGAGCGCCTTCATCGCCTTGGGGAGCACCTTCACCGGATTGCTCATTCGTGCCTGCATCACAGTCTCCTTCGGATTCTTGTCCGTCCTGGGTTCGCGGTTTTCGCTCGCCACACCTATGACGAGGGGAGCTCCGAAAATGTGACAGCAGCGTTCTCGCCCGACGGTTCTCGGTCGAAACCCTTGACATTGGATACCAATACTATCCATTATTGGATAGTATTGGTATCCAACAGTGAGGAGCGGAGGCCATGCCCACGCCACAGACCGCACACATTCGTCGGCACACCCACTCCTACGACGGCGAACTGGTCGTCTTCCTGATCGGAATGACGGTGAACCGGCCCTGGCGACCCGACCTGTGGGGCCCGGCCTTTGCCGCGATGCCCCGCATGCTGCGCGAACTGTCCCGCGAACCGGAGTCCGGACTGCTCGGCTACCGCATCACGCTCGAAGGCATCCACCCCACCGTCGTCCAGTACTGGAATTCACTGGACAAGCTGTACGCCTACGCGGGCGACCAGTCGGCGGAGCATCGACCTGCCTGGGCCGAATTCAATCGTCGCGCGCGCAGCGCGCCGGGCGCCGTGGGCGTCTGGCACGAAACCTACGTCGTCGAGCGCGCGGAGTCCGTCTACGTCGACACACCGGAACTCGGCCTCGCCCGATTCACTTCGCGGATCCCGGTCGGCCGAGGACAAGGCCACGCGAGAGACCGAATCCGCACAAACGTCAGGAGCACGCCATGGAACCCCTCATCACGCTGATTTCCGTGACCACCGTTCTCGCAGCACTGGGTGCAACCGGTATTGCGCGCTTACGCCCCTGGCCCGTGCCCCTGAGGGGCGGACTCGCGGCAATGTTCACCATGACCGGCGTGGTTCATTTCGTCGGCATGCGAGACGAAATGATCGCCATGGTTCCGCCTGCCCTACCGAACCCCGCACTTCTCGTCACGATCACCGGGGTTCTCGAACTCGCCGGTGCCGCGGGGCTGCTGATCAGGCAGACGGCACCGTTGTCTGCGGCCTGCCTGAGCCTGCTTCTGGTGGCAATGTTCCCCGCCAACGTGTTCAAAGCGCTCGACGGCCCGGTGAGTACTTTCGACTCGCTGATTCCCCGAACAGTGCTCCAAGTGGTCTTCCTGGCCGCAGCCATTGCGGTCGCGTTCTCCGGACAGATCACCCGGTGGAACGTGCGACGGAAGTCCGCGCAAACGAAAACACCCACCGGCGCAACGCCAGAAAGCGAATTCCACCCACAACCCCGGTGATGGTCACCACCAATGCCACTTCGGCAATGCCGCCCATTGCGGGCAGTACCACGCCCACGAGGGCAAGCGCCGCGGTACTGATGACGATCCCCAGCAGGGCTATTCCGCCGCCTTCCCCCTGTCCGGTCAACCAATGCACGCGGTCGGCGGCCCGGAAGGTGCGTCGGCGGTGCAACTCGTTGGCAAGAACGGTGCTCAGCAGCGCTCCCGCCACGTTCGCTACGAGGATCCCCTCGGATCGCAGCAGGAGAAACACCGCTCCGTACAGGATGTTGCTGACACCGCCGACGAGTACGAATCGTGCGAATTGGTCGATCGCCCGTTCACCGCGCAGGTTGACCAACCGGCAGCGTCTACCGGACGGAACGGGCTCACGAACGAGGGTGGCGTTACCGGTAGATGCCGGCACCTGCACCTCCTCCGATGAACTCTGTGATGTCGCAAGTAGCGGAACGGTCAATTCCGGTAATCTAGCATGACCGGAATACCCGGTTCCGCTCCACGGATAAGATGTGACGATGCCGATACCGCCTCCGACCCGACGCGACGCACGTGTCAATCTCGAACGCATCCTGGCATCGGCACGCGTCGTCTTCGCGGAACACGGGTTCGAGGCGAAACTCGCGGACGTCGCGAAACATGCCGGCGTGGGCGTCGGCACCGTCTACCGGCGCTTCGGCAGCAAGGAAGAACTGATCTACGCCCTCTTCCAATCCCGAGTCGACGAGGTGAGCGCCGTCGCAGCAAGGGCCGGAGAGTTCACCGACCCTTGGGAAGGTCTCGTCCACTTCCTCGAGCACACCTGCCGAATGATGAGCAGAGACCAGGGCCTACGAGACCTCATGATGAACGGGCGAGTCCCGCGTACCAATGTCACGCAGCCACGTGAGAATTTCAGCCGAAGCCTCACCACTCTGATCGAACGCGCACGTCAGGACGGCTCCCTGCGAGACGACATCGAACCGTCCGACATTCCCGCCATCATGTTCATGCTGCAAGCAACCAACGACTTCGCCGGCGCGCAGTCACCGGATCTGTGGCAACGCATGCTCACCCTCGTTCTGGACGGACTCCGGGCCGATCGCACTCGGCACAGCACCCTCCCCGTCGCAGCTCTGTCGCCGATTCAGCTCGACGCCGCACTACGCGAACGCCGCTGCTCGACCACCTGAGCTACTTGCGTCCAAAGCGGAGCTTCCAGGGCACCCTCGCCGACTCCAGCTGCACCGCAAGACTCATCTTCGACACACCTTCGGTCCGCTCCTCGAAACGAATCGGCACCTCGGCGATCCTCAGGCCCTTCTGAACAACGCGGTAGTTCATCTCGACCTGGAAGGCGTAGCCGTTGCTCTGCACCGTGGCCACGTCGATGGCACGCAGGGTGTCGGCCTTCCACGCCTTGAAACCAGCGGTTGCGTCCTTGACCTTCAGCGTCAGGATCGCGTTGACGTAGAAATTGGCCCACGCCGACAACGCCTTGCGGTGCCACGGCCAATCACTTGCCACGGCGCCGCCCTCGACATACCGGGAACCGAGCACGACTGCTGCATCGGTGGTGGTGAGTACGTCGATCATCGGTGGAATCGCACTGGTCGGATGCGACAGATCTGCATCCATCTGGACCACGATGTCGGCGCCCTCGTCCAATGCGCGCGTCATGCCCTCGACGTACGCCCGCCCGAGCCCGTTCTTGACTGTGCGGTGCAGGACACCGACCGGGATCGGGCCGTCGACTGCGAGCTTGTCGGCAACCTCGCCGGTGCCGTCCGGGGAATTGTCGTCGACCACCAGGACGTGGAGATTCGAAATCTTCAGCGCCGCGAGAAGCTCGACGATCTTGGGCAGATTGTCGCGTTCGTTGTAGGTCGGCACCACAACAGTGACCTTGGGCGAGGCGTTCTCCATACGTGACAATCTAGCTGCACCCACCCGCAGACCACGTATCAGGTTTGCCGCCCCAGGTCAGATCACCGGTCGGCAGATTCATCCGAAGAAGACCGCGGCGCTGTCGGCAAGATCGAGCAGTGGCTGCGGCCACACGCCGAGAATCACCGTGACGGCGACGGCCGATCCGATCGCTCCGACGGTGCCGGCGCCCGGGTTCACGACGGCTGGAGCCTCGTCGACCGGGGATTTGCCGACCGGGGACGTGCCGACCGGTTCGGTGAAGAACATCAGAACGATCACGCGAACGTAGAAAAAGGCCGCAATCGCACTACTGAGCACGCCGACGATCACGAGCGGTACGGCACCGCCCTCGACCGCGGCCTGAAAGACGGCAAACTTGCTGACGAAACCACTGGTCAACGGTATACCGGCCATCGCGAGCAGCAGCACCGCGAACGCGGTGGCGAATATCGGTGACCGACGTCCCAACCCCGCCCAGCGAGGTATGTCGCCGACCTCGCCGCTCGAATCCCTGACCATCCCGACAAGTGCGAATGCGCCCAGCGCCGTGAACCCGTAGGCAACCAAATAGAAAAGTACCGACGAGACACCGGCGCGGTTCGCCGCGACAACGCCGGTGAGCACGAACCCCACGTGGGCAACGGACGAATAGGCGAGCATTCGCTTCACGTCGTTCTGGGTTACCGCAAGAATTGCACCGACCAACATGGTGAGGATGGCCACCGCCCACAGCATCGGACGCCAGTCGTCTTTCAGGTCGGGCAACGCCACCGAGAAGATCCGCAGCATGGCACCGAACGCCGCCACCTTCGTCGCTGCGGACATGAACGCCGTGACCGAGGTGGGTGCACCCTGGTAGACGTCCGGAATCCACGAGTGGAACGGCACGGCACCGACCTTGAACAGCAGGCCGACGGACAGCAGCGCGGTGCCCGTGAGCACCAGGACCGGGCCGTTCGGTTCATGCGAGATCGCGTCGGCGATACCGGTCAGGTCGGTGGTCCCGGAATAGCCGTACAGCAGTGCCGTCCCGTACAGGAAGAAGGCCGACGAAAACGCGCCGAGCAAAAAGTACTTGAGCGCGGCTTCCTGAGACAGCAATCTCCGGCGACGGGCCAGCCCACACAGCAGGTACAGGGGAAGCGAAAATACCTCGAGGGCGACGAACATCGTCAACAGATCACCCGAGGCAGGAAACAACAGCAGACCGGCGACTGCGAGCAAGGTGAGCGGAAAGACCTCAGTCTGCCGCACTCCCGTCCGAATCGCCTCGCGCTCGGCGACGCTGCCGGGGACCGCAGATGCCTGCGGGGTGAAGCCCGCCAGACCAGCTGGCCCGGATTCTGTTGCGGTATCGGGCTCGGCTACCAGCATCAGTGCTGCCATCGAGATCAACAGAATCGTGCCCTGCAGGAACAGGGTTGGTCCGTCGATCACCACCGATCCCAGTGCGGCCAACTGCGCGCCGTCCGCGCCCACCGAACCCGAGACCATCACAACCGCGACGAATGCTCCTACGAGACCCGCGGTTCCGAGGACCACCTGGAACCGAGACCGTAGTGATGCCGGCGCGAATGCCTCGACGAGCACGCTCACGACCGCCACGCCGAACACGATCAGCATCGGAGACAGCACGCCGTATTCGATACTCGGTGCGTTCATCGCTGCGCCCCCGTCTCTTCGTGCGAAACCGCGACTTCTTGGTCGACACGCGTTCCCTGTTCGGCACTGACCGTCGCACTCACCGCCGGTGTGATGACATCCAGCGCGGGTTTGGGATACAAGCCGAGAACGATCAGCAACACGACGAGCGGAGCGACCACCACCACCTCACGCGGCACGAGGTCGCGCACCTTCGCCGCGTGTTCGCTCTTTTCGGGACCGCCCATCATCCGTTGGTACAGCCAGAGAATGTAGACCGCCGACAAGACGAGTGCGCTCGTCGCCACGATTGCCGCGACGGGATACTGTCCGTACGTGCCGATCAAGACCAGGAATTCGCTGACGAACGGTGCGAGCCCCGGCAAGGAGAGCGTTGCCAACCCTGCCACCAGGAAGGTGCCGGCGAGAACGGGGGCGAGCTTCTGCACTCCGCCGTGGTCTGCGATGAACCGGGATCCCGTGCGCGAGACGAGGAATCCGGCGACGAGGAACAGCGCCGCCGTCGACAGACCGTGGTTGACCATGTAGAGCGCAGATCCGGCCTGCCCTTGCGTGGTCATCACGAAGATCCCGAGGATGATGAATCCGAAGTGGGAGATCGACGTGTAGGCGATCAGGCGCATCATGTCGGTCTGGCCGATGGCGCACAGCGCCCCGTACACGATCGCGATCACTGCCAGGGTGATCACGAGCGGCGCAAAGTATGTGGACGCATCCGGGAACAACTGCAGGCAGTACCGCAACATCGCGAACGTGCCCACCTTGTCGACGACAGCCATCATCAGCACGGCACTTGCCGGTGTGGCTTCGACGGCGGCACCGGGCAGCCAGGTGTGAAAGGGCCACAGCGGCGCTTTCACGGCGAAGGCGAACATGAATCCGAGGAACAGTGCGTTCGCGACCGGTGCGTCGATCACGAGCGAACCCGAAGACACGGCGGACGCAATCTCGCGGAGGTCGAACGTTCCGCTCTCGAACGGGCTGTCCGCCCCTGCCGTCACCACGTACAGCCCGATGACCGCAACCAGCATGACGAGACCGCCGACCAGGTTGTACAGGAGGAACTTCAAGGCCGCCGCAGAGCGTTGCGCACCCTTCGTATGACCGAAGCCGCCGATGAGGAAGTACATCGGGATCAGCATGGCTTCGAAGAAGATGTAGAAGAGGAACACGTCGAGGGCCAGGAACGAAATGAGCACCATCGCCTCGACCACGAGAATCAACGACACGTACGTGTGTATTCTTTTCGGGTGATCGGGGCCGCTCACGTCATTCCACCCCGCAAGCAGCAACAACGGTGCGAGGACAACCGTCAGGAGCACCAGACTCAAGGCGATCCCATCCAGCCCGAGAACATATCTCGTACCGAACGCCGGTATCCAGGCATGCGATTCGACGAACTGATACCGCTCGCCGCCTGCGTCGAAACCGATCGCCAGACCCACGCCGAGCACGAGCACCAGCACCGACACGGCCAAGGCCGTCCACTTCGCGAACGCGCCGGCCCGAGCGGGAATGAGCATCACGACGAGCGAACCGACCAAGGGGAGCAGCCACAACGCTGTCAGCCACGGAAAGGTACTCACAGCAGCCTCACCGCCATCATCACGCCGACCGCCAGGGCCGCACCCGACAACATGAACAGCGCGTACGACCGTACGAACCCGGTCTGCATGTATCGGACGCTGCGGGACATCGCACCCACCGACCTGGCCGTACCGTCCACCGCCCCGTCGATCAGTCGATCGTCGGCAACCGTGACTGTAGCGGTCACTGCGCGTCCCGGACGCATGAACACCTCCTCGTTGACCTTGTCCCCATACAGGTCTGCTCGTGCCGCAGTGGTCAGAAACGAAACGTCCTGGGGCGCTTCTCTCGCGATACCGGAGGCACTCGTGTAGGTGCGATAGGCGAACGCGACACCGACGAGCACAACGGCCAAGGTGGTCACCGTGACGACCCAGACGGGCACACCGAGTTCGTCGTGATGTTCACCGACGACCGGCTCGAGCCAATGAGTCAGGGCCCCACCGAATGTCAGTAGTGCGCCGGCCACGACGGATCCTACGGCGAGCAGGATCATCGGCCATGTCATGACGCCGGAAGATTCCTGCGGGGCGGCGTCGTCGGCCCAGCGGCGCGCGCCGAAGAAGGTCATCAGCATCACGCGGGTCATATAGAACGCGGTCAGCCCTGCGCCGAGAAGGGCCGCACACCCGAGGACGATTCCGGAGGCACCACCGGACGCGAAGGCAACCTCGATGATCTTGTCTTTCGAGAAGAATCCTGCGAACGGCGGTACTCCTATGATCGCCAGATAACCCAGCCCGAACGTCACGAACGTGATCGGCATGACGACGCGCAGTCCGCCGTAGCGGCGCATATCGGTTTCCTCGTTCATGCCGTGCATCACCGAGCCTGCGCCGAGGAACAGTCCTGCCTTGAAGAAGCCGTGCGTCAACAGATGCATGATGGCGAACGCGTAGCCGGCCGGGCCGAGACCGGCAGCAAGCACCATGTAGCCGATCTGGCTCATCGTCGATGCCGCCAGCGCCTTCTTGATGTCATCCTTCGCGCAACCGATGATCGCCCCGAACAGCAGCGTCACCGCACCTACGGTCACGACCGCTGTACGAGCGGCAGGTGATGCCTCGAAGATCACGCCCGAACGCACGATCAGATAGACACCGGCGGTCACCATCGTCGCGGCGTGGATGAGGGCGGACACCGGTGTCGGGCCCTCCATCGCGTCGCCGAGCCATGATTGCAGCGGCACCTGAGCGGATTTCGCGCACGCCGCCACGAGCAGCATCAGGCCGATCGCGGTTGCCGTACCGTCACCGACCGACTCGACACCGGCGAACACCGCGTCGAACTCGAACGAACCGAACTCCGCGAACATGATCATCAGTGCGATCACCAGGCCGATGTCGCCGACACGGTTGACGACGAACGCTTTCTTCGCCGCAGTGGCCGCGGACGGCTTGTGCTGCCAGAAGCCGATCAGAAGATACGACGCGAGACCGACGCCTTCCCATCCGAGGTAGAGCACCAGAAAGTTGTCGGCCATCACGAGCACCAGCATCGCCGCGAGGAAGAGATTGAGATAGGCGAAGAAGCGTCTGCGGTCGGCGTCGTGCTCCATGTAGCCGACCGAGTAGATATGAATCAGCGAGCCGACACCGGTGATCAGCAAGGCAAAGCAGATCGACAGCTGGTCCAGCTGCAATCCGAACTCCACGTGTAGATCGGCCACCGGAACCCATCGAAAGAGTGTCTGGTTCACCGCACGGGAAGCGGTATCGGCGCCGAGCATGGTCACGAACTGGGCGAAGGCAACCACGAACGCTGCAAGAGCGGTGCCGCACCCCAGAAAATGCCCCCACGAGTCGGTGCGACGACCACCCACGAGCAATACCACGGCACCGGCAAGCGGTAGTACCGGAAGCAGCCAGAGCGCATCCACGTGCAGGTCTCCCGTCCTCGTCAGTACTTCAACAGATTGGTGTCGTCGACCGAGGCCGACCGGCGGGCACGGAAAATCGTCATGATGATCGCCAACCCGACCACCACTTCGGCTGCGGCAACAACCATGGTGAAGAACGCGAAGATCTGTCCGTCCAGGTTGGCGTGCATCCGGGCAAAGGTCACGAATGCGAGGTTGGTGGCGTTCAACATCAACTCGATGCACATGAACACGACGATGGAGTTGCGGCGCACGAGCACTCCCACGCCGCCGATGGTGAACAGCAACGCCGACAGATACAGATAGTTTTCGGGGTTCACCGCTCTCCCTCCTGCTCGTCGGGGTGCTCGTCCGGATCTCGGGGTGTGAGCAATCGGTTCACGGACAACGACGAGTACGAGCCGTCGGCAAGACGGGCGGGTACGTCCACGGCATTGCGTCTGGCGTAGACCCCCGAACTGGGCAGCGACGTGACCTGCGGACTCGACTCGGAATCCGCCCACGCCCGGAAGCGGTCCTCGGACATCGCGCGTTGCCCCTTCCGGGGCTGCAACCGTTCACGATGCGCCAACACCATCGCCCCGAGGGTTGCGGTGATCAGCAGGGCACCGGTGAGTTCGAATGCCCACACGTACCGCACGAAGATGAGTTCGGCCAGCCCTTCCACACCGGAATCGGCGCCGGGCGACAAGTCTGCGCCCGCTGACCGCGACCAGAGAACACCGAGGTTTCCGAGGCCGGCGATCAGCAGCACCCCGAATCCGAGACCGGCGACGATTGCCGCAACGCGTTGCCCCCGCAGGGTTTCCACCAATGATTCGGAGGAGTCGACACCGACGAGCATCAGGACGAACAGGAACAACATCATGACGGCACCGGTGTAGACCACGACCTGCACCACACCGAGGAACAGAGCTCCCTGGGCGATATAGAACACCGCCAGGATGATCATGGTCATAGCCAGGAACAACGCCGAATACACGGCCTTCGTCGCGCACACGACGCCCAGTGCGCCGATCACCGCAACGACTGCGAGGACCCAGAATTGCACGCCTTCCGCCGTGGACGTCTGGGTGACACCGTCGGCCGCAAGCACCGCATCCGACACGACCGCCCTCGCCGTCATCGACCCTCATCTCCGTCGACCGGCTTGTCGGGGTCGTCGGGTGGCACCAGCAGTCGATCCTTGTCGTAGATCAGGCCGGCCCGGTTGTCGTCGACCATCTCGTAGTCGTTGACCATGGTCAGTGCCCGAGTCGGGCATGCCTCGATGCAGAGGCCGCACCCGATACATCGCAGGTAGTTGATCTGATAGACGCGGCCGTACCGTTCGCCGGGCGAGTAACGCTCCTCATCGGTGTTGTCCGCACCCTCGACGTAGATGGCGTCGGCCGGGCATGCCCATGCGCACAACTCGCAGCCGATGCACTTCTCCAAACCGTTCTCGTGGCGGTTCAGTTGGTGACGGCCGTGGAACCGCGGGGCGGTGGGCACCTTCTCTTCCGGGTACTGCTCGGTGTTCGGTTTCTTGAACATCGTCGAGAATGTGACACCGAAACCGGCTACGGGGCCGAGGAACTCAGGCATCGTGAACCTCCTTCGAGGAGACGCGCTGACCGGGGAGCGGCGGAACGGGGTATCCGCCCGCGAAGGCGTCGAATGGTTGGGGTTCGGACACCGCCTCAACGGAGGGGCGATGCGTTTTCGGCGGCCGAACCAGGCTTCGCACCGCTGCGACGACGATCATGCTGACGACCAGGCCGAGCACCACGAGGGTGAGCGTCCGAAACTCGAAGCCGTTGTTATGTAGCTCGCGTACGCCGGCAACCACCATGACCCACACCAGGGCGACGGGAATGAGAACCTTCCACCCGAGATTCATGAACTGGTCGTAGCGCAGCCGTGGAAGTGTCGCGCGAAGCCAGACGAAGAAGAAGAGGAATCCCCACACCTTCATCACGAACCAGAGCAGTCCCCACCACCCCGGGTTCGCTCCGTCCCACATGTTCAGCGGCCACGGAGCGTGCCAGCCACCCAAGAACATGGTCGCGGCCAGAGCGGATACCGTCACCATGTTCACATACTCGGCGAGCATGAACATCGCGAACCGCAACGAGGAGTATTCGGTGTGGAATCCGCCGACGAGTTCCCCTTCGGCCTCGGGCAGGTCGAACGGTGCGCGGTTGGTCTCGCCCACCATGGACGTCACGTAGATGACGAACGAGGGCAACAAGATGAATACGTACCAGATGCCGTGCTGCGCGTCGACGATTCCCGATGTGGCCATGGTGCCTGCGCACAGGAATACGGCGGCAAACGTCAGGCCCATCGCGATTTCGTAGGAAATCACCTGTGCAGTGGAACGCAGGCCGCCCAGAAGCGGGTACGTGGAGCCCGACGACCAACCAGCCAGGACGATTCCGTACACACCCACCGAGGTAACGGCGAGAATGTAGAGGACGGCCACCGGAAGATCGGTGAGCTGCAACGGGCTCGGCGTGCCGAAGATCGACACCTGCGGGCCGAATGGAATGACGGCAAAGGCCATGATCGCGGGCACCACCGCGATGACCGGCGCCAGCAGATAGATCGGTTTGTCGATACCGGCCGGGGTGATGCCTTCCTTGAGTGCCAGTTTTATTCCGTCGGCAAGGCTTTGGAGGATGCCGGCCGGCCCCAAGCGGTTCGGCCCGACCCGCATCTGCATCCACGCGAGCACTTTGCGTTCGGCATAGATCGCCACCAGCACGGTGAGGACCAGGAACGCGAAGATTCCGATGGCCTTCACGATCACCAACCACCACGGGTCCTGCCCGAAGGCACTGAGATCGTACGGCGCCGCGATCATGACACCGCCCCCAGCGACCCCCGCCGGATTGCGACCACGGAGCCCGGCGCGGCCGCGAGCGAGTCGAACACGGTGCTACCGGGCGAGTTCGAGGGCAGCCACACCACCCCGTCCGGCATCTCCGTCACCTCGAGAGGGAGGGTGATCGCGCCGCGCCCGGTCTCGACGGTCAGAGATTCACCCTGCGCGACGCCCGCCTGATCCGCGGTCGCAGCCGACAAGCGGGCGACGGGTCGCGGAGCCGTACGGGCGAGATCGGACTCCCCGGCTTGCAGGCTTCCGTTGTCGAGGAGCATGCGCCAGGTGGCCAGTATCGCCTCGCCGGCTTCGGGTTTCGTTTCTGATGGTTGCTCGCACGATTCCATGCGTGCGCGCTCGCCTACGTAACCGCTGCGCAGACGAGTGGCGGCCTCGTCGGCACGCCCCAGGTCGAATCCCATCCTGGCGGCGAGAACGCTCAGAACCCGCTGGTCGGGCATGGCTCCCGTGTCCTGCAGCGCGGTGTCGAACGCACGCGAGCGCCCCTCCCAGTCGAGGAAGGTGCCCGACTTTTCGGCCACCGGTGCGACAGGAAACACGACGTCTGCGCGCTCGGTGACGGCAGACGCCCGCAGTTCCAGGCTGACGACGAACCCAGCCGCCTCGACGGCTGCGCGTGCTGCAGCGGGATCGAGCAGATCCGCCGGGTCCACACCCCCGATCACCAGGGCGTCGAGTTCTCCCGTGCGCGCGGCTTCGAGTATGGCTGTGGTGTCGCGCCCCGAAGCTGCCGGCACATCGGCACCCCAGCTGGTTTCGATTTCCCGACGGGCTTCGGCATCGGTGACCGGGCGTCCTCCGGGCAGGAGGTTCGGGAGGGCGCCTGCTTCCACGGCCCCTCGCTCGCCCGCTCTGCGCGGTACCCACGCGAGGGCCGCGCCGGTCCGATCGGCCAAGCGAGCCGCCGCCCCCAGTGCCCCCGGAGCCATCGCGAGACGTTCCCCGACCATGATGACGGCACCGGGCGCCCGTAACCGCTCGTCACCGGCAAGAGCGTCCAGTGCGCGAGCCTCGGCGCCGGGAACCGTGCGCAGCAACGTGCCCGACATCTTCCGCAGGCCACGTGAGGCGAAGGGTGCGATCGACAACACCGTGAGCCCCTTCTTACGCGCGGCCTTGCGCAGCCGCAGGAAGACTATGGGGGACTCTTCCTCCGGCTCGAACCCTGCGAGCAGCACCGTGGATGCCTGCTCGAGATCCGTGTAGGTCACCGTCATCGGACGTCCAGCAACATGGGCGGCCAGAAATTCCGCTTCCTCCGCGGAATGTGGTCGGGCTCTGAAGTCGACGTCGTTGGTCCCCAACGCGACTCGAGCGAACTTCGCATACGCATACGCGTCTTCCACCGTTGCCCGGCCACCGACCAGCACACCCGCCCGCTTACCACGCAATCCGTGGGCGGACACCGACAATGCCTCCGACCAGGACGCCGCGGCGAGGACACCGTCCGCACCGCGCACCATCGGGGTCCGTATGCGGTCCGGTTCGGCGGCGTAGCCGAACGCCCACCGGCCCTTGTCGCAGTTCCACTCCTCGTTGACCTGCGGGTCGTCCCCAGCCAGTCGACGAAGCACCTTGCCGCGCCGATGATCGGTTCGCTGGGCACATCCGCTTGCACAGTGCTCGCAGACACTCGGACTCGACACCAAGTCGAACGGGCGGGCACGGAACCGGTACTTCACGTCCGTCAACGCCCCTACCGGGCACGCTTGAATCGTGTTGCCGGAGAAATACGAGTCGAGTTCGTCACCGTAGACACCGACCTGTTGCAGCGCACCGCGATCGAGCATCTCGATGAAGGGATCACCGGCGATCTGCTGTGAGAATCGGGTGCAGCGAGCACACAACACGCACCGCTCACGGTCCAGCAGCACCTCGGACGACAACGGAATCGGCTTCGGGAAGGTGCGTTTCACGTCTTCGAATCGGGAGTCGGCCTGGCCGTTCGACATCGCCTGGTTCTGCAGCGGGCACTCGCCACCCTTGTCGCACACCGGACAGTCGAGGGGATGATTGATCAGCAGCAACTCCATGACCCCCCGTTGCGCCTTCTCGGCGACAGGCGAGCTGTACTGGGTGTTGACCACCATGCCGTCGGTGGCGACTGTTGTACACGACGCGAGCGGTTTGCGCTGACCTTCCACCTCGACGAGACATTGTCGGCAGGCGCCGACGGGATCGAGAAGCGGATGATCGCAGAACCGGGGTATCTGTACCCCGATGATCTCGGCTGCCCGGATCACGAGAGTGCCCGGCGGAACGTGCACGTCCACACCGTCGATGGTGATCGTCACCAGCTTCTGCGCGGCGGCGCCCCCGTTGGTGCCCGCAGTGTTCTCGTTGGAGGCGGTCATGCCTGTGCCCCCGCCATGAGTGTGGATCGGTACGGGTCGAACGGACATCCGCCGGTGCGGAAATGCTCCAGATACTCGTCCCGGAATTGCTGAACGGACGACACGATCGGGCTCACCGCGCCGTCGCCGAGTGCGCAGAAGGCCCGCCCGAGAATGTTGTCCGAAATGTCGAGCAACTTCTCGAGATCGTCTTCGGTTCCGTCACCGCGCTCGAGGCGCCGCAATATCTGCACCAGCCAGAACGTTCCCTCTCGGCACGGGGTGCATTTGCCGCACGACTCGTGCGCGTAGAACTCGCTCCACCGCAACACAGCCCGCACCACGCAGGTGGTGTCGTCGAAGATCTGCAACGCTTTGGTGCCGAGCATCGACCCGACCGCGCTCACGCCCTCGTAGTCGAGGGGAACATCGAGATGTTCGCCGGTGAGGATAGGGGTGGACGAGCCACCAGGGGTCCAGAACTTCAGCTCGTGCCCGGTGCGGATACCGCCGGCGTAGACGAGCAGCTCCCGCAGCGTGATACCCAACGGTGCCTCGTACTGTCCCGGCTTCTGGACGTGACCGGAGAGCGAGTAGAGAGTGAATCCTGGTGACTTCTCGGTTCCCATGGACCGAAACCAGTCGATACCGTTACGCAGGATCGACGGCACACTGGCAATCGATTCGACGTTGTTGACCACGGTCGGACTCGCGTACAGGCCCTCCACCGCCGGGAAGGGTGGCCGCAGCCGAGGTTGCCCACGGCGCCCTTCCAGCGAATCGAGCAGTGCCGTCTCCTCGCCGCAGATGTAGGCACCCGCACCGGCGTGCACCACCAGTTCGAGATCGAACCCACTGCCGCGGATGTTCTTTCCCAGGTAACCGGCTGCACGAGCTTCGGCCACGGCAGCTTGCAAGCGGCGCAGGACCGGGACCACTTCTCCCCGCACGTAAATGAACGCACGGTTTGCTCGAATGGCATACGCGGCGATGACGATTCCCTCGATCAGGACGTGCGGAGTCGCCATCATCAACGGAATGTCCTTGCACGTTCCGGGCTCGGATTCGTCCGCGTTGACCACGAGATAGTGTGGCTTGTCGTCTCCCTGAGGAATGAACGACCACTTCAGTCCGGTCGGAAACCCGGCACCGCCGCGTCCGCGTAGTCCGGCGTCCTTGACGGTCTGGATCACCGCATCCGGATCCATCGCGAACGCCGTTGACACACCTTCGTATCCGCCGTGGCGGAGATACGTTTCGAGAGTCCACGACTTCGGTTCGTCCCAGTAGCGACTCAGCACGGGAGTCAAGCTCATGTCGGCCTCCCATCGGAGCGGGGAATCCGCGGTGCCGTCATACCGTGTTCACGTGCCACCCGGAGTCCGGCAAGGGTTTCGGGACGGACCTCGGAATCGGAGGCCCCCGGGCGGGTGTCCGGGAATCCGGCGAGCAACCGCGCTGTTTCCTTGAAGGTGCACAGCGTTGCCCCCCGGGTCGGGGAGACAGGTGTTCCGCTGCGAAGTTCGTCGACGAGAGTGCGAGCGGTATCCGGTGTCTGGTTGTCGAAGAATTCCCAGTTGACCATCACCACCGGTGCGAAGTCGCAGGCCGCGTTGCATTCGATGTGCTCGACGGTGATCTTTCCGTCGGTGGTGGTCTCACCGCTTCCGACGTCCAGGTATTCCTCGAGTTCCGCCAGGATCGCGTCACCACCCATGATCGCGCACAGCGTGTTGGTACAGACACCGACGAGGTATTCGCCGGTGGGGTTGCGCCGGTACATGGAATAGAACGTCGCCACCGCGGCCACCTCGGCGGCGGTGAGGCCCAGACGCTCGGCGCAGAACGCGACACCCGCGGGCGTGATGTACCCGTCTTCGGACTGAACGAGGTGCAGCAGCGGCAAGAGCGCCGAACGCGAATTCGGGTACCGGCCCACGATGATATCGGCATCGCCTCGCAGGCGTGCCACGACATCCGGTGAATACCCCCGCGGTGCATCATCGGGCGCGGGCAGAGGCAATTCCTGCGACCTGGGACCGAATTCGATGAACACCGGTTCGCTGGTCATCGGTCCACACCTCCCATCACCGGATCGATGCTCGCCACAGCGGCAATGACGTCTGCCACCAGTCCGCCTTCACACATCGCCGCCACCGATTGCAGATTGGTGAACGAGGGGTCGCGATAATGCACCCGATACGGTCTGGTCCCGCCGTCCGAGACCATGTGCACGCCGAGTTCGCCCCGGGGAGACTCGACGCCCGTGTACACCTGGCCTGTAGGGACTCGGAATCCCTCGGTCACCAGCTTGAAATGGTGGATCAGTGATTCCATCGACGTGTTCATGATCTGATCGACGTGTTCGGGTGAGGTTCCCAGTCCGTCGGCACCCAGGCTGAGTTCGGCCGGCCAACCGATCTTCTTGTTCTCGATCATCACCGGTCCCGGTCGAAGCTTGTCCACGCATTGCTCGACGATCTTCAGCGATTCCTTCATCTCGGCCACACGAATCAGATAGCGACCGTAGGCATCGCAGGTCGTTGCGGTGGGCACGTCGAACTCGTAGTTCTGGTAACCGCAGTAGGGTTCGGACTTGCGGAGATCCTGTGGAAGGCCGGTGGACCGCAGTATGGGTCCGGTCACCCCGAGCGCCATGCAACCGGTCAGGTCGAGGTAGCCGATCCCCTGAGTTCGCGCCTTCCAGATGTAGTTGTCGTTGAGCAGATCCTCCATGTCCTGCAAGCGCTTCGGCAGAATGCGGAGTAGTTCGCGCACTTTCTGGACGGCGTCCGGCGGCAGATCCTGCGCCAAACCACCCGGACGTATGTACGCATGATTCATACGCAGTCCGGTGATCACTTCGAAAACGTCCAGCACCAGTTCGCGTTCGCGGAACCCGAACAGCATGGCGGTGACCGCACCGAGTTCCATCCCACCTGTCGCCAACGCCACGAGGTGCGAGGAGATCCGGTTGAGCTCCATCAACATCACCCGGACGATGTTGGCGCGCTCAGGAATCTCGTCGGTGACATCGAGCAGTTTCTCGACCCCGAGGCAGTAGGCCGCCTCGTTGAAGAACGGCGACAAGTAATCCATTCGCGTCACGAAGGTGACACCCTGAGTCCAGTTCCGATACTCGAGATTCTTCTCGATTCCGGTATGCAGGTAACCGATCCCGCAACGTGCCTCGGTGACCGTCTCCCCCTCGATCTCGAGGATCAACCGGAGCACGCCGTGGGTGGACGGATGCTGCGGACCCATGTTGACGACGATGCGTTCGTCGCCGGCATTCTTGGCAGCCTCGACGATCTCGTCCCAGTCCTGCCCGGACACGGTGTGCATCATCAGTAGTACCCCCGTCGCTCGTCGGGTGGTGGTATCTGTGCGCCCTTGTACTCCACCGGGATTCCACCGAGCGGGTAGTCCTTGCGTTGCGGATGTCCCTCCCAGTCATCCGGCATCTGAATACGTGTCAGGGCCGGATGGCCGTCGAAGACGATGCCGAAGAAGTCATAGGCCTCTCGTTCGTGCCAATCGTCGGCCGGGTAGATGCGGCACAGCGATGGAATGTGCGGATCGGACTCGGGCGCCGCCACTTCGAGACGAATGCGGCGGTTGTGCGTGAGCGAAGCCAGGGGGTACACGGCGTGCAGTTCACGCCCCACGTCGCCAGGGAAGTGCACACCGCTCACCCCGAGGCACAACTCGAACCGCAACCGGGGGTCGTCACGCAGGGTTGCCGCTACCAGTGGGAGGTGTTCACGGCGGACATCGAAGGTCAGTTCGTCGCGAAAAACGACGACGCGTTCGATCGCATCCACGTAACACACGGAATTCTGGCCATCGGCGGCCTCGAGTGCGTCCTCGAGTGCATCGGCGACGTCGTCGAAGTACCGACCGTAGGGACGCGGTGAGCTTCCGGGTAGCACAACTCGACGAGTGAAGCCTCCGTAACCGGAGGTGTCACCGGTGCCGTGGACTCCGAACAGCCCCTTACGAATACCGATTGATTCGCGGTGTCGGTCGGTCATCGCAGCAATCCCCTCGATTCCATCAGGGTCGGCGACGACAACGCTGCCTGTTCCGCCGCGGCGACAGCGTCCTCGCGATTGGCGCCGAGGGGCATCTCCGCTATTTTCTCGTGCAACGCGATAATCGCGTTGAGCAGCATCTCCGGTCGAGGTGGGCACCCGGGAAGGTAGATGTCGACCGGCACCACATGATCGACGCCCTGCACGATTGCGTAGTTGTTGAACATCCCTCCCGACGAGGCACACACCCCCATCGCCAATACCCATTTGGGCTCGGCCATCTGGTCGTAGATCTGCCGCAGTACGGGCGCCATCTTCTGGCTCACACGACCCGCGACGATCATGAGGTCGGCCTGGCGCGGTGATCCACGAAACGGCTCCATCCCGAAACGGGCGATGTCGTAACGCCCGGAGACGGTGGACATCATCTCGATTGCGCAGCAGGCCAATCCGAACGACGCCGGCCACAGCGAACCCTTGCGTGCGTAGCCTGCCACTTCCTCGACGGTGCTCAGCAGGAAACCACTCGGTAACTTCTCCTCGAGACCCACGCTGATTCATCTCCCTGTTCAGATCGATTGGCCGGAAAGCTAGTCCCAGGTCAGACCGCCCCGTCGCCATTCGTACGCATATGCCACAGAAACGTTGAAGACGAACAGCGCCATCGCCGCCAGACCGAACGTCCCGAGTGCGTCGAAATGCACCGCCCACGGATAGAGGAAGACGATCTCGATGTCGAAGATGATGAAGAGCATCGCGGTGAGGTAGTACTTCACCGGAAATCGCTGCCCGACGCCGGGCTGCGACATCGGGTCGATACCGCACTCGTATGCCTCGAGCTTTGCGCGGTTGTACCGCCTGGGCCCCACCAGCGACGCCACCAGCACCGAGAACACCGCGAACACGACGGCGATCGCACCGAGAACGAGAATCGGCACGTAGACGTTCATGTTCACCGCCCTCCTGTATGTGAGCTGCAACACACACAGTACAACCGAAATCCCCACAGTGTGAGTTGTCGACACGGGAGAATTCACCCTGCGAAAAGGGCCGCTCCGCGCCCTGTGAGCGGTTGACGAGTCTCTGGACTCCTCAACCACGCACAGAGAGGAGGAGGTCGACCACGACCTGACCAAGATGGATCGGATCGACCGGACGGGAAACCACCACATCAGCCCGTGACCAGGACGCGAGCCAAGCATCATCCTTGCGGCCCGTGATCACCAACAGGGGAGGACACTGCTCGATCTCGTCACGTAACTGCTTGGCGACCCCCATACCGCCGGCCGGCACGGCCTCACCGTCGAGGATCGCAAGATCGACGCCGCCGGCGTCGAGATGACGAGTCACCATCGGCGCCGTCGCCACCTCGAGGTACTCCAGATCGGGAATCCGCGAGTCGAGCCGCGTACCGAGACCGGTGACCACAGACGATCGCACTGTCTTGTCATCGCTGTAGACGAGTACACGCAGTGCAGGTCGGGCCGGTGAATCGCTGGCTACGTCGGCGCTCGAGTCGCTCACGTCGCCGATGCTACTAAACTCTCGGTGCGCACCAAGGGTTTCGACCCAGACGCACTCCTCGCCATCCTCGGAGCGAGTTCGCTAGGTTAGTGCAGCCTTAGCGTAGTCGTGGAATCGATATGAACGGATGGCGATGGCTGAACTGTCTCGGTATGCAATCGACCTGTCTCCGTTGCGAACCAGCCAGGAATTCAGATTCATCTTCGTTGCACGCACCATATCGATCTTCGGGCTCGGCTTACTGGTTGTCGCCGTCCCACTGCAGGTTTACGACATGACCGGGTCCACACTGGCGGTCGGCGGCGCCAGTATCGTGGTCGGCTCCGCGGTGTTCGTCGGAACCTTGTTCGGTGGCGTGATCGCAGACCGCTTCGACCGGCGCCCCGTCATCGCGATCGCTCGTGCAAGTGCCGGTGTCGCCTTCGCGATCCTTGCGGTCAACGCCTTCCTCCCCACCCCGCATCTCTGGGTCATCTATGCCGCGGGAGTCATCGAAGGTCTCGCCGGTGGCATATCGGCCACCGCGCTCATGGCCGTGATCCCGTCGCTGCTCCCCAAGGATAAGATGGCGGCCGCCGGGGCACTCATGACAGTGATGTCCGATCTCGGCACCGTCGCCTCACCCGCCATCGGCGGTGTCGTCATCGCCGCAACCTCCGTCGGCACCAACTACGTCCTCGCTGCTCTCTCGTCCGCACTCACCGCGTACTGCATCGCGCGACTGCCTTCGCTACCGCCGCAGGTCCGCAACACGGAGGGGCCGTTGCAGTCGATCGCCAGCGGATTCCGGTATGCCGCCCGAGACTCTGTGGTGGGCGGCACCCTACTCGTCGGCTTCTGCGCAATGATGCTCACCGGTTGGAACGTCCTGCTGCCCGCGTACGCCGCGGAAGTCCTCCATGCGGGAGCCGGCACCACCGGCCTGCTCTACAGCGCCCCCGCAGTCGGCGCCCTCGCCGGTTCGCTCACCAGTGGGTGGACCGGCACCGCACGTCGCGGCGGATTGGTGGTCATCCTCGCTGCCGTCGTGGCAGCCGCCGGCCTGGTCGGTGCCGGAACGGTTCCGGCGTTCGCCATGGCTTTTCTCGGTCTTGTCGCCCACGGTTTCGGCCGAGTGGTCGGCGACATCCTTCGGTACGCCGTCATCCAGACCGAAACCCCCGAGGAATACCGCGGTCGGATCGCAGGGGTTTGGGGCGCGCAGATCTCCACCGGTTCGGCGGCCGGCGCACTCGTCGCCGGTTCGATCGGCGCCGCCGTCGGACCGCGCGAAGCATTCCTGCTGTACGGCGCGGGCGGGATGGCGACGCTGATTGCCGCCGCATTCTTCCTGCACGGCCTGCGCACCTACGACCAAAGTTCGACTTCGGAGGCCCTCGACTCACGAACCCGCTGAAACTCGGATTAGCCTGACCCCATGTCCACCCCGATTGCTCGCCCCACCGGACCCGACTTCGTGTTGGCGCGTCCGGGCCGGGTGATCGAATCCTTTGGAACTCGCAAATCTTTCACGAACCCCCACACCGCAGCCGACGCAGTCCGGGCCGGCGAGGTGTCTGCCCTGGTCGGTGCGCTCGCTTTCGATCCGGCGCAGCCCTGTTCGCTGGCCGAGCCGCGCGAGTTGCGCCGCCAGAACACGCGCTGGACGCATGCGCCCGGCGCATCGGACACCCGAGGCGGCGCCGGTGCGGCGATTTTCGAGCCGGACGACGCCACGCACGCCCGCCGGGTCCGCGACCTTCTCAGGATCATCGACCAGGGGCGACTGGAGAAGATCGTGTTGTCACGCAAGGCCCTTGTGACATCTACCGACCCCCTCGATCCGCTCGAGGTTCTCGGACGGCTCGTGGACGCCGACCCCAATGGAAACGGATATCTCGTCGACCTGGGCGGCGACGTTCTCGTCGGCTCCAGCCCCGAGGTTCTGATTCGCCGGCACGGCACAACCGTGAGCTGTCACCCGCTTGCCGGATCGGCACGGCGCAACACCGATCCCGGGCGCGATGCCCGGATCGGCGCCGAACTTCTCGCCTCGACCAAAGACCGCCACGAGCACGCGTTCGTCGTCGAGTCGATTCGACATGCGCTCACACCGCTGTGCTCCGAACTCGACATTGCCGACGCCCCCACCCTGACCACGACCCCGCAACTGTGGCATCTGGGTACACCGGTCACCGGGGTACTGAGCGATCCACAGGTCACCGCACTCGACCTTGCGCTCGCAATCCACCCAACTCCGGCTGTGAACGGGACACCCTTCACCGACTCGCTGGAGGAGCTACGCCTGATCGAACCGGATCGCGGCTTCTACGCCGGCACCGTCGGCTGGTGCGACTCGAACGGTGACGGTGAATGGATCGTCGCCATCCGCTGCGCCCGGATCAGCGCCGACCGACGCTCTGCCACCGCATACGCCGGCGGTGGGATCGTGGCCGGGTCCGACCCGAATCGCGAGGTTGCGGAAACCCTCACCAAATTTCGCACCGTGCTCGCCGCCCTCGGATCGGACTCCTCGAACCTCGAGTGGTGACTGATCGCGAACTATCCGGAGATCACTCCGGCGATGGGGATTCGGCCGTCGACCGCGACGCGGAAATTTCTCATCGCACGTTCGACGTGATTGGTGCTCGACACGACCACCGCTGCCGTTGCCCCGCGGGCTGCCAGAATTCGGTTGGTGTTGTACGCATTCTCGAGAGTCGAACTCGAGTACCCTTCCTCGGTGATCCGGCCGGCCCATACTCCGTTGGCGACCAACCAGTCTCGCATCGCCCGAGCCTCCGTGATCCCGTTCTGTGGCACTCCACCGCTGGTGATGATCGGGGTGAAGGGATACTCCTGTGCGAGTTTCAATGCGACGTTCAACCGCTCCAGCAGCACCGGGGGCATCGAACCGTCGTCGTTCAGGCCCGCACCGAGCACAACGATGTTGGTGCCGAGCGGGTTCAGGTCGAGCACGATCGGTGCGCGTGGCGTCAATATCTCGGCAGCCGTACAGGCCGCGATGATTTCGTGGATGGACGTCTGACAACCGCCGACGGTGGACAAGACACCATTGATGACGGTGGTCGGTGTGATATCCGCCTGGGCGGCGGGAGGAAGCACCACCGACCCTGCAATCGTGGCGGACACGGCGGCCGCCACGCCCCAACCGGACAGATGCTTTCTCGTTGCCACCATGTGAGTTCCCCTCCGGGTGTCGGTTACATCACAAATGAGATCATGGATTTCGTTCCGGCATCACGATTCGTATAAATTCTCAGGTTTTCGATCTCGGGTCGATCACGGGCGGTGGTGCATCTCGGGGGTTGTCCTCACGTGCCCCCTCAGGACCTGCTCAGATCAGGGGCTTGTCACTGGGCAGGCTGATCCAGCTCGGTGCCGCCGGATCCAAGAGGATGTGCTCGGGAGCCAGCTGCGTGTCATGAGTTACCGGGCCGAGACTGATCGCACGAGAAGCATTGAAAGCGTAAACACTCAGACGCAACCGGTGCCCGGGTCGAAGGACCGCATCGGTGGCGAGTGCACCTACGTCGAGCGTGACCGGCTGACCCGGCGTCACCAACTCGCGCGTCGTCGCGTCGAGCATGTAATAAGGGTCCACGAGGTCACCGTTCGGTGCATACCCGGAACGCTCGGGCACGAGTTGATTGCGCAGCGACGCCGTCATCGACCCCGTGCTGATCACAGTCGACGTCCCATCCGGTGCAACGTCGCTGATCACCACGCTGTAGAAACCGTCCGGCTTGTCGAACACGGCATTGAGGTGAACATTGATGGGGCCGTTGATCGACACCGGCTCGCTCACTGTCGGCGACGTGAAGGTCAGCGCGTTCGATTCGGCGATTCGGTTGTCGGCCGCGCAGATGTCGAAGAGCACCAACAGTCCCGTGCTGTCCCGAACTGTGTCGTTCGAGCACAACGTGCTGATTCCGGGCGCAATGGTCCACTTCGCAGTCGTCGTGGGCGCCGCACCGGACAGCGTGCCGTCTGCGACGGCGTGGGGGGCGGTTCCGCTCGGTCGCGGGGCGAGGTATACCCGGCGGTGTTCCTGGTTGTCACGCGGGATGGTGGGCGACTGCACCCATCCGCCACCGATGGCATGGCTGGTCACGGGTGCGTACTGGTCGATGCCGTTGTCGATACCCTTGAGCCACTTGTCGAACCAGGCGCGTTGCAGCACGTCGATACGCGGTGGCTCACCCGGCCCACCCATGTCCGCGCCAGGCGTCACGTGGTAGCCGGTTCCCATGATGAGCTTCTTCTCGTCCGGTCCGAGACTGCTGAGCTGATCGAGCAGACGCCACTGCGCGTTGGTGAAGATATCGTGCCATCCACCTATCGCAAAGGTGGGCGTCGTGATAGCGGCAGTGTCGATCCGGAAATCCGCACGCATGTCGGACGATGCGGTCACCAACTCCTGTGCCTTCGGCGACGCTGCTTCCAGATCGGCGACGGTGATCGCATCGAAGATCTCCTGGAACATCACGGCCGGGTTCTCGAGACGAGACTGCAGCCATACCGGGTCGATATGGCCACGCAACAGATCGCTGACCCCCGGGACCATCTTCGCGCTGTTGACCCCCGCCAACCACATCGTCAAGAAGCCGACTCCGAGACCACCTCCCGGCGCGACGATATCCGGAATGAAGTCGGTCATCGGCTCTACCGCGAACAGTGCGTCGAGCCCTTCCGGGGTACGCGACGCGGCCTGAAGTTGGTTGATCGCCGAGTAGGAAACACCCGACATGCCGAGGTGGCCGTTCGACCACGGCTGCGTCCGCGCCCAGTCGAGCACCTCGATCGTGTCCAGTTGCTCGCGCTCGGTGAGCGTTTGCCACACACCCTGCGACGCACCCGTGCCGCGTACGTCGACGACAACTTGCACGTAGCCGCTCTTGATCAGATCACGGTCGACACCGAACGCGCCGATTCCGCCGCCCGCTATTGCGTCACGCAATTGATCGGCACCCGAGATCGGCGTGCCGGCGAAGTTGAGCGAGTTGATGAAGTCGAGTACGACCGGGGATACCCCGGGAATGTTCAGCGCCGCGTCCGCAATCGCGGACACCAATTTGTTGTACGGCGTCAGATTCACGATCACGGGGTGCTTGCCCGAGGTGGCCGCGCCATCCTCCTCGGCGGGCCGGTACACGTCGGCGCGCAGGACCACACCGTCGGACATCGGTATCTTCACCCCGCGCGTGACGGCGATACCGGGATAGTGCCCGGGACCGTCGTGCACCTGCGTCCACTGAGGCGGATTCAGGCCGATCTCCGCGGGCTGGGCGGACGCCGGCGCTGCTGTGGCGACCGCCAGCAACACGGCCACGAGCGAACAGGCAAGACTCGCTCCGAGTCGACGCACAATGTGTGATAAGACACCAAGCGCACTCGATGTTGCGTAGGTCATAGCGACGGACGCTAACACAACCCTTACCGCGCAGTAGCAACTGTCGACAATCACCGCGCCGATGCGCCCTGGGTGCGAGAACCAACCCCAGGGAGCCGCCCCGGCGCCCACCGGCAACCCCGGCATCCGCACGAGCGGTAGCCTTCGTTGGATGGATGCGGTGAAGATCGACGCGATCGAACGTCCCGCGTTATGAACGGTGCGCCGGTGACGCTCGGTCGACGTCTGCCCGCTCTTGCTTTGTGATGTGCCATTTCGAGAGGAGCAGAGAGTTGCCGGAATCGAAGCCCGATTCGAAAACCAGAGATCCCGAGAAGGGGTACGTAGCCCTTCTCGGTTGGAGCTTGAACGCCGTCGAGGCGATCGACCGCTTCGACAGGCGTTATCTCGTCGTCGCGCCTGACTGGGCCCAGGAGTACTGCGAGGAACATGGCATCCCCTATGTGCCGTGGAACTTCGAGCGGCTCAACGACCGCTCCATGGAGATCGCCGAGACCCTGAAGGAGAAGGGCGTCGACGTCGCGATCCCGCTGTTCGAGGAGACCGTCGAGTGGGCGGGCGCCATCAACTCAGTCCTCCTCGACAATCCGCGGCTGTTCGGTCAGGCACTGCTGCTCCGCGACAAAGCTCTGATGAAGCGTCGCGCCCAGTTGGGCGGCATCCGCGTGGGCATCTTCGAGGAAGCGCACGAACGAGACGACATCGTCCGTTTCCTCAAGCGTGTCAACCAGACACTGCTCAAGCTGGACGGCGACCCGAACGATCCGATCCACCTCAAGGCCTTCGACAAGGCCGGTTGCCTGGGTCACCGCGTGATCCGAACTCCGGACGAGGTCGACACCATCCCCGACGAAGAGTTCCCCGTCCTGATGGAGTCGCATCTCGACGGCTGGGAGTTCGCGGTCGAGGCGTGGGTCCACAACGGCAAGATCCGCTTCCTCAACATCTCCGAATACGTCACCCTCGGCTACTCGGTGTTCGTTCCGGCCACCCCGGAACTCGAGAAGTACCGGCCGGAAATCACCCGGCAGATCGAAAAGCTGATCAAGACGTTCGAGATCGACTTCGGGTTCGTCCATCCCGAATACTTCGTCACCAGCGACGGCGAAATGTACTTCGGCGAGGTCGCTTACCGTCCACCGGGTTTCAAGGTGTTCGAATTGCTCGAGCGCGCCTACGGCTTCAACGCCTACCAGGCACTCGTCCTGGCATTCGACCCCAAAACCACGGAAGACGAGATCGAGGCGTTCTTCCCGAAGGAAGTGGTCGACGCGAAGGGCCACGCCGGTTGCTTCGGTGTCTACCCGCGCCGGCGTGTGGTGAGCGAGCTGTCGATGCCGGAGGAGACCGAGGATCACGAGTACTTCGAATCTCATGAGCTGACAGCTCCTTTGGAGGAGACCGTCACCAAACGGACCGCCTTCGGCACCCATTGGGGTTTGCTGTATTTCTTCGGCGACGACCCCTACGTCATGCGTGATCTCTTGAAACAACAGGAAGAACTCGACTTCTACGTCTAACGACCAGGTCGGTTCATACGTGAGGATCCCCGGTTGACCAGCAGCGACACCAACAACAGCGACACGGACAGCACAACCCGAGTGCTGGACAAACGTCTGGCCGGTCTCGACGACGCCACCCAGGCGCTGGCCGCCACCAGTGATTTCGGTAAGCAGGTCAAACTGCGACCGGTCCTGGACGCGCTGCGGCTCGTTCTGTTGCAGCCGGGTGGGGCTGCCGCGATTCGGCCGCGGGTACACGAGGTCGAAGCTGCTGGTCTGTTCGAGGGAACCGACTGGGCGACACCGCACATCCTCATCCCTTCCCTGAGTACGGGCGCACTACGCAGTCCGAACGCGGACACTGTGGTGCTGGAAGCCGTCAGCGAGCTTCGCCTGCTGGCGGTCGCCAAGGGCGAGTTCGTGCACGAGTTGATCTCGGCGGAAGATGCCGGCCACCACCTGTCTCAGGTCCTCGCCATCAACATGTCGCTGTTGTTCACGGCGCCGAGTGAGGCGGAGCGTGAACAACAGGGACGGATGGCGCAGGTGACCCGGTCGCTGTTCCGGTATCTCGGCGAGAGCGTCGGTTACGAGAACATCCTCGACAACCTCATCGAGGAGATCTGGCGCATTCTTCGGCAGCGGCCGATCCAGGTCGATCAGGTCAAGCGGATGATCACGCAGATCTCGATCTACCGCAGCGACCCGAACGTCGACCTCGGGTCCAGCGGGGTCGGCGCAGACCGTCTGATCAGCAGCTTGTTCGGTACCACCGACGCCTGCCGTGAAGATCCCGGGGTCGGCGTGTACCTCAGTCGCATCGAGGCGATGGACGACAGCGGTTTGCAGTACGAGGCGGCCGGTTTCGCACGCGCGATGCACGACACCGGCCTCGTGTCGCCTTACCACGCGGTGCTGCTGCGGTATCTGGGGGAAAAGGCCGAATACCTCTACCTCGTCGGCGAGGCCCTCGGACTCTCGAGCACCGGACGTGATTGTCTTCTGCGCTACCACGATCTGGTTCGGAATCTCATCGACGAAGCCGTCCACGTGGAGACCGCACAGTGCATTTACGGTCTCGCTCTTATGCTCGAGCGCGGCATTCTCTATCAGCCGCCGGTGGCCCCTTCCATGTGGCGTCAGCTCGCGCAGCCGCTGTCCGAGTACTCGCGGGCGCGGTTGGCCGAAGCCTTCGGACCCGAACCTGGTCCGCGGGCGTGGCTGTTGTCGGGATTGCTGTCCGTACTGGGCCAGCCGCTCGGAATCGGACAGGGCGACAACCCCACGTGCCAATCTGCGCGGGCGTTGTCGATGTGGTCCTACAACGATCCCGACTATCTGATGCAGACCCTGGTGTGGGCGGCCCGAGACGACGAAATCGTCATGCACTTCGAGGGTCTGCCCATTTCGTCGAACGAAAGCGAATCGGGTGTAGCCGTCACCCCGCCGATCGGCCTCGACCCGGTTTCGCTGCTGGTCGTTCCGCACCTGGACCGCATCTACGCGGAGATGGGGCGACGGTGCGTCGGCCGCGAAGGCGACCCGCACCGGTGGGTCAACCCCGAATTCCACGGCTGGTGGTCGGGGCGCGGCTTCCGCATCAACGTGGACGTGCCGACCGGGAAGCTCACGGATCTCGAAGAATTCCTCCGGCACTTCTACGCCAGCTATCACCCGCATTACAACGGCAACCAACCGTTGATCCACCCCCAGCCCGCCGGTGTCGCCGTCACCGACAGCGCAGCCCGGTTCGTCGGCTGGCACGCCATCACCGTCCTGCGGGTGAGCCTCGACCCACAAGAAGAGATGCGGGTGTACTTCTACAACCCCAACAACGACAGCGGGCAGGACTGGGGCGACGGCGTCGTCGTCAGCACGGCAGGTTGCGGTGAACGTTTCGGCGAGGCGTCGCTTCCGTTCGAACAGTTCGCGTCCCGGCTGTACATCTTCCACTTCGACCCCCTCGAGCCGGGTGAACTGGCACGGGTCACCCGGGACGAACTCGATCGTGTGAAGGGCTACATCCAGCGCAGTTGGGGCGCCGACAGAATGGGCGAGGTCCCCCCTCCCCTGTGAGTGGTTAACGAGTTCCTGGACTCCTTTGCCACGCACAGAAGTAATGGTGACAGCGGGTTCTCCCAGGGAGGATGATTGACGTGGCGCGGCCAATTCCGGCCGATTCAGCCACTATCCAAAGAGATGATCATCATGCCTGTCGTCGAACAGTCAGTCGTCGTTGCCCGTCCGACATCGGAAGTCTGGGACTTCCTGGTCGATGCGACGAACTGGCCCACATGGGAATCCTCGATGGTCGAATGCGAGCAGGTGAGTGAGGGAGAGCTCAGCTTGGGCACTCATTGGCGCGGCGTGACCCGAATTCTGGGTAAGAAGTTTCGGTGGGAGACCGAATTCGTCGAGTTCGAGCCTGAAAAGCGAACCGTGGCCAAGTCCGTCGAAGGCAGCGAACTCGGTTTCGCGGCCACAATGCGCCTCGAGAAGGTGGACGGCGAAGGCAGCACCCTGATGACCTACCGGGTCGACGCCGACACCGGCCTCGGCGGAGTCTTCGGCAAACTCGCCGATCCTATCGTCGCAAAGGCCTATTCACGCACGGTGAGAGGTGGTCTGGACAACCTCGCCGACCTGCTCACAACTGACAGCTGAACACATGTAGCACGATCAGCGGGAGCTCTCCGGATGCAGGTGAGCGCGCTTCCCGTCGTGGTCGTATGCGGTAAGGATCTCCACAGGACCGTCGTGGGCACCAACGGCGTGCGGAATCATCGTGGAGAACTCGGCAGCATGGCCGGCCTCAATGAGAACGGTTCGCTCGCCGAGTTGCAATCGGGCGGTTCCGGAGAGAACCGTGAACCATTCGTGTCCGGGATGTACGCCGAGCTTCGAAATATCCACGGGCTCCGTCACAGTCGTGATCCGCATCTTGGCCACCGTGACACCGTTCGGGCTGCCTTCGCGGGTGAGCGTCCACACCGTCACACCCTCCCGGGTATCAGGTTCGGGCCGGATCACCACGTCGTCATCGCTGACGGCTTCGACCAACTGATCGAGCGTCGTTCCCAACGCCTTGGCTATCGGCACCAACTGGTCGAGGGCGATACGTCTGTGTCCGGATTCGATCCGGCTGAGTGTCGACGGGCTCAGATAACAGCGAGCAGCGAGTACGTCGAGTGACCACCCCCGCGCAGCCCGCAGGCCCTTGATCCGCTGCCGAACCACTCGATCGAAATCAACATCTTGCGTCATACGCGAGACTGTATGCCACAACAGCAAAGTAGCGCTACTGTTGGGGCATGAATCACTCTCACCGCCATCACGACCACCCCCGGGTCAGCCACCAACACAACAAACATCGCGACACTGCCGACCTGCTCGATCTGGACGCCGAGGTGCTGAAGACCTTCATCGGCGAGGTGCTCGATTGGGTGGCCCCGCTTGCCGGCGCCCCTCGAACAATTGTGGATCTCGGGTCGGGAACGGGAACTTGGACCCTCGCCCTGGCCCAGCGCTTCGCCGACGCGGCGGTGACAGCAGTCGACGTCTCAGAAGACATGCTCACCCGAGCGCGCACCAAAGCAGACGAACGAGGCGTCGGCGATCGGGTACACACCGTCCTAACCGACCTCGAGACTGGGCTTCTCGACATCCATGCCGACATGTTTTTCGCAGCGCTGTCCCTTCACGAGGTGACCGAAAAGGATCAGGTCCTGCGCGACGTGTTCGCGGCGACCACACCCGGCGGTGTGTTCGCAATCATCGAGATGCAGGCTCCTCCCACTTTCCTGCCCGAGGACATCGGCGTGGGCCGACCGGGTCTCGAACTCCGCATCCGCAAAGCCGTGGAGGCCGCACGCAAGGGCGTCTCCCTGCACCCCCACTGGGGGCCTCGACTGGAAGCGGCCGGATTCGAATCCGTCGGAGAACGATCTTTCGATATCGATCCGGCGCCCCCATATCCCGAATCTGTCGCCCGGTACGCCGATACCTACCTTCGCCGCGTTCGCCCCGGACTCGACGCCGCGTTGGGCACAGAAGACCTGAACGCTCTGGACACGCTATTGGCTGACGGACCGCACGGCCTGCGACACCGACAGGACTTCGAGGTGCGCGGTTCCAGAACGGTGTGGGTGGTGCGGCGGCCAAAGGAGTAGTCAGGATTCGGATGATGCCAAGGTGCGCTTGATATCTCGCACCGCCGCAACCATTCGCTCCGGCTCGTCCACGCACACATTGACAGCATCGACATCGCCTGCGTGGCGCCACGCAGGAACAATCGATGCGATCTCGGCAGCGACCGGCTCCGTGAGAACGAATTCCACGTTCGTTCCGTCCTGATTGGGCAGGTGCAGGCGAGGTCCGTCGATGGCGGGGGCGGTTGGTGAGGGCCTACGGCGTGCGGTCACCGTCAGATGCTCGTCGATGGGGATCTCGGCGACGATTCGTCCGGACTGGCGGAGTACCAGGGTGTTTCCGGTCAGGTAGTGCGGATGGACGAGATCCGTTGCGACGAATGCAAACACGAAGGCCAGACCCCAGACGGACATGATCGCCATCACCACGCTCAGCCACAGCCAGGGAATGATCAGATGCAGTACCGCAATCTCGATCGCGGTCGCGACAGCGAAGGCGGTAGGAATAGTCAGGGCTCCGGACGACGACGTGAACGCAGCATCGCCGGGGCAGTCCTTCTTGCCACGGAACAACATCCAGAGCGACCGGTAGGCACGCAGTTCCGTCTCTGCGAAGCGGTACAGCGGCGACTCCGCCATCACAGCCACGAGCGCGGTGCGGGTCGGCAGGTCGCGTCTTCGCGCCAACATACACATCCGAAACGCGAAGAGCGCCAACGTGACCACCAGCAGCGGTATCTCGACTGCGAGCCACAACATCACCGCAGTCCGTGGCGTGATCACGCCGGTCGCCACGAGGACGATGTCGACCACGACCACGATCACGGTGAGCACCTGGGCAGCTCCGGCGAGCAGACGAGTGTTCATCGCAATTCCGTTCCACGCTCGGCCAGAATATCCACGGCGCGGAGCACGGCCGCGCGTTGTGCCGCATCAGGAATCACGTCTTCGACCGCGAGATCCGTCACTCCGGCATCGAAGGCGCCCGTGGATTCGTCGAACGGCGGGAGCTCATCACCGAGGTGCCCGGCCAAATCGTGCGCCAGTGTTTCGATGTCGGACTCCGCGCGGTCGACGGACCTACCTTCCAGTCGTCCCCATGCGCGCATGATGCGCCGGTAGTCCTGTATCTTGTCCGGGCTGTCCAACATCTGACGCAGCCACTGGAAGAGCTCGTCCGGAGCATTACCCGAAATGGCGAGCACCTCGAGGAAGTCGCGTTCCCTCTCCAACGTGCGCAGTTCTGTGTCGTCGGTCGCCTCCGCACGAATCCGGTCGAAGGTCGCAATGAACTCCTCCGGTAGCGCGGTCAACGGACTGTCCTGTTCGGCGGCATCAAGCATCCGGGTCAGTCGGCGATGCTTGCGCGTCAACTGAGCGAGGTCGTGTTCGCAGGCAGAGACGAGAGCACGCAGATCTGCTCGTACGTCCGCGGCGTCGACAGACGAGTGTTCGGTGCCCTGGACTTCGGCGCCCTGGTTCTCGTCGACCAGAACGGCCGCCACCGACCCGAGCGGTATTCCGTTGTCGGCCAGCCAACGAATACGCATCAGCCTCGCGAGGTCTGCCAGCACGTAATCGCGGTATCCGTTGCTGAGCCGCGCCGGTTCGGCCAACAGTCCGAGCCGGTGGTAATGCCGCACTGCCCGCGGGGTGGTCCCTGCTGCCCGAGCAACCTCACCTATTCGCATGCGTCAAGTGTCAACTATGACGCTGCGTCAAGGTCAAGGTCAGGCGACTCGGACGACGAGTTTGCCGAAGTTGCGCCCGGCGAGCAGGCCCATGAAGGCTTCGGGTGCGTTTTCGATTCCGTCGACGATGTCTTCCTTGTAGGCGATCTTTCCCTCGCCGATCCACTGCGTGACGTCTCGGTGGAAGTCGTCCTGCATGGTCGGGACGAATTCTTGCTGGATGAACCCACGGATGGTCAGACTCTTGACCAGGACTGATCCGAAGAATCCGGGTAGGCGGTCCGGCCCGTCGGGTGCTTCCGTTGTGTTGTATTGAGCGACCAAGCCGCACACCGGAACTCGGGCGAAGGTGTTGAGCAGTGGAAGCACGGCCGACGCCACGGCTCCGCCGACGTTCTCGAAGTAGACGTCGATTCCGTCCGGCACTGCTGCTTTCAGGTCCTCGACGAAGGTGGGAGAGCGGTGATCGACGACGGCGTCGAATCCGAGTTCGTCACGGACGTGGGCACATTTGGCGGGACCGCCCGCGATACCCACGGCGCGAGCGCCCTTGATCTTCGCGATCTGACCGACGGCGGAACCGACCGGCCCGCTGGCAGCCGCGACCACAACAGTCTCGCCGGGTTGCGGCTGTCCGATGCGGAGCAAGCCCGAATATGCGGTGAAACCGGGCATCCCGAGCACACCGAGTGCGGTGGACAGCGGCGCGGCCGAGGCATCGAGTTTGCGAACGTGATTGCCGTTCTCGACGGCATGAGTTCGCCACCCGGAGTAGGAGAGCACGTGGTCACCCGGTGACAATTTCGGATGCCGTGACTCGATCACCTCGGCCACGGTGCCGCCGACCATCACGTCGTCGATCTCGACCGGGTCGGCGTACGACTTGACGGTGCTCATCCGTCCGCGCATATACGGGTCGAGCGACAAGTACAGGACACGGAGCAGCACCTGGCCGTCACCGGGCTGCGGCACATCCACGGTCTCGACACGGAAGTTGTCGACCGTCGGTTCGCCGTCCGGCCTGGACGCGAGAACGATCTGTGTGCTTCGAACAGTGTCGCTTGCGCTCATACTCCACCTGCCATCCGCTCGATTTCGTCCCCCTGCGAAATCCTACGCAGGATCATCGAAGCGATCCGGCGTGTTGCTCAGGAAGAGCCTCTACGCTGGTATTTCGTGGCCTACGACGAGGATCTGGCGAATCGCATCCGAGAGTTGCTCAGCGGGCAAGAGTGCATCACCGAGAAGGCGATGTTCGGGGGACTGGCGTTCATGGTCGACGGGAAGATGGCGGTTGCAGCCGGCAAAGGTGACATCCTGGTGCGAATCGATCCTGCCGACTTGGACGAACTCATGTCCACGACGGAAGCGGATGTGGCGACCATGGGCCAACGCGAAATGCACGGATGGGTAACCGTCGAGCCCGAACATCTGCGCACCGAGGAGCAACTGTCCGCCTGGGTGCAGCGGGGCGTCGCCTACGCGCGGAGTCTGACCGCCAAGTGACAGATGGCCGGATTTCGTGTGTCCTGGTGCCATGACATTCAGTAGCGGATTCGGAGCGATCGACCGGACTCAGATCATCCAACAGGCCGGTGAGCTGAACGCTCTCGCGGAACCGAAGGGCCTCGTCGTGAACACCAAGAACATAGCGGACTTCGTTCTGTTCAACGTCCGATCGAAGACCGATCCCGACGACAACGGTCGCGCGTTCTCCTACGAGGAGGCCAAGGCGTACATCGTCGACGCGTCCGACACCGACTGATCGGGCGTACGGTCGAAGGCATGGCCGACGACGAGGTTGCTCCCTGGGACGCCATCTACCGCGGCGATGCCGCCGAATTCGAGGGTCCTGTCCCGTGGAACATCGGCGAACCGCAGCCGGAGATCGCCGCGTTGATCGAACAAGGCAAGTTTCGTAGCGAGGTGCTCGACGCCGGCTGTGGGCACGCCGAGACGTCGCTGCATCTCGCCGCGCGGGGGTACACCGTCGTCGGCTTGGACCTGTCACCGACTGCGATTGCAGCAGCTCGACAGGCTGCACACGACCGTGGTCTCACCGGCACGACGTTCGAGGTTGCCGATATCAGCGCGTTCACCGGTTTCGATGGCCGCTTTCGGACGATCGTGGACAGCACCCTGTTCCATTCTCTTCCCGTCGATCGACGACGCGGTTACCTCGAGTCCGTTTCCCGTGCGGCCGCCCCCGGCGCGTCGTACTACGTCCTGGTGTTCGCCCGGGGCGCGTTCCCCGAGGGCGAGGGGCCGAACGCGGTGACCGAGGACGAACTACGGGAGACGGTCTCCGAGTTCTGGACGGTCGACACCATTCGGCCCGCGTTCATCCACGCTCTGATGACTCCTCCCGAAGGATCGGACCTGCAGATCGACGACGCCGGACGAACCATGCTTCCAGCGTTCCTGCTGTCCGCACACCTGGGGTGACATCGCCGGCACCCGATCGTGCTGGACGTCCAGAAGAACCCTGTTCACGAACGGTGGCTACAGGACACGATGAGAAGCTGGGGTTGCGTCCGGCTCGGATTCCCACCGGCCGGCCACGAGTACCCCGCGCACTGCCAGATCAGCATCCAACACCACCAGGTCCGCCTTCCGTCCGGCCGCCAGGACGCCGATGTCGTCGCGGCCGAGCAGCGCGGCGGGCGTCGCAGTGGCGGCGGTGACCGCCTGACGCAGGTCCAGTCCCACCGGTCCCACGCAGTACCGGACCGCTTCGCCGAGGGTAAGTGTGCTGCCTGCGATGGTGCACGAACCCGCGACAAACGGGTGCCCATCGCGCATGTGAACGGCGAGCCCACCGAGCGCATAGGTCCCGTCGGGCCGGCCCGCCGCTGAGATCGCGTCGCTCACCAGCACCTGCTGCGCGGGATTGCCTGCGAGCTGGCGCACCATCGCAGGATGGACGTGGCGCCCGTCGGCGATGATCTCGACGAACACCTCCGCCCGTTCCATCAACGCCACCGCCGGGCCCGGCTCACGGTGGTGGATGGGCCGCATCGCGTTGAACACGTGCGTTCCGATGCTCGCCCCCGCGTCCACTGCCGCGACCGTCTGGTCGTACGTGGCAGACGTGTGTCCCACTGCCACGCGTACACCCGCGTCCGCGATCCGGCGCACCGCTTCGATGCCACCGGACAGCTCGGGCGCGAGGGTGACCGTTGCCAGGGTTCCGGCACCGGCCTCGAGCAATCGATCCACGTCCTCGGGCCTCGGCCGCGACAGGGCCTTCGGCACATGGGCGCCGCGATGCTCGGGCGAGAGCCACGGGCCTTCCAGGTGGATTCCGGCGAGCTCGCCGCGCCGCACCAGGGCGCCGAGCTCGTCCATCTGACGTTCCAGCGCATCCACCTGGTCCGACACCAGACTGGCCACCAGAGTCGTGGTCCCGTGCCGACGGTGGAACGCCGCTGCCACACGGGCGTCGTCGGCGCCCGCGTCGAAGGCCCCGCCGCCGCCCCCGTGCACGTGGGTGTCGACGAAGCCCGGCACCACCGTGGCGCCGCGCGCGTCGAAGTCCGGAGCCGCGGGCGCATCGCCCTGGCCGACACGGGTGATCACGTCGCCACGCCAGGCGACCCACCCTGGCTCGAGCACCAGGTGCGGCGTGACGATCCGGGCACCGGCCAGGATCTGTTCCTTCTCCTCGCCGCCGACATCCGTACCGGGCCGAGTGGTGTCCGCGGTACTCACCTCGTCTTCGTGATCTTGTTGAGGCCGCGCGGTGTGTCCGGGTCCAGCCCTCGGGCCAACGCGAGTTCGCATGCCAGTCGCTGCAGCGGGATGATCTGTGTGATCGCCGCGAGATCCTCCGGTAGGCCCTCGCCCGCCGGTACGAGAGCCCCGTCGAAGCCGTCCGGTCGGTGCGACGCGACCACCACCAGGTCGGCGTCCGCAGCACGCAAACCGTCCAAGACCGGAAGCAGCGAGGCGCCCGCCGGGCCTTCGGGCACTATTGCGAACACCGGGTCGCCAGGGTTGACCGCACCGATCGGGCCGTGCAGCAGGTCCGCGCCCGAGAAGCCCTGGGCGGCCAGGTGCGCGGTCTCGACGAACTTGAGCGCGCCCTCGAGTGCGGTGGGATACGAGTACCCCCTGCCGGCGAGGAGGAGACGCTTCGCGTCGTTCAATCGGGTTACGAGATCGTCCGCGATCGGCGCTGCGACGGCCGCCGCGGCGCGCTCCGGCAGATCCGCCGCGCCCGCGCCGTCACGACCGGCCATTGCCTCGACCATCAGCCAACATGCCAACAGTTCACTGGTGTAGGACTTGGTCGAGGGCACCGCCCGCTCGGGCCCTGCCTCGATGTCGAGGGACAGGTGCACGGCCGCGGCCAGGTCGGAGTCGGGTGCGTTCGTCAACGCCACGGTGAACGCCCCCGACTCACGTGCGCTGCGCGTGGCCTCCACCAGATCCGTCGATCCGCCCGACTGGCTGATCGCGATCCACAGCGCCCCCTCCAAGCTGAGCGTGCGCTGGTACACCGTGAAGACCGACGGCGAGGCCAATGCGACGACGATTCCCAACTTCACCTCGAGTAGGTGCTTGAGATAGATGGCAGCGTGGTCGCTCGTGCCGCGGGCAGCAATGACGGCGAACGGCCTGCGTGAGACGTCGATCGCATCGGCCGCGCGGGCGAACGCGCCGCTGCCGGCCTGGCGGAGCAGGAGCGAAAGCCGTTGCGGCTGTTCGGCGATCTCGGTCGCCATCGCCGTCGCCGGTGCGCTGTGCATCGAGGTGTTGTCACTGGTCATGGTTCCGCCTTCGGTTCGCGTGTCGTTGTACTTCCCGTTCCACTCGTTCTCGGACCGTGTCGCCGCACCTTCGCGCAGCAACCGCTCTGCCAAACGCACCGCCCCCTGCACGGGGGATCGTTCGAGCACGCGCACCGGACCCAGCCCGGCCGCGGTGAGACCGCCGGCGACCGCGTTCGCCAGTGCCGGGCTGTGACGCAGCACGCCGCCCGCCAAGAGCACCGGTCCACCGACCCCGGATACCTCGTAGATGCGTTCGGCAATCCGCACCAGCGCACGCGCGGCCGTGTCCACGACCGCTCGCGCTGCGGAATCTCCGGACTCCGCCAGCGTCAGCACCGGTTCGGAAAGGCCTGCCCAGTACGCTCTGTCCGGCCGCGCATGAACAAGCCGTGGCAGGGCCCGGGCGTCGTCGAGGCCGGTGTATTCCAGGACGGCCGCGGCCAAGGCGTCCGGTGGCAATGCACGGTCAACCCTGTCGAGCACTGCCCGGACGGCATCCAGGGCGATCGCGTAGCCGCCGCCCTCATCGCCGAGTCGGGGCCCCCAACCGCCTGCCCGGAAGGCCCTGCCCTCGGTGTCCCGACTGCACGCAACCGAACCGGTACCGGCGACGAGCACGATCCCGGACTCCTCGTCGGCCGCGGCAAGCACCAACTCGGCGTCGTGCAGTACTCGCACCGGGACACCTGGGAAGGACTGCTCGACCACCGCCTGCAGTTCCGCGCGGGATGTGTCGTCGTCCACGCCCGCGGACCCAGCGCACACGGCCGCGACCTGGCCCGGTTCCACCCGCGCAGCCAATGCCGCGAAGACCTCACGTGCACCGTCGACACCCACCGAATTGAGGCCTGCCGAGGGCATGCGGACCGAATCGACGACCCGTCCACCGTCCGCGACCAGCATGCGCGTGGTGGAACCACCGATGTCGATACCGAGCACCGCAGTACGTTTCACAGCCCAGCCTTTCGAATGGTCTACACCTTTCACGAGATTGGCATAGACCATTCGAGGCGTCAAGGTCTACACTGCCAGCCGTGGACAACGAGCACATCGGCCCCCGCTACTACGTGGTCAAACAAGCCCTCGTAGAACGCATCGCCGATCTCGATCCCCACACGCCTATCTCCACCGAACGGGCGTTGGCCACAGAGTTCGGTACGTCGCGTACCACCGTTCGGCAGGCGGTGACCGAACTCGTGGCCGAGGGCAGGCTCGTGCGGATCCAGGGCAGCGGCACCTTCGTCGCCCCACCCAAACACACCTACGTTCGACAACTGACCTCGTTCTCCCAGGACGCGAAAGCGCAGGGACGGCACGCGCGCTCACGGATCATCGCGATCGACCGGGTCACCGCCGACGCCGACGCACGAGTGACGATGGAACTGGCGGCGCGGGAGAAGGTGTGGCGCATCGAGCGGGTACGCCTGCTCGACGACGTCCCGCACGCGCACGAGATCGCGCTCGTGGCCGGGCACTTCCCGCGACTGCCCTCGCTCGTCACCGAGAACTCGTCGCTGTACGAGATTCTCGCCGAGCGTTTCGGCGTTCGCATCGTCGAGGCCGAGGACGCCGTGGAGACCGCATTGGCCGGCCCCGGCGAGGCCGCCACGCTGGGCATCGACGTGGGCGCCCCACTGCTCCTGGTCCAGCGCCTCGCCATCGACGATCACGGTCGGCGTGTGGAGTTCACGCGTTCCCGGTTCCGCGGCGATCGCGCGCGATTCGTGGCACGGCTGCGGCTGTAGCGCCGAACACGGTCCCCCCGAATCCGGACGGCCGACAGGCCCGGTGATGTCGAAGGCTCCCGTCAGCCGGGCGGTGGGTTCACCTCGGCACGTCGGGGCAGGCTCTCGAGCAGGTACCGGACCGCGACCCAGTCGTCACTGCTTTCGGTCAGATCCTGGTCGGTCGAGCCCGACTCGGCGGATCGCAGGTGCCGCAGCCTGATGCCGTCGAGGACCAACCCTACGAGGCTCGAGACATGGTCGGGCTCCGCGAACTCGCGTTCGATCTGCGGACGCAGCCGCGCGAGGGTGCGTTCGTTGCGCCGCACGAAGTAGTCGTGGGCAGGATGTCCCGGATCCAGCGCCTCGGCTTCGAGCGCATCGAAGCCCCCCGCATCGGCGGGGCGTGCGGCGTAGTACTCGCGCGCCATGTCGAACAACTCGAGCAGCGGCAGGCCGTCGGCACCGTCGAAGATGACGGCGAGATCCACTTCGTCGCGGCGATCGAGTACCGCCTCGAGTAGCGAGCGCATGTCGGAGAAGTAGTGCATCAGGCCGGGGGCGGACATCCCGCATCGCCGCGCGATCTCACGGAGACTCAATGCGCGGTAGCCGTCGCCGGCAATCGCGACCTGCGTCGTCTCGATGATCTCGGCTCGCCGCGCTTCGGGACTCAGTCGTCGTGCCACGGAGCTGGCTCCCTTTCTTGACTTTCGCAACTTCGCTCGTAGAGTGACCCTATCTTACGGCTGTAATATATCGACGAGAGGTCGCACGTTGGTGAGTCGAGCACCCGAAACCGTGTCGGTCACGCAGCCGACCGTCGGTGGGCGACTTTCCCCGGACCTGAAGCGACTGTTCGGGTTCATCGTTCCCGTGAACCTCTCGATCTACGTCGTGGTCGGCGCCATCCCCGGGGTGCTGCTCCCGCTGCAGGTGCAAGGTATCGACGAGACGAACAAGGCCGCGAACCTGGCGCTGGTCACCGGAATCGGCGCGGCTGCCGCCATGATCACCGCGCCCGTGGCCGGTATGCTGTCCGACCGCACGCGCACACGATTCGGCCGCCGCACGCCCTGGCTGATCGGTGGGGCGCTGGCTGCCGGGCTCGCACTGATCGGCATGGGTTTCGCCAACGGGATCGCCCAACTCGTCATCGCCTGGACCATCACGCAGATCGCGCTCAACTCGGTGATCAGTCCGCTGACGGCCCTGCTGCCCGACCGGGTCCCCTCAGCCGTGCGCGGCCTGTTCTCGACGTGCTCCGGCATCGGAATGATGGTGGGCATCCTGGGCGGACAGGTGGCGGGTGCGAGTCTCGCCGAAAACGTCCGAGCCGCATACCTGATCTTGCCCGGCATCATGCTGGTGATCCTCGCGGCGTTCACCGTCTTCTGTCCGGACAGGTCGTCGCGCGAACGCGTCGCCGAGCCGTTCTCCCTCGTCGTGTTCCTGAAGATGTTCTGGGTGAATCCCGTACGCCATCCCGACTTCTTCTGGGGGTTCACGAGCAGGCTCACGCTCTACATCGGGTACTACGTGATCTCGGGGTACCAGCTCTACCTCTTGCAGGACTACATCGGTTTGGGCGACGACGCCGTGGCCGCGATTCCGTTGCTCGGTGCAGTCAACTTGATCGTGATGATCGTCGCGATCGGATTCTCGGGACCGCTGTCGGATCGCATGGGTCGCCGCAAGCCGATCGTCGCGGTCGCGGCGCTCATCATGGCGGCGTCCATGACGGTGCCGCTGATGCTGCCCACGCTGACCGGGATGCTCATCCACACCGCCATCTGCAGTCTGGGATTCGGCACCTACATGGCGGTCGACGCCGCACTCATGAGCGAGGTTCTACCGTCGGAGGGAACGTTCGCGAAAGACCTGGGCGTGCTGAACATCGCGGCCACACTGCCTCAGACCATCGGGCCGTTCCTCGCCGGCGCCATCGTGATCGCTTTCGACTACGTCGCGCTCTTTCCCGTCGGCATCGTGCTCGCGATCGCCGGGGCCTTGTCCATACTGCTCATCAAATCCGTTCGATAGAAGGGACCGACCATGCCGCTTTCACTTGTTCCCGCACCCGCTCGCCACACGTCGGAGGAAGGGGTTTTCGAGCTCCGCACCGGTATGCAGGTAGTCGCCGAGTCGGTCGAGTCGGCGACCGTCGCACAGCAATTCATCGACGACGTACGCACCGACACCGGTATCGGTATCGGACTCGAGGCGGCGGCACAGGCGGCGTCCGGGCCTGCCGTCGTCGTCGAGATCGATGACGCGATGCTCGACTCCGTTCCGCCGGCCGCCGGGGCCCGCGCCGACCGCATATCGGCAGCTGATCTTGTCGACGAGCGTCACGGGATCACCATCACCTCGCGCGGCGTACGTGTGTGGGCGAGAACGGCCGAGGGCATCCACCGCGGTCTCACCTCGCTGCGCCAGCTCATCGCGGCGGCCGCCTGTGACGGTCTGGCGACGCTGTCCGCCGGCACGATCATCGACGGTCCCCGTTTCGCCTGGCGCGGACTGTCCTTCGACGTCGTCCGCACCTTCCACGGACCCGAGACGGTTCGCCGGGTCGTCGAGATGTGCTCACTGCACAAACTGAACGTTCTGCATCTGCACCTCACCGACGACCAGGGCTGGCGCGTGGAGGTTCCGTCGCGGCCCGCGCTCACCGAAGTCGGCGCGGCCGGCGCCATGGACGAGCGTCCCGGTGGCCATTACACGCTCGCCGAACTGACGGATCTCGTGGCGTACGCGGCCACCCGGTTCGTCACGGTCGTGCCCGAAATCGACATGCCAGGTCACACCGGCGCGATCTTCCGGTCGTACCCGGAGCTGGCCCCGGCGCAAGCAGACGCCGGCGAACAAACCGGTGGCCTGGTCGTCGGCACACTCGACCACGAGCGCCCCGCGACCTGGAGCTTCGTCGAGGACGTGCTCGACGGGGTCATCCCGCAGTTTCCGCAGAGCGCCTATGTGCACATCGGCGGCGACGAGGCATTCGGTATGGCCGACGAGGCGCACGCGGCCTTCGTCGAACGCATCGCCGAACTCGTGCGTGCACGCGGACGCCGGGTAGTGGGCTGGCAGGAGATCGCCCGTGCCTCGCTGAGCAGCGACGAGACTGTGCAGTACTGGATGGACAGTCGCAACCTCGACGCCATGGCGAACAACGACACGTTGAAGTCGATGGTCCCGCCCGAGTACCTGCCGGTGATCACGGAAGCGCTGGGCAAAGCCGAGCACGACGTGCCCCGTGCGCTCGAGATGGGTTGCACACTGCTGATCTCACCGACCAGTCGCCTGTACTTCGACTCACCACACGCCCATGCCTCCGTCGCCGACGGGCAGGAGGACATGCGCGAACGTGTCGGGCTGCGGGTCTACCCGGCACTGTCGCTACGCGACGGCGTCGACTGGGACCCGATCGCCGATACGCCCGGCATCTCGGACGAGGGCGCCGTCACCGGCGTCGAGGCCGCGATCTGGTGCGAGACCATCACCACCCGAGAAGAACTCGAGTTCATGCTGCTGCCACGACTCGGCGGGCTCGCCGAAAAGGCTTGGGCGCCTACCGGACCCACCGAGTGGACTCCCTACGCGGAACGTCTCGCCGCGCAGTCCGCGATCTGGAACGCCCGCGGCTGGAACTGGTTCGCCTCCGACGAGGTCCCGTGGCAACGCATGCCCGCCCCCAACCCATCTGCAAAGAAAGCGAAGTGACCATGAGCGTCGAAGCCGCACGCTTCCCCTACCAGGACTCGTCGCTGTCCATAGACAATCGTGTCGAGGATCTGCTGTCTCGGATGGACGACGCCGACAAGGCCGGCCTGCTCTTCCACACGATCGTGTCGGTGCGGGATCTCGGTGAACCGAACGAGATGTTCGGCCTGCCGCCGGTTGCGAGCCTGATCCACGACAACCGGATGAACCATTTCAACGTACTCGGCTCCGCACCCAGTGGACGCGAATTCGCGGCCTGGCACAACGAGGCACAGCGCCTGGCCCGCCGCCTGCCGCTGGGTATTCCGATCACCTTCTCCACCGACCCACGGCATTCGTTCACCGACAACCCCGGGGCTTCCATGCTGGCCGGGCCGTTCTCGCAATGGCCCGAACCGCTGGGCCTGGCCGCGATCGGTTCTGCCGAGCGGGGGCAACTCTTCGCCGACATCGCCAGACAGGAGTATCGAGCCGTCGGTTTGCGGCTGGCCCTGCACCCGCAGATCGATCTGACGACCGAGCCGAGATGGTCGCGGATCAACGCGACCTTCGGCGAGGACGCCGAACTGACCTCGCGCCTCGCCGCCGCCTACATCCGTGGCTTCCAGGGCGAGAAGCTCGGACCGGAGTCGGTCTCTACGATGGCCAAGCACTTCCCCGGCGGCGGACCGCAGAAGGACGGTGAGGATCCGCACTTCGCCCACGGACGCGAACAGGTTTATCCCGGAGACAATTTCGAATACCACCTGAAGCCGTTCGCCGCCGCGATCGAGGCGGGTGTCGCACAGATGATGCCGTACTACGGGATGCCGGTGGGCACCGAACACGAGGAGGTGGGCTTCGGATTCAACCGCTCGGTGATCCAGGGATTGCTGCGCGACCGATTCGGGTTCGACGGCATCGTGTGCACCGACTGGGGCCTGATCACCGGATCCGACCTCATGATCGCCCACGCCTGGGGCGTCGAACATCTGACGCGTGAGCAACGGATGCTGAAGATCCTCGATGCCGGCGTCGATCAGTTCGGCGGCGAAATGTGCACCGATCTTCTGCTGGACCTGCTGGCGGCGGGCACCGTCGAGCGCGAACGCCTCGACGTGTCCGTGCGCCGCCTGCTGCGCGAGAAGTTCACCCTCGGCCTGTTCGAGGATCCGTTCGTCGACGAAGATCGCGCGAACGCCGTGGTCGGCAACGCCGACTTCGTCGCGGCCGGTGTGGACGCACAAAGCGACTCACTGACGCTGCTCACCAATCGTGACCGGACGCTGCCACTCGGTCGCGGCCTTCGTGTCTACGCCGAGGGGATCGACATTCAGGTTCTCGGCGACTACGCGGAGGCGGCCGCGACTCCTGCGGAAGCGGATGTGGCGATCGTGCGGGTCAAGGCTCCCTACGAGCCCCGCACCAACGGTTTCGAAGCCTATTTCCACACCGGCTCTCTCGAGTTCCCCGCGACGGAACTGCAGCGACTGAACACCATTGCGCGGGCCGTGCCGACCGTGATCGACATCTACCTGGAGCGTCCCGCGGTACTCGGCGGTCTCGAGGACACAGCAGCGGCCGTGATCGGCAACTACGGAGCCTCGGACGCCGCGCTGTTGCGGGTGCTTTTCGGCGACCGCGGTCCGCAGGGCTCGCTGCCCTTCGACCTGCCCCGGTCGATGGATGCAGTGGTGGCCAGCCGCTCGGACGTGCCGTTCGACACCGACCGGCCCGTCTTTCGCTTCGGACACGGCCTGCGCTACTGAGACGCACCGGCGGCAGAGCCGCCCCTGGTGGCATGATGGCCGTGTGGACCAAGTGTTCGAGTTTCTCTCCAACTATTGGTGGCTGGCATTCGTCTTCGGTGGAAGCATCGGCGGGGCAGTGAAGGCGGTAGGAGCCGCCAACTCGCGCCGCATCGACCGGCGCCAAGAGCGCTTCCGTTTGAAGCAAGAAACCAAAATCGCCGTTGCACAAGCGAAAGCACAGAATCAGGTCGACGAAGAAGCGGTCCTGCGCGACATCGCCAAAACGGTCGACGAACACGAACAAACCGACGTCCGCTGGTTCGCCTACGAAATGGACCTGGTCACCCTGCTCGACTATCCGATGATGACCGACATGCGTGAACCGCTGACCACCGAATTCCACAAGGCGAAGCGACGCGCAGACCTCCTGAAACCGTCCGATCCGGAAACACTCGTGGGCGATCGCGATGGGCGTAACGCTTACCGGGATGCCGTACACGCCTACGCCATTGCGTTCGACGTCGCGGAGAAGGAAGCGAAACGCCGACGGCAAGGCGACTTCTCCTACAACGAGCAGGAACGCCTGGTTCGAGCACAGCGACTGCTGAGACTTGCGATGGACGACGGCGCCACACAGCAGGAACGCCAGAACGCCTACACGAAAGCCCGCAAAGAACTAGAAGGACTCATCGCCGTCCCGACCAGCGCACGCCTGCAGCTCGAGCGGAAGATCGCCGGTCAGATCGAGGCGTAGGGCCTTCGGCCCTGTGCGTGGTCTGCGAGTCCAGAGACTCGCAGACCACGCACAGGGGTGATCAGGCGGCGGGCGCCGGGGTGGTCGTGGTGGTCACGACCCCGGTTGTGGTGGGCGAGGTCGAGTCGGTCGTTTCCTGTCCATCCGTGCCGGGCTCCTCGGTCTGCGCCGGCTGCTCAGGCTGCGGGCTCGCAGCCTCGGGTGTGACCTTCACGCCCTCGGTGGCTGTGGGCGCATCCGATTCGGCAGGACTTGTCGAGGTGGTCGAGGCCGTGTCGGATTCGCTGCCCTCGACGGAAGCGGTGGCACTGTCACCGTTGTCCGTCGGCTGTTCCGTTTCCGACGTGGTTGTCGACGCTTGGTCCTTTGCGCCGGACTCGACCTTCGTCGACGCGTCTGCCTTCTTCGCCTCCGCCGCCAGTGCGAGGGCCGTCTCGACATCTGCAGGCTCCGGCTCCTGCTCCGTATTCAACGGCTTGCCGTCCGCCGCCTGCTTGGCCAAGTGGGTCAGCCAGGCTGCCGCGTACTCGGCGGAAGTGAGCGGCTTGCCGTTCTCCGGGTTCGCGTTGTCCCAGTAATCGAAGTGGTGTCCCGTTGCGTTCGGGCCGAGAGTGAGGTTGTACGGGTCGTTCATGACCACCGGAATGGTGTTGGTGTTCGTCATGATGAGTCCGACGATCTCCCTGAAGAACTTCTGTGGCAGGTAGGCCAGGGGTGACAGCTCTTCCTTCTCGATCGAGTCCTTCGGCGCTTCCCCGTCAGTCGAGCCTTCGTCGCCCGCCTCGGCGCTGACGTCGGTCGTAGCGTCGCCCTCGGTGCTGACATCGGTCGTAGCATCACCGTCGGTCGGTGTCTTCAGCTCGTACCCCGGGGTCGAAACCTTGATGAGCACTTCGAGGAATGTCTCGTCGCTCTGCATCCAGTTCTCTTGCGAGCCGATGTCGGCGAAGGCTGCGAACGCGATACGGCCGAGCGCCGTGGCCACGTCCTGCCCGGTGGCGGGGGTCAGACCCTCCGCTTCCAGTGCGTCGACATTGATCTGGCGACCGACGTTGACGGCCAGTTGGAGCAACGAAATGTTCTGGGGAGCGGCGCAGGTGAGGTCACCGTCGGAGCAGAACGACGCGACCTTGCCGTCCAACGCGCCGAAGCTACCTCCGGTATCGGGCAGCGCGCCCTTGCCGCCAGCGGTATTTTTGCCGTTCTGGTAGTCCCGGTCGAAGTTGTCGGGCCTGGTGAACGGGTCTTCCGCGCCGGGGAACGGCCCCTGCCCGACGGTGCGGCCCGCGTCGGCGAGGATCACGACACCGAGCACACGGGCCGGGTCGACGATTCCGTACGTGCCGTTGTCGGCTTCCTGGTTTCCGATGTTCATCGCGACACGGCGGGCGACGTCCGCGCCCTCGCTGTACCCGACGATGGAGAACTGGGTGTCCGCGCAGGCCGCCTGGATTTCCCGCATGACCTGCTGGGTGTTCTCGACCCCGGCCACAACCGCGTCTTCGTAGGTGGCCATGTTCGCCGGGTACTCGATGTACATCGCGGCGTAGTCCTGGCTGGGCGCACCCGGGGCGTTGACGATCGGGTCGAGCCAGTCGCTGCTGTAATCACCGGACATTGCTGCCGGCAGCGCTGTCCCGTCTTCCCTGACCAGCATTGCCGTGCCAGGGATGCTGCTCGGGGTGTCGTTGCGGCCGGCAATCGAGATGGTGACCATGTCATGACACTCGGTGACCAAGGACGTCAGTTCGGTGTCGATGCTTTCCGACCCCGAAGGAATCAAGAACGACGCGGCGACGATGGCCGCCACCCCCAACGTTGCCGGTGCGGCCACAGCCGACGCAATGCGATGCCGCTCGAAGAACCCACGAATATCCATGTCCACGTCCTTTGTCCCCAACCCAATCGGTTTACGCGGACCGACCCCCGCGCTGTACACGTCACCACGAACGTCGTATGAAGGAACGAGTCCGTTACACGGCCGTTTTTGATTGACTACAGGGAAGTACTGGTTGACGGCGCCCGGATCCGGGTTACCGGGCCAGAACACTCACTTCTGTCGTGGAGGTGCAGATGACGAACGATGTCGAAAAGCGCTGGTCCGACCGACCGACGATGCGCCAAGCCGCCTGGTACACGTCAAGCGTGATCGCCGTGGCGTTTCTCGCCACAGGGATCATCATCGCCTGGGCGCTGGGAACCAGCGAAGCGGAATGCGCCACCGCAGAGTTCCGGGTGTGCGCAACCCCGGACCGCTACCTCTTGGCTTTCGTCCCCGCCGGAATCTTGTTCCTCGGCGGTGTCGGCGCCTTCGTTCGCACCTACACGACGTGGCGCAACGGCGGAACCTGGCCGATCTGGCAGGGTGCTGGATGGATACTGTTCGTTCTCATGCTGGTCTACGTCTTCACGTCCGCCAGCGTGCTGTAGTGAATCAATCCGGGCTCTGGTGGTCCGGCTCTACGGGCTCGACAGTCGATCGATCGGACGGTGTGCCCGCGACACCTCGCGACTCGGATTCCTCGATGACTCTTTCCTCGAGAGCCTCGACCATCTCCGACACGTCACCACGTTCCTGCGCGTCGCGAAGGCGGTCACTCGACGTGTTACCTGTGTCGTCATGGTCCACGCGATCGTCTTCCGTACCCATGGAACCTCCTGTCGTTCGGTACCGGTTTCCCGCTCTCACTCATTGTCCAGGAACTTTCGTTCCCACGGCGCGTACGTCACATGACGTACACCAAATCCGCTTCGGTGCGGACGACGTCGAATACCCGCGACCATAGTGTCGAATCATGTCCTTTCCGCAGCGCCTCAGATCCGGCGTGGCCGTTGGGTACAGCTGGATCACGATCATCGCCTTCGGTGGCATCCTCGCCGAAACGATTGTGATCTACCCCAATGTGTTTCATGACCCACCGACATCGCTGGAACAGTCGACTCGGTTCTTCACAGTCACCGGACCTGCTGACTACTTTCCCCCGCTGGGTGCCGTCACCGTCGTCGCCGCCGTGACGGCACTCGTCGTTCTGTGGCGGCATCGACCCGCCCGTATCTGGGTGGCCGCCAGCTTGATCTCGCTGGTGGTCGGGGAGTTTCTGTTCTCGGCGGCGTACTTCTGGCCGCGCAACGAAGTCCTGTTCGACGAGGGCGCCGCCATGCATTCGGCCGAGTTTCTGCGGCAGACCGCGTTCGAGTTCGAGACCGGTCACTGGGTGCGGCTGGCGATGAGCGGCGCAACGGCTGTGTTCGCCTTTCTCGCGCTGTATCGAGTTCTCACCAGTCGTGAAGCGCTGACCGAGTCGCACCCAATGGAGGTGACAGCATGAGTGATACCCGCCGGTACCCGGCCCGGCTGGGCTTGTCGTGGTGGACGGCCATTGCGTTGGCGGCTGTGGGCGTTCCGCGGGTGGTCGCGCACCACCTCGATCTCGTCGGTCCGGCAGCGAACGCCGTACTGGTGTTCACACCGCCCGCGGTGTGGCTTGCCGTCCTGATCTGGCGACGGGTCCCGAATCCATTACTCACCGGGGTCATGATCGGCATTGTCTACGGGGTGCTGCTGGCCGCAACTCACCAGATGCTGTGGGCTCAGGCGTTCGGCGACAATCCGCCGCAGCTCGGCGGTAACCTCACCGATGCCGTGCCGACAGGCATGGAGTCCGTGATCGTGCGTGGCTTCTCCGTCGTCAGCAGCCTCGCGACCGGCGCTCTCGTCGGCGCTCTCGTCGGAGTGGTCGCCTGGCTACCCTCGAAACTCAACGGAGAGAGCCGGCAGGGAGGAGCACGCAATCTCCGCTGAGACGTTGCGCCACCGCCAGGTCGCGATCGACGCGGCCGTCGCCGTGGTGGTGTTCGTCGTGGTCGGTGTCGCGATCTCCGCCGACGTCGGTTCCGACGCCGAGGCGCCGGCTCCGACCGCGTACCTGTTCGCCGCAGCCCTGTCCGGGCTCATGTTCTTGCGGCGGCAACGCCCGGTCGCCACCCTCGTCATCACCGCAGCGATACTCGTGGCCTATTACATGGCCTCCTTTCCGCCGATCGGATTGGCCCTCCCTCTGGCGGCCGCACTGTATTCGGCGGCAGAGCAGGGACGAGTCCGGTGGGCAATCGGGGTTGCCGCCGCCATGTTCGCGCTGTCGACGACGGTTCGGATTGCGCAGGACACCGATCTCTCGTATCTCCTCGGGTTCGAGTTGGCCAGCTCCCTCGGTCTGGCAGTGGCGGTGATCGCGCTCGGCGACAGCGTGCATGCGCGCCGCCTATTGCGCGCCGAGATGGACAGACGAGTAAGAGCCGCCGCGCTCGAACGCGAGCGCGAAGCGACCCGACGTATCGAGCGAGAACGACTGCATATTGCCCGCGATCTACACGATCTTCTTGCTCACACCGTCTCGGTCATTTCATTGCACACCGACGTGGCCACCGAATCGCTCGAGGACGACCCGCCGCTCGCACGGCGTTCACTGGTCGCCGTTCGTGCCGCCTGCACGCAGGTGGTGACCGAACTGCGGGCAACGCTGCGCGCGTTGCGCACTCCTGCCGAGGAAATACCCGAGGACGATCGCGGACCGGTGGCCGGGCTGGCCGGCCTGAGCAGTCTCGTCGAGGGCGTCCCTGCAACCGGACCGACCGTCAGCGTGGATACCCACGGAACGCCGGCTGTCATGTCCGCGGTAACCGACGCCACCGCGTATCGCGTTGCGCAAGAGGCGCTGAGCAACGCCCTACGGCACGCACATGCATCGGAGGTCATCATCGCGCTCGAGTACGCCGAGGAGGCCCTGCACCTTTCGATACGCGACAACGGTCAGGGCACAGACGATCTCACCGCTGGTTGGGGAATCACGGGGATGCGCGAGCGGGCCCGCCTGATCGGTGGCACTGTGGAGACCAGTGCACCCGACGGTGGAGGTTTCGTTGTGACGGTAGAAATTCCGTACGAGCCGCGTCCATGATCCGCGTTGTCATCGTCGACGATCAAGCCATGGTCCGGGAGGGTTTGCGCGCCCTCCTCGACCGGACGGACGACATCACCGTCGTCGGCGAGGCAGCGGACGGTGAATCCGGATACCGCATGGTGGCGAGAACGAACCCCGACGTCGTACTCATGGACATTCGGATGCCCGGCACCGACGGCATCCGGGTCACGCGGCAGGTCACCCACGACGCCAACCTGTCGGACGTGCGGGTGGTGGTGCTGACGACGTTCGACACCGACGAGAACATCCTCGACGCCATCCGCGCCGGTGCTGCAGGCTTCCTCCTCAAAGACGCCAGTCCGCAGGAACTTCGCTCCGCAGTCCGCGCCGTGGCGGCCGGCGACGCCATGTTGTCGCCGACCGTCACGAGTCGCGTTATGCAGGCGGCAGCTCGCAATCCCAATCCCGCACGTGCCGGGCGACTCGATGTCCTCACCGACCGTGAACGCGAAATCCTGCGCGAGGTCGGAGCAGGCCGCTCGAACGACGAGATCGGCCGCAAACTGTTCATCAGTACCGCCACGGCACGCACCCACGTGGGCCGGATACTCGGCAAGCTCGGGGCACGAGACCGGTCCAGGCTCGTCGTGATCGCCTACGAGACCGGGTTGGTCACGCCGGGTGCGGACGCCTGACCTCGGGAACGTTCCTGCCGTGCACAAGAGAGGTTCTGTCGGCGTAGTGTGTGGCAATCATGGAGGAGAACCCATTCGGCCGCGTCATCACTGCAATGGTGACGCCGATGCACGACGACGGATCGATCGACTACAACGGGTTGCAGCAGCTCGCCGTACACCTCGCCGATCACGGGCACGACGGGCTTCTCGTCAACGGCACCACCGGGGAGTCACCGACCACCACGGACGACGAGGACTACGACTGTGTGCAGGCGGTCGTCGAGGCTGTGGGCGACCGGGTCGCGGTGATGGCCGGTTGCGGCACCAACGACACGGAACACTCTGCGCGAGCTGCGCGGGAGATGGTGGCCCGCGGCGCCGACTCGTTGCTGGTGGTCACGCCGTACTACAACAAGCCGCCGCAGGACTGCATCCTCGAGCACATCCGGTTGGTCGCCGAGGCCGGTGAGCAGACGCCGGTGATGCTGTACGACATTCCCGGCCGCACCGGGACCGCGCTGACCACCGACACGATTCGTCGCGCGGCGGACATCGAGCAGGTGAAGGCTCTCAAGGACGCCAAGGGCGACTTCTTCGAGGCCAGCCGGTTGATGGCCGAGACCGATCTGCTCTGGTTCTCCGGCGACGACATCGTCAACCTCCCGCACCTCGCGCAGGGCGCCACCGGCATCGTGTCGGTGGTCGGCCACGTTGCCGGCGACCTCTACGCAGAAATGATCGCTTGTGTCGACCGGGGAGACCTGCCCCGGGCGCGGGAGATCCACCGGCAACTCATTCCTGCCATAGACGCGATCATGCACACCTCGCAAGGTGCCATTCAGGTGAAGGCGGCGCTCAAGATGCTGGGACTCATCGGCTCCGACCATCTCCGCATGCCCCTACGGCAGGGTCCGGCCGCGCACATCGATCGCCTGCGGGCCGGGCTCACCTCGTCCGGGCTGCTCTGAGTCGTGCGTCGACGCACTCGAACATCCATTATCGGCGCGGTCGCATCGGCTGCCCTGATCGGATTCGCCGTACCTGCAGCCGCGCAGCCACCATCCCTCGACGGATCGACCGTGCTGCAAGTACCAGGTGTGCTCGTCGGGTGGCCACTCACCCGAGGCGCCGCCGTCTACAACCCCACCGTGTTTCACGGAGACGGCCGGATCAACCCGACTCCAGCCGGTTTCGGATACGTGTACCAGTGGAACAACCTGTCGACCGGCGCATCCGGGACGATTACCGACCAGCATCCCGAGCGTTCGGCGGTGCCCACCGGGCCGGGCCAGGTCGTCGTGACCGCCACCTACTACCTGCCCGGCACAACCGATGTCTACGGCACGCCGAGTGTCGGTACCTTCTTCGTCACGCCGTAGCGCTCGGGTACGACCCGCTCAGGTCAGGGTGTCGACCATCCACTCGATCCCTGCGGCAACTGCCTGCTGGGCGTGCGGTTCGGGTTCGAGTGCGTCGAATCCATGTGCCGCACCGGGGACCGACTGCACCGTGACCGGTGAGGCGATCTGTTCCACGCGGTCGAGAAAGACCTGTTGATCGGGTGCGAACATCGGCATCTCGTGTTCGACGACGGTGATGAACGTGGGCACCGTCTTCGTTCCGGCCACCGCCTGATCCATCGTCGGCCAACCGGGGATGTCCTCGGCGGGCAGCATCGGGTAGCTCAGTGCGATACCGCGCAGCCACGGTGGCGGGTCTGCGAGGAACGGGTACGACAACGGTCCACCACCGGAGAAGATCCAGAGCCCGACCACGTCGGCATCGGCTTCGGGCTGACCGCGGAGTTCTTCGACGACACGACCAACCGTGGCGGACGCTTCCGGAAACCTCATGCCCTCGATCAGATCGTGATCGACGACGCCGGCAACGAGGCCGCGGCGAGCCAAGTGACTCGCGTAGTCGCGGAAGAATCGGGAGTGACGGGGCGTCACTTCTGGGCGCTCCGGAAACAGGCCGTGAACGATCAGCACGCACGGTGCAGCGCCGCCTACATCCGGCAGATACACATCCAGATCTCCGCGCGTGACCGGAACGACCGGCTCCACGGGCAAGATCATCGACGGTCCGCTGGGCTCGATCATGTATGCACCCTTCAGATTTCAGTTGACGGTGTGAGGCTCTCACCGCAACGTACGACTGCGGGGCGGGCCCGCGCCACCGATTTTCCTCTGTGAGTGGTTGACGAGTCCAGAGACTCGTCAACCACTCACCGTGGGGGTAGTGCTTGCGCTTCCCGTTGTTGCAGCAGCAGGTTCATGTATCCGAGCTCTTTGGTCTGATCGCGAACCATTGCCCGCGCCAGGCGCTCGACAGCAGGGTCGGGTTGCATCTGGACCGCGGCGGTGGCCATGTCGACACCGCCCTCGTGATGTCGGATCATCAACTGCAGAAAGTACGTCTCCGCTTCACGGCCCTGCAGGCCGGCGAGGGTGTTGATTTCGTCCCAGGTGGCCATACCGGGCATCGTGGTGTGTGCGGACGCAAGTTCGGAGTGGTGACCGTGTGCGCTTGCCTGCACATCCGGCATCCAGGCCATCGGGTCGTCAGAACTCAAGGGCGCGCCCACCAGTCTGAGCCATCCACGCAAGGTGCCGATCTCCAATGTCTGCTTCGCGATGATCTGCTGCGCCAGCTGGTACACCACAGGGGCGGCACTGTCGTCGAGGTTCTGGGCGATGAACAGCGCCTGTTCGTGGTGGACCGACATGTCCTGCGCGAAACCGATGTCGACCGCGCTGAGCGATACGCCCTCACTGTCTGCCGAGGAGGCAGGAATCACCACGGGCCGCAACGCTGCGCCCATCACGAGCAGCAGCAAGCCCGCTGCGACGACGACCGAGTACGTGATCCACCGGTTCGGTGTGGAGCTCACAGTCACGACCCGACCGTGGATTCCTGATTCGGTGGCGGCGTGTACACACCGTTCTCGAGTTGAATCACCATGAACCCGTTGTCCATACAGGTGGTCCACAGTTGGGTGCCGCGCCACTCGGGCGGCGAGAGGCACCAGTCGGACGAGAGGTCACCGAACAAGACCTGGTTACCACGAGGTCCGAGGGCATCGAGCGGATTCTGCCCGTCTTCGACCGCAGCCCGCCCAATGGCGAACGCGCTGAGAAATGGGACGCCGACGATGGAGGCCAGGGCGTGCGCCGAATTGGTGAGTTGAAGGTTCTGTCCCTTCAGCGCCGGCGGATTGAAATAGGCGATCTCGTGAATGTCGTGCGGGTCGCTGACATCGAAAACCCGAATTCCGGAGGAGATCCAGCCACAGGCCAGAGCGGTAGGATCGTTGGGGCGATCAGCGGCGCAGTAGTGCGATTCGTAGGCGAAGGCCGAACCACCCATGGACGAACGAAGATTCGCTTCCATGTTCTTCGGCAGGTTGATCTCCAGTTTGATGGTCTCGACGATCTCGAGTGCGTCGTCCTGGGAAACGTCGATGAGTTTGACGCCACCCGAGCCGGCCTCGTTGGGCGTGAAAATATAAGGTTTGCCGTCGTAGGTGACCGGAACGCTGTGTTGCGGTATCTGACCATCGGCCCAGAACAGATTGCCGACGTGCGGCACCTGAGGATTGGGATCACGCCGCTGCACGGCACTGATGTCGAGCACCGTGATCCCCGCGATCGCGGACAGGTACATCCGGTTGCCGTCCGGGCTGATACCGAAACCGTGTTCTTCGATCCCGGTCAGGCCCTGCCAGATGATGTGCGGGTTCGTCGGGTCGGAAATGTCGATCGCCGCGAGATGCCCGGGCGCGATCCCGGAAGCCCAGTAGGTGTTGCCGTCGGGCGAGAACCCGCCCTCGTGTGAGGTGAACGGCAACGGCATGGCTGGGTTGGTCCCGGGACCCGGGTTGAGCAACTTCGGGTGAGCGCAATCGGAAGTATCGTAGACCGAGAAGTAGGCACCGCCCCAGAGAAATGGGACGGACGTCGCGGCGAGGAGTTCGCGTTCCGTATTGACCTTGAGCGTTTCCCAGGTGCCGCCCATCATCGCCGGTTCGGTCAGCGTGGTGGAGAGGACGGGGTTCGCCGGATCCGATGCGTCGATGACCTGCACTCCCGGGTGCTCACCGAGCAGGTGGCCCGGGAAGAAGGACGGGGTGTAGGAGCAGTGCTCGAAGGTGGTTGCGGTGACCGCACTGCCACGGCCTCGGTGTTGCCCGACCAGACTGGCATTGCAGCGGTAGCCCTGCTCACTACGTCCGCTGTTGCGGTCCTCGGCAGGGACGTCGCCTTGCAACCCGGTCTCGGGGAGCGAGCCCGGACCACATTCGGCCCGGGGCACGGCCTCACGCACGACGTCGATGACCGGGTTCTGCTCGGCGAGCACCCTCGCGTCGGTGCCGAGCGCGGCAACCACCACCCCGACGATGATCAACGATACGGATCGTCCCCTGACCCAAGCAGTTCTGGCCCGCACGGCGTGTCCCCTCCGTTGGATGTTCCCGGTCCGCACGGCTCGGAGCGGACCGGGAACATGCTCGAACATGACATTCCGAACGTAGACTGTCCACCTGCATGGCTGCGGCGTTTTTCGGAATCTGTTCGAACCGAGGTCCGGGGAGTGCTGTTCACACCGTCAGTTCGTGACGAGAACCTGGGGTGCGAGAGAGTTTCCAGGCGCGATGCTGCCGCAATTGGACGGCGGCGGAACGTCGTTGAAACGATCGTTGATCCACATCAGGGCACCGGGGACCCAGACGGCGAGGGACGGGATATGGCTCAGTAGGTCGTACTGGTCGTACTGAATGGCCAGTCCGGCAGCGCAGTACTGACGCATGAGGGTGCGGACGTCGCCGGCGACCATGATGCCGTCTCCACGCCCGACCAGTGGACTCGGGGCGGTGCCCTCGAGAATGCCATTGGCTCCCTGTGCGACGAACATCGGAATCGTCGGGGTGGCGGCGGTACCCATGTTGATCTTGTTGACGGCGTCGACGAACTCGGGAACCGAGTTCGGATCGGCGTATTCCGGCTTGGCGAGATCCTGCCAGGTCAAGCCCGGATACTGGAAGATCACATTGGCAATGGACGCGTCTTGGAATCGGGCCATGGCCTGGTGTCCACGCTCGTTCAGGTACGGATCCATATTGATGTCGTAAGCGCGGGCGACACCGAGGACTGCCATTCCGACAACGCCGGCCCATCCGATACTTCCGTTCGCGTAGCGCAGGTTGTGCGCGGGGTCGACCAGCAGCCCACCCTGCGCAGCGCCGATCAGGTCTTCGTCGACGTCCGGAGCGTATGCGGGTGCGAGGATGGCGGCCCAGTTGGTGGCGATCGCCCCACCCGAGTAGCCCATGAGTCCGATCTCGGCATCATCGGTGATACCGGTTTCGGCAACCTGGCGGGTGGCGCGGATCGAGTCCAGCGTCGTCATGCCGTATTCGGGACCAGCGGCGAAGTCCGCAGTCGGCCCCTGGGTGTCCGGGACCACGATGGTGTAGCCCTGTGCGAACAGGGGGCCGAATATTGCGGCCTCGACGGACGTCAACGTGCCGCCGAGGTTGAAGTTCATACCACTCGGTGTGAACCGGCCGATCGGTGTGTTACCGGCGATGGCGCGGGAAGGACTGTCGTCCGGATTCAGTGAATCGTAAAACGACTGGTAGGAGACGACCTTGCCCGGCTGCGCGTTCCCGGGCCGCAGAACGGAGGTCACGTTCGCCGTGGGATCTCCCGCCGCGTCGGTGGAGCGATAGAGAATCTGCACCGCCTGAATCGGCGTCGGCACGTTCAACAGGCTGTACGGCACGGACCGCGTATCGAGCACATCGCCCGGTGCGTACGACGACAGCGGAGCCGCGCCTTCGTAGCTGTAGAAGGAATCCAGTCCCGGCTGGGCGACTGCAAACGGCGCGGCCGCACCGGTGAGCGCAACAGCAAGCGCTGCCACCATGGTCCGCATAAGAACTCTCGACGACATTCCCTACCCCTCGTTGTCCTCATTCCCCGCCCTCCCGCGGAGCAATGTGATCCAGACCATACCCGAGAGGGGCAATTCCCCGTGCGCGGTCTGCGAGTCCAGAGACTCCTTAACCACTCACGGGGGCTCCGCCTCTCACGGCTGCAGCAGAACCTTGATGGCCTCGCGCTTGTCCATCGCGTCATACCCCTCTGCGGCCCGCTCCAACGGCAGTGTCTTGTCGAAAACCTTCCCCGGATCGATCTTTCGATCCCAGATCAGCTGGATCAGCTCGGGGAGGAACCTGCGCACCGGAGCCGGGCCGCCGTGCAGATGCACCAGCCCGAAGAACAGTCGCCCACCGGGTAGCGCCACGTCGTGGGACAGCCCGACGTATCCCACGTGCCCACCCGGACGGGTCGATCGGATCGCCTGCATCATCGACTCCTGCGATCCCACCGCTTCGATCACGCTGTGCGCTCCCAGGCCGTCGGTCAGTTCCTTGATCTTCGCGACGCCCTCCTCGCCGCGCTCCTCCACGATGTCGGTTGCGCCGAACTCACGAGCCAACTTCTGCCGCGACTCGTGACGGCTCATGGCGATGATCTTCTCGGCCCCCAGGTGTTCGGCGGCCATGATTCCCAACAGGCCCACTGCACCGTCACCGACGACAGCCACGGTCTTTCCGGGGCCCACCTCTGCAGCAACAGCTGCGAACCAGCCGGTACCCAACACGTCGGAGGCAGCCAACAGGGATGGAATGAGGTCGTCGTCGGGCTTTCCCGGGGTCTTGACCAACGTTCCGTCCGCGAAGGGAATGCGTGCGTACTCCGCCTGCGTCCCGATACTGCCATCGACGAAAATGCCATTGACGCACCGTGACTGATATCCCGCATCGCAGATCGGGCACGTATTGTCCGAGATCACGAAGGATCCGACCACGAAGTCGCCCGGCGAAACGGTTGTCACCTCGCTGCCGACCTGCTCGACCACCCCGACGTATTCGTGGCCCATGAGCTGCTTGTCCGGGGTATCGGCCCCGCGGTACGGCCACAGGTCGGACCCGCACACACAGGCGGCTACGACCTTTATCACTGCATCGGTGGGCTCCTGAATCTGCGGGTCTTCTCGTTCCTCGACCCGAACGTCGCCGGGGCCGTACATGATCACACCGCGCATTTACCTGTCCTCCCTGTTGGGACTGCTGCTACTTCCGCTTGCTCTGATACCTGTGTACCGAAAGGGGAACGAAGACGACGAGAATGATGACTACCCAGATCAGGCTGTAGGCAATCGGATTCTGCATGGACCATGCGTCCGCGACCGGCATGGACGGATCGGTATTTCCGAACAGTTCCCTGACTGCCTGAGTGACTGCGGAAACCGGGTTCCATTCGACGAACCCTTGCAGGAAGGACGGGAAGGATTCCAGGGGCACGAACGCATTGGAGACGAACGTCAGCGGCATGATCACCATGAACGATGCGTTGTTGATGACATCCACACTGGGAACCATCAGGCCCACGTAGGCCATCACCCAGCTGAATGCGTAGGCGAAGAGCAGTAGCAGCGCGAAGCCGGCCAACGCGTCCATCAACGAATTCCGGATTCGCCAACCCACCAACAGGCCGGTCAGTGCCATTACGACGATGGAAACGAGGTTGTACACGATATCGGACACGGTTCGTCCGATCAGAACGGCAGATCGTGACATCGGCAGTGAGCGGAAACGGTCGATGATGCCCTTCTGCATGTCCTCCGCCAACCCCGCTCCGGTGTACACGGACCCGAAAACGACTGTCTGGGCGAAGATTCCACCGATCAGGAACTCGCGATAGTTGACGCTACCGCCGGGGTCGATGGCGCCACCGAACACGTACGCGAAGAGAAGCACGAACATGATCGGGGACATCAGCACGAAGATCATCACTTCGGGCACGCGTTTGATCTTGATCAGATTGCGCTTGGCGATGGTTCCGCTGTTGGAGATGGTACGGGTGAGCGTGACGGTCATCGGGCATTCTCCTTCACACGGGCCTCGGAATCGGATTCTGACTCGGACTCGGACTCGGACACCATGTCGTCGGTTCCGCGGCCGGTGAGCGTGAGAAATACGTCGTCGAGGGTGGGGCGACGAACACCGACGTCCAGAACCGCAATGCTCTGGGCGTCGAGCTGTCGAAGCAGCTGCATCAGTGCGTCCGCGCCCGTGTCGACGGGGGCAGACAAAGCACGTGTCGGCTCGTCGACCTGCACCGGGCCACTGGAGATCGACGCAATAGCGGCACGAGCGGCGGCGACGTCGGCGGACTGCGCGACCACGAGCTCGACGTGATCACCGCCGATCTGGCGCTTGAGCTGGTCGGCGGTACCCCGTGCGATCGCACGGCCTTGGTCGATCACCACGATCTCGTCCGCAAGCCGGTCCGCCTCCTCTAGATACTGGGTGGTCAGCAGCAGCGTGGTGCCACCGTCCACGAGTTCGCGAATCACGTCCCACATGCCGATCCGGCTGCGTGGATCGAGACCGGTGGTCGGCTCGTCGAGCACCAGAACCGGCGGGGCGGCAACCAGCGCGCCGGCCAGGTCGAGGCGCCGGCGCATGCCTCCCGAGTAGGTTTTCGACGGCCTGTCTCCCGCATCCGACAGCGCGAAGCGTTCCAGCAATTCCCGTGCACGGTCCCGGGATTCGGCACGACGGAGCCCGTACAGGCGGCCGATCATGTCCAGATTCTCGAACCCGGTGAGGTACTCGTCGACCGCAGCGTATTGGCCGGCCAACCCGATGCGCGCTCGCACCCCGTCCGGATCTGCAAGGGCGTCCACCCCCGCGATCTCCACCGTTCCCTCGTCGGGCTCGAGCAGTGTCGTGAGTACGCGCACTGCCGTGGTTTTACCGGCACCGTTCGGCCCCAGAAGCCCCAGAACGCTGCCCTCGGGCACGTCGAGATCGAGGCCGTCGAGCGCCCGGACTTTCTTGTACTGCTTCACCAGCCCTCTGGCGCGAATCATCTGTGCGGCCATGGGTCCACCTTCCGATGTGCTGTGTCGGTCTCGAATCAAGGTTGGTCTCGAATCAACCGGGTATGCTGTACGCAGAATCTTTCTGAGTAGAGTGTACTCAGATTATTGGTTCGTACGCCAGGAGGTTCTCGATCGTGGCACTCACCGGCGCGGTCCCGGAGCACCCCGAGCGCCTACTGCACCTACTGTGGGCTCCTCCCAATGCAGGTAAACGTGGGCCCAAGCCCGCCTTCACCAGAGAAGCGGTGGTCGAGGCCGCTGTTCGACTGGCGGACAGCAGCGGCCTCACGGAGTTCTCCATGCGCGCCGTCGCCGAGTCGCTCGGCATGGGAACCATGTCGCTGTACCGGTACGTACCCGGCCGAGACGAGCTCCTCGCCCTCATGGTCGACACCGTCACGGCAGAAACCCCCTTTGCCAACGACGGCGGCGAAGGGTGGCGCCGCCAACTCGAGCACGTGGCTCACGGAGATTGGGACATGTATCTCCGTCATCCGTGGATGCTCGCACTGCCACTGGATCGCATCTCACCGGGACCGAACGCCACCGCCCGTTTCGACGCAGCGGTGGCCGCCGCATTGTCGACCGGTCTGCCGCCGCGCGACGCACTGAATGCGTACTCGACCGTGGACCACGTTGTACGCGGATCTGCCAGTGCCGCAACACAAAACGCCCAGTTGGTCGAGGCGACCGGCATCGGGATCGACGAATGGTGGACGCGGCAGGCGGCTCAACTCGAGACGCTGATCGATTATTCACAGCATCCGGCACTGCAATTCGTCGTCCAACAAGGCGCGTTCGGCCCCGGACCCGACAGCACCGACACCTACCGCGACAGCTTCGAGTCCGCGCTCAAACTCGTACTCGACGGTGTTCAGCTGCAGATCGACAACGCTCGGGCACAGCAAACGGGGTAGCACAGGGCAGACGGGGTAGCTCAAGAATTCAGGAAGTCCAGCAGATCATGATTGATGGTGGCGGCTTCGGTGGTCGGCATTCCGTGCGGAAACCCCTTGTATGTGTTGAGGGTGCCGTTCTGGACCAGCTTCACCGACAGCGCACCCGAGTCTGCGTAAGGCACCACCTGGTCGTCGTCACCGTGCATCACCAGAACCGGCACCGTGATGCGCTTCAGGTCCTCGGTGAAATCGGTCTGAGAGAAAGCGACGATCCCGTCGTAGTGCGCCTTGGCACCTCCCATCATGCCCTGACGCCACCAGTTCGCAATCACCCCTTCGGATGGCTGTGCGCCCGGACGGTTGTATCCGTAGAACGGGCCTTCGGGTACTTCCCGGTAGAACTGCGACCGTCGTGTCGCCACCTGCTCCTGGAAGCCGTCGAACACCTCTTTCGGCAGCCCACCCGGATTGGCCTCGGTCTGCACCATCAACGGCGGCACCGAGCTGATCAGAACAGCCTTGGCCACCCTGCTTTCGCCGTGTCTCCCCAGGTAGCGGGCCACCTCGCCGCCGCCGGTGGAGTGACCGACGTGAACCGCATCGTGTAGATCCAGGTGCTCGGTCAGCGCCGCCAGGTCGTCGGCGTAATGATCCATGTCGTGACCGTCGCCGGTCTGCGCCGATCGCCCGTGCCCGCGCCGATCATGGGCGACCACGCGGTATCCACGCTCCAGAAAGAACATCATCTGCGCGTCCCAATCGTCGGCCGACAGCGGCCAACCGTGACTGAACACGATCGGCTGACCCTGCCCCCAGTCCTTGTAGAAGATCTCGACGCCGTCCGGTGTGGTGATCGACCCCATGACCAGTGCCATCCTTCTTTTCAGGTGATGAAGCAGCCCTGTAAGCCTATGCGCGTCGACCTGCTGTCGGCTAGGTTTCGACTGCGAATCACCATCGCAGCCGGCACGACCGGGCCAGGCCACCTCGCCGCAACATTGGGGACCGACACCGCAGGGGTTTGAACTGTTCGACACTTTCTGAGCAAACGTGAGCATATGTGCACCTATCTGAGCGGGTGCGTTGGCTGAGTGATGTTTGTCCTCAGCCTGCCGGAGCCATGCCGGTGATTGTCGACGGGATGCGTCGTGAGGAATCGACGCCGACCTGGTTCGGCGGGTTGCGCGCGCAGTGGGTAGGTGATTACCAACGAGCGCACTGGGGAAATGGTGTGAGAGAGGGGGGTTCCGATCAAAATGGGAGCCGCCCCTGAAGTGCGGGCGGCGTATCGATGTCGGACCCTTCTGCAAGTGTGGTGATCGTGGAATATCGCGGCGGTCTGCCCCAGTGGGGAGTCGAGTACCTCGCCGCCGTGCTGGCCGGCCGTGGCCGCACGCTTGTCGGCA